>CAYXZX010000121.1:0-8514 GCA_964469455.1 uncultured Rhodocyclaceae bacterium | reverse complement strand
TCAACTACATCTGCAACTACATCATCCAGAACAATGCGGTGAACAAGGAGTTCGTCGCAAAAAACGTCGGCTTCTTCGAAGGCGTTACCGACATCGGCTACGGTTTGCGCCCGAATCATCCGCTCGAGCAGGCGGCAGGCAACAACGGATACCCCGGTCCCGATGGCAAGCCGAAGGGCGATCCCAACAAGCACACGCCGATCACCTTCGAGCAGTTCGCCAAGTTCGTCTCGGAGTACACGCTCGACAAGGCGCACGAGATTTCCGGCGTGCCGAAGGACAGACTCGAGGCGCTCGCCAAGGCCTATGCCGACCCGAAGACCAAGGTCACGTCTTACTGGACCATGGGCTTCAACCAGCACACGCGGGGCACCTGGGTCAACAACATGATCTACAACGTCCATCTGCTGATGGGCAAGATTTCCGAGCCGGGCAACGGGCCGTTCTCGCTGACTGGCCAGCCTTCGGCCTGCGGGACGGCGCGTGAGGTCGGCACCTTCGCTCACCGCCTGCCGGCGGACATGGTGGTGGTCAATCCCAAGCACCGCGAGATCACCGAGAAGATCTGGAAGCTGCCTGCCGGAACGATTCCGGACTGGATCGGCTATCACGCCGTCCTCCAGTCCCGCATGCTCAAGGATGGCAAGATCGGCTTCTATTGGACCTCGACCACCAACAACATGCAGGCCGGTCCGAACGTCAACGGGGAGATCTACCCCGGCTGGCGCAATCCGAAGGCGTTCGTTGTTGTTTCCGATGTGTACCCGACCGTATCCGCAATGTCGGCCGACTTGATCCTGCCCTGCGCGATGTGGATGGAGAAGGAAGGCATGTTCGGCAACGCCGAGCGGCGTGGCCAGATGTGGCGGCAGCAGGTCAAGGCACCGGGCGAGTGCCGCTCCGATCTCTGGCAATACATGGAGTTCTCGAAGCGCTTCAAGGTCGAGGATGTCTGGCCGGCCGACCTGGTGGCCAAGGTGCCGGAACTGAAAGGCAAGACGCTCTACGACGTCCTCTACGCCAACGGCCAGGTCAACAAGTTCGCCAAGGCCGACATGCCCGCTGTGCATGCCCATGCTTGGGCCGGCTACACCAACGACGAGTCCGATGCTTTCGGCTTCTACGTCCAAAAGGGCCTGTTCGAGGAGTATGCCGAGTTCGGCCGCGGCCACGCGCACGATTTGGCGCCGTTCGATACTTACCACAAGGTACGCGGCATGCGCTGGCCGGTGGTGGATGGCAAGGAAACACTCTGGCGTTTCCGTGAGGGCTATGATCCGTACGTGAAGAAAGGCGAGGGTGTCCGGTTCTATGGCTACCCCGACGGCAAGGCCAAGATCTTTGCGCTGCCATACCAGCCTGCGGCCGAGATGCCGGACAAGGACTACGACCTCTGGCTATGCACCGGCCGCGTGCTCGAGCACTGGCATACCGGCTCGATGACCCGGCGCGCGCCCGAACTGTACAAGGCGTTTCCGGATGCGGTGGTCTGGATGCACCCGAAGGACGCGGAAAAGCGGGGGATCAAGCGCGGGGATGTCGTCAAGGTATCGACCCGCCGTGGCGAAATCGAGTTGCGTGTCGATACCAAGGGACGCAACAAGCCGCCCGAGGGATTGATCTTCATTCCGTTCTTCGACGAGCATCGCCTGGTCAACAAGCTCACCCTGGACGCCACCTGCCCGATCTCGAAAGAGACCGACTTCAAGAAGTGCGCCGCCAAAGTGGTGAAGGCCTGAGGCGATTTTTCTGACTTCATGAAAACGGGGCGCAGTGCAGGGGGCCTGCTCCCCGTCCCGTGATCATGGACACTCAAGCGAAGTCGAGAACGAAGGGTTCGAATGCAGCCCGGCGACAGTTCCTTGCCGATACCGCGCGCCTCGCGTGTGGAGTTGGGCTCTTGGGCCTTGGGGTCGGGTTGTACTCGCGCCATGCCACTGCATTGCCGCCGGCCGCCATCCGCCCGCCAGGCGCATTGCCCGAGACGGAGTTTTCCGGCGCCTGCATCCGCTGCGGCATGTGCGTGCGTGACTGTCCCTACAACATCCTGCACCTCGCCAAGCCGGAAGAGCCCATGTCGACCGGCACACCGTATTTCGTGGCGCGTCAGGCACCCTGCGAGATGTGCGAGGACATCCCATGCGTGAAGGCCTGTCCGACCGGTGCGCTCGACCACAAGCTGACCGACATCAACAAGGCCAAGATGGGCGTGGCCGTGCTGGTCGACCACGAAACCTGCCTCAGCTACCTCGGGCTGCGCTGCGAGATCTGTTATCGGGTCTGTCCGGTGATCGACAAGGCAATCACCATCGATACCCAGACCAACGCCCGCACGGGCAGGCATACGCTGTTCATTCCGGTAGTGCATTCCGAGCATTGCACGGGATGCGGCAAGTGCGAGAAGGCTTGCCCGACCCAGATCGCCGCCATCAAGGTCTTTCCGACCTATATGGCCAAGGGGCAGTTGTCCGGGCATTACCGGCTCGGCTGGGTCGAGAAGGAGCAGGCCGGCGGCAGCCTCGTGGCTCCGGATGTCGAGCATCAGTACAACCTGCCCGAGGGCATGAAGTATGAAGTCGGCAAGGGCTTGTCCAGGCAGCCACCAACCGACGCCGCGCCGCCGGTACCGGGCGCCTCTCGCGGTCTGCCCAAGGCTTTCCAAGGGGGCAAGCTGTGAGTGCCGCTCCGGTTCGTCCAGGCGCCGAAGCGATTGCCGAAAAGGGCTGGTTCGCGGCGCACAAATGGCTGCTGCTGCGCCGCTTCAGCCAGATCGGCATCCTGCTGCTGTTCCTGGCTGGTCCTTGGTACGGCCTGTGGATCGTCAAGGGCAACCTCAGTTTCAGCTACACGCTGAATATCCTGCCGCTCGCCGACCCGTATGTATTGTTGCAATCGCTAGTCACCCGCCACGTGCCCGAGAAGCTCGCGCTGATCGGCGTGGCGATCGTCGTGTCGTTTTATCTGCTGGTCGGCGGACGGACCTACTGTTCCTGGGTTTGTCCGGTCAACCTTGTCACGGACCTGGCCAACTGGCTGCGGGCCAGGCTCGGGCTCAAGGGTGGTGCCCATGTGTCGCGCCAGGCCCGTTACTGGATTCTCGTCATGACCCTCGTCGCGGCCGCCGTGTCCGGCACCATTGCCTGGGAGATGGTCAATCCGGTAACGATGATGCATCGCGGCATGATCTTCGGCATCGGCCTCGCCTGGGCTGTGCTGCTGGCCGTGTTCCTGCTCGACCTGTTTGTCATGCGCCATGGCTGGTGCGGCCGTCTGTGCCCGGTCGGCGCCTTCTACAGCCTGATCGGCAAGTTCTCGCTGTTGCGAGTCAAGCTGCCGGCCCGTGCCGCCTGCAACGACTGTATGGACTGCTTCGCCGTCTGCCCCGAGCAGCAGGTCATCCGGCCCGCATTGAAGGCCATCGGCGGTGCGCCACCACTGATCCTGGAAGCGAACTGCACCAACTGCGGTCGCTGTATCGATGTTTGCTCGAAAGACGTTTTTTCCTTTGGTACCCGTTTTGGCAGATCCGAAACTGCCTTGCCGGGGGGCGATCAGGCCAATTAGGTTCTTCTGCTGTCAATTTCTCATGGGAAGGGAGACGATCATGAAACGTTCCGTCACGATGGCTGCGGCACTGACCGCCGCTTTGTTGCTCGGGTGTGCCCAGCAGTTCGCCGGCATCAAGTCGATGCGCGGCGATGACGTTGCCGCGGCCGACCACGCCGCGCCGGTGAGGGATTATCAGGGCGCCAAACCGGGGCTGCAGCAGAAGATCGCCCGTACCTTCGATGGCCAGCCGCCGCTGATTCCCCACGCCGTCACCAACTTCGACGAGATCACGCTCGAAGAGAACCAGTGCATGAGCTGCCACAGTCGCGAGAAATCCAAGGAGAAGAATGCTCCGGTCGTCGGCGACAGCCATTTCCTCAATCCGGCGACGGGCCAGGTGCAGACGAAAATATCCATGGCGCGGCACAACTGCGTCCAGTGTCATGTGCCGCAAGTCGATGCGCCGCCCTTGGTCGACAACAAGTTCATCGGCTACACGAAGCAGTAGAAACGGTAGAAGGGTTTCGGCCGCGGCGTGCCGCCACGGCTGACTCTCGGCGATCCTCGGTTCTGTCCCCGCCCCTGATCGCGCCATGACGCGGTCGGGGGTTTTCTTTGCCTGCTCGCTATTCGATCACGCGATCGATGGTGATCCGCAGTCCCTTTGTCCCGGGTTTGACTTGCGCGATGGCACCGGCGAGGTCGCCCGGTTTCTGCTTGGCGTCGCCCGATTTCGAGACGCGCGCCTCCACCATGACGGACTGGGCGGACGAGAGCGTCGGCCCGCCCGGGATGGCGTCGCCATCGTCGAGAGTGAAATTCATCGGCAGGTCGGCGGCACGCGCGCGCTTCACGGCGAGCGGCATCGGCGATTCGGTCCCGCGCGCCAGGATGAATACCGTGTCGTTCGCCGCCGCCTTGCCCAACAACGCCGGCGCCAGTGCGACTTGGCCGCCGATGGCCGTCGTTGACGCAACCTTGCCGGCACCCATCTTCTGTCTGGCCTCGGCGATGATGTTGTTCAGCATCTGGGCGTCCTCGGAGTCGGGAGGCAGCTGCTTGAGGCCATGCTCCCAATGCCGGATGGCCGTTGCGAAATCCCGGCGGTTGAACGCCGCGGTGCCGGCGAGCCAGATGCTTTGCAAGTCGTCCGGGTCGAGCCGCAGGGCCTGGGCAATCAACTGCTCCGGTTTTCCTTCGAGGTTGCCGCCTGCCTTGCTCGCCAGCAAGTCGGCGTAGGCGCCGAGCAGCTGCGGGTGCTTCTCGACTAGCGGCATCGCCTTCTCGAATGCTCGCTCGGCCTCGTCGTAGCGGCCCATGGCCTTGTACGAGCGCGCCAGCATCACCCAGCCCTGGTGGTTGCCGGGCTCCTTCTCCAGCTTGGCGGCAAGACCGGCCACCATGTCCTCGATGTCCGACTGGGTAAAGTCGCGGCGTGCCATCGGATCCATCCCCGCCGGATTGCCCAGCCACCAGTAGAGGCTTGCGGCGGCCAGAGGCAGCACGACGATCAAGGCGAGCAGGGTACGCTTCGGGTGGGCTGACGTCGCCAGCGTAACATCCGCTTCCTCAGCGTCGTCGAGGAGGCGACGCTGCAGTTCCGCGCCTGCCTCCTGGTAGTCGAGCTCATTCAACTCGCCACTGGCGCGGTCTTTTTCGATCTCGGCCAGTTGATCGCGATAGATGGCGGCGTTCAAGGCGCGCCGGGTTCCGGTGCCGGTGCGCTGCTTGCGCCACCACGGACGCGAAAGCAGCACCAGGCTTGCGGCGAGGACCAGCGCCGCGGCGATCAGGAATGTCGTCATGAACGGTCTTTCAGCAGCGCTTCGGCACGCTTCTTCTCGTCTTCGGTCAGTTCGGCCTTGCCCACCTGGCTGCCGCGGCGGCGCAGGTAGGAGAGCAGGATCGCGACGCCGACGACCAGCAGCACGAACGGCCCGCCCCAGAGCAGCCATGTGGTCGGCTTGACCGGGGGCTGGTAGAGCACGAAGTCGCCGTAGCGGCTGACCAGGAAGTCCTTCACTTCCTGATCGGTCTTGCCCTGCCTGATGAGCCCGCGTACTTCGCGCCGCAAGTCCTCGGCCAGGTCAGCGCGCGAGCCTGCCAGCGATTCGTTCTGGCAGACCAGGCAGCGCAGATCCTCGGCGATGTTGACGAGGCGTTTCTCGACGGCCTCGTCGTCGGCGAGAGGCGCGGCCTCCTTGCCGATCGCGCCGGTGGCGAGGAAGAGAACGGTTAGCAGTGCGATCAGTGCCTTCACTTGTCCAGTTCCTTCATCATCGGCAGGATCTTCTGCTCCATCGCCTCGGGCGTGATCGGTCCGATGTGCTTGTAGCGAATCGTGCCCGCCTTGTCGATCAGGTAGGTTTCGGGCACGCCATAGACGCCGTAATTGATGCCGACACGGCCGTCGCCATCGTAGGCGGAGAGCAGGTACGGATCGCCGAACTGTCTGAGCCAACGCAGCCCGTCTTCGCGCTGGTCCTTGTAGTCGAGGCCGACGATGGGGACACCCTTTTTCGAATACTCGACCAGAACCGGATGTTCCTGGCGGCAGGAGACGCACCACGATGCCCAGACATTGAAAAGCCATACCCTGCCCTGCATGTGTTGCGGAGCGAAGGTCTTGTCGGGCTGGTGAAGTTGCGGCACCTCGAATGCCGGCGCCGCCTTGCCGATCAGCGGCGATGGAACCTCGCGCGGGTCGCGGTTGAGGCCGACGGCGAGGAAGCCGAGCAGGACGATGAACAGGCCCAGTGGCAGCAGAAAGCGGTTCATGATGCGGCGCCCTCCAGCGCAGTGCGTCCGGTGGCCGAACGGACCTTGAGGCGATAGCGGCGGTCGGCGGCGGCGATCAGCCCGCCCAGCGCCATGAACAGGCAGCCGAACCAGATCCAGTCGACATACGGCTTGTAATAGACGCGTACCGCCCATTCCTTGCCCTCGAGCGGCTCGCCGAGCGAGACATAGACGTCCCGCGTGAGTCCGGAATCAATGGCGGCCTCGGTCATCGGCATTCTTGATGCGACGTAGTTGCGCTTCTCGGGGTTCAGGCGGCGGATCATCTTGCCGTCCTTGCTGAGGTCGACGTCGCCGACGAAGGCCATGTAGTTGGGCCCTTCGGCCTCGCGCACGCCGAGGAAGGTGAAGGTGTAGCCGCCGACGTTCACGGTGTCGCCCGGCCCCATGCGCACGTCGCGCTCCTCCTGGTAGCCGCCGACCATGGTGACGCCGACGACAAAGACCGCGACCCCGAGGTGGGCGATATGCATGCCCCAGAAGCTCGGCGGTGCGCCACGGCTGACTTTCAATCGGTCGGCGACCTGCAGGATGGTGGCGGCGGCGATCCATACTGCCGCGAGCAGGCCGAGCGCCACCAGCGGCGTCCAATGACCGGCCAGGAACGGCAGGCCGATGCCGGCGGCGATGGCGATCACGGCGGCAATCGTCAGGCGCCGGCCCATGTCCTTCAGGTCGGCGTGTTTCCAGCGGGCGATGGGGCCGGCGGCGATCAGGAACAGCAGCGGCACCATGATCGGCACGAACACCGCGTTGAAGTAGGGCGGGCCGACCGAGAGCTTGCCGAGATTCAGCGCGTCGATGATCAGCGGATAGAGCGTGCCGAGCAGCACCGAGCCACAGGCCACGACCAGCAACACGTTGTTGATGAGCAGCAGCGTCTCGCGCGAGACGAGCGCGAAGGCGCCGCCGAGGCTGACCTTGGGCGCGCGCCAGGCGAACAGCATCAGCGATGTACCGACGACGACGGAAAGCAAGATCAGGATGAAGATGCCGCGGCGCGGGTCGCTGGCAAAGGCATGTACGGAAGTGAGCACGCCGGAGCGGACCAGGAAAGTGCCGAGCAGCGAGAGCGAGAAAGCGCCGATGGCGAGCAGCACCGTCCAGTTCTTGAAGCTGCCGCGCTTCTCGGTCACGGCCAGTGAATGGATCAGTGCCGTGCCGACCAGCCAGGGCATGAAGGAGGCATTCTCGACCGGGTCCCAGAACCACCAGCCGCCCCAGCCCAGCTCGTAGTACGCCCACCAGGAGCCGAGCGCGATGCCGAGCGTCAGGAAGATCCAGGCCGCGATGGTCCAGGGGCGGGACCAGCGCGCCCAGGCGGCGTCCAGCTGGCCGGCCAGCAGCGCGGCGATGGCGAAGGCAAAAGCGACCGAGAAACCGACGTAGCCCATGTAGAGCATGGGCGGATGGAAGACAAGCCCAGGGTCCTGCAGCAGCGGATTGAGGTCGCGACCGTCCTGCGCTGCCGGCAGCATGCGCTCGAAGGGGTTGGACGTCAGCAGGATGAAGGCGAGCAGGCCGAAGCTGACCAGCCCGAGCACGCCGAGCACGCGCGCCACCATGGCCTCCGGCAGCTGGCGCGAGAACACCGCGACGGCCAGCGTCCAGCCGCCAAGCATCAGCACCCAGAGCAGCAACGAACCTTCGTGACCGCCCCACACGGCGGCGAGCCGATATACCGTTGGCAGCAGCGAGTTGGAATTCTGCGCGACGTAGGCGACCGAGAAGTCGTTGACGTAGAAGCCCCAGGCCAGGCATCCGAAAGCGAATGCGACGAGCAGGAATTGCGCTTGCGCGGCCGGTCGGGCCAGGGCGACCCAGCTGGCACGGCCGGTGAGCGTTCCGGCAAGCGGCAGCACCCCGAGCACGAAGGCCACCAGCAGCGAAACGATGAGGGCGAAATGACCAAGTTCGGGGATCATGGCTTGAGTGTCTTCTGCGCCTTCTGCGCCTGGTCGACGGCGTGCTGCGCCTCGGGTGGCATGTAGTTCTCGTCGTGCTTGGCAAGCACCTCGGTGGCGGCGAACTTGCCGTCGGGGCCGAGCCGGCCCTGAACCACGGCGCCCTTGCCTTCCTTGAACAGGTCGGGAAGGATGCCGGTGTAGGCGACCGGGATGTCCTTGGCGGTATCGGTGACGACAAAGCGCACGGTCATGTTGTCGC
>CAYXZX010000120.1:0-8733 GCA_964469455.1 uncultured Rhodocyclaceae bacterium | reverse complement strand
AGCGCGGCGAGCGCATCATGAAGAAGTACGCCAAGATGGGCAAGAAGATGCCGGCCGCCGCCGTGATCGGCTGCGACCCGCTGATCTTCATGGCCGGCACGCTGATGCACAAGGGCGCCAACGACTTCGACATCACCGGCACGGTGCGCGGCCAGCCGGCCGAGTTCCTCATGGCACCGCTCACCGGCCTGCCGGTGCCGGCTGGCGCCGAGATCGTGCTGGAAGGCGAGATCGACCCGGGCAACTTCCGGCAGGAAGGTCCCTTCGCCGAGTACACCGGCTACTACACCGACGAACTGCACAAACCCATCGTCAAGCCGGCGCTCGAGGTGAAGCAGATCCTCCATCGCAACAATCCGATACTCTGGGCCACCGGCCAGGGCCGCCCGGTCACCGACGTGCACATGCTCCTGGCCTTCACGCGCACGGCGACACTGTGGACCGAACTGGAAAAGATGAAGATCCCCGGCGTGCAGTCGGTCTGCGTGCTGCCTGAGTCGGCCGGCCGCTTCTGGGCCGTGGTTTCGATCAAGCAGTCCTACCCCGGTCACTCGCGGCAGGTGGCCGACGCCGTGATCGGCAGCAACACGGGCTCCTACGGCATCAAGGGGGTCATCACGGTCGACGAGGACATCATGGCCGACGACATCCAGCGCGTGTTCTGGGCGCTGTCCTGCCGTTACGACCCCATGCGGGGCACGGAACTCATCAAGCGTGGTCGCTCGACGCCGCTCGACCCGGCGCTTGATCCAAACTCAGACAAGCTCACCACCTCGCGCATCCTGATGGATGCCTGCATTCCCTACGAGTGGAAGCAGAAGCCGGTCGAGGCGCGCATGGACGAAGACATGCTGACGAAGATCAAGGGTCGTTGGGCCGAGTACGGAATCGACTGAGGAAGCGACATGGAAAAGGCGAAAGACATCAAGCTGGTCATCCTCGACGTTGATGGCGTCATGACCGACGGCCGCATCGTTATCGACGACAACGGGCTCGAACAGCGCAACTTCGACATCAAGGACGGCTTCGGCGTGGTGGCACTGCAGATGACGGGCATCGATGTGGCCATCATCACTTCGAAGAAGTCGGGCGCGGTGCGCCACCGCGCCGAGGAATTGAAGATCAAGCATTTCCACGAGGGTATCAAGAAGAAGACCGAGCCCTATGAGGAGATGCTGAAGGCGATGAACATCACCGATGCCCAGGTGGCCTACGTCGGTGATGATCTGGTCGATCTCTCGATGATGAAGCGGGTCGGTCTGCCCGTGGCGGTGGCAGATGCGGTGCAGGAGGTCAAGGATGCCGCCGAGTACGTCACGCAGGCCCGCGGCGGCCATGGTGCGGTCCGCGAGGTGGCCGAGTTGATCCTCAAGACTCAGGGCAAGTGGGACAAGATTCTGTCCAAGATTTGATTTTTCAAGGAGAACCACACGTGGCGGCACCCCGAAGCAACCGTGAATTCATCGATGCCTGCGTCAAGAGCGGCGACGCAGTGCGTATCCAGCAGGAAGTCGATTGGGAAAACGAGGCTGGTGCCATCGTGCGCCGCGCCTGCGAACTGGCGGCGCCGGCACCCTTCATGGAGAAAATCAAGGGTTACCCCGGCTTCTCCTATTTCGGTGCGCCGCTGTCGACCTACCGACGCATGGCCATCTCGCTTGGCATGGACCCGAACTCCAGCCTGCCGGAAATTGGTCGGGAGTACCTGAAACGCACCAACAGCGAGCCCGTCCCGCCGGTGCTGATCGACCCGAAGGATGCGCCTTGCAAGGAAAATATTCTCAAGGGAGCGGATGTCGATCTGTGCAAGCTGCCGGTGCCTCTGGTGCATGAGGGTGATGGTGGGCGGTATGTCGGCACGTGGCATGCGGTGGTGACGAAGCACCCGGTGCGCGGCGACGTGAACTGGGGCATGTACCGACAGATGATGTTCGATTCACGCACCATGTGCGGCGCCGTGTTTCCATTCTCCGACCTGGGCAAGGCGCTCAGCGAGTACTACCTGCCGAGGGGCGAGACCTGCCCGTTCGCGACGGCGATTGGCCTTTCACCACTGGCCGCGATGGCCGCCTGCGCACCTTCGCCGATTCCCGAGCCGGAGCTGACGGGTATGCTGGCCGGCGAACCGGTCAAGCTGGTCAAGTGCGAGACCAACGACCTGGAGGTGCCGGCAGACGCCGAGATCATCCTCGAGGGCGAGATATTTCCAGACCACAAGGTCGAAGAAGGCCCTTTCGGCGAGTACACCGGCTATCGCACCAGCCCGCGCGATTTCCGCGTCACGTTCCGCGTGAACTGCATTACGTTCCGCAACAATGCGACCATGACCATCTCCAACATGGGCGTGCCGCAGGATGAAGGTCAGCTGCTGCGCTCGTTTTCGCTCGGCCTGGAACTGGAGAAGCTCTTGAAGAGCCAGGGCATCCCCGTCACCGGCGTGTACATGCACCCGCGCTCGACGCACCACATGATGATTGTCGGCGTCAAGCCAACGTATTCGGGGATCGCGCAGCAGATCGCCCAACTCGCATTTGGTTCCAAGCTTGGCCCGTGGTTCCACATGGTGATGGTGGTCGACGACAAGACCGATATCTACAACTGGGACGAGGTCTATCACGCCTTTTGCACGCGCTGCCATCCCGCCAACGGCATTCACATCTACAAGAACACCACGGGTACGCCGCTCTATCCATTTGCCACGCCGCATGAACGCAAGTATTCGATCGGCTCCAAGGTCCTGTTTGACTGTCTCTGGCCGGTCGACTGGGATCCGATCAACGACGTTCCTACCTTGGTGTCGTTCAAGAACGTGTATCCGAAAGAGATCCAGGACAAGGTGCTCGCCAACTGGACGGCCTATGGCTATCCTCCCGTCAAGTAAGGAGAACCGACAATGAATCAGTGGGAAGTTTTCGTGAACGACGTGAAGGATCTGGTCGAGGATACCGAGCTCGAATTGACCATCCGCACGCTCAATCCCGGCATTCACAAGTTCACCTACAAACGGGTGCGGTGCAACGTTTCTGCCGATCTGAAGAAACATGCCGATCAGCTTCAAGTGCGCCTCGGTCGGGGCCAATTGAGCACCAGCCGCTTTTCCATCAAGGTATTGGACGAAGTTCAGCGCATGCCGTCCAAGTACTTGTAACACGACATGACCTATCCCGACCTGCGCGGCTTTCTCGACGACCTCGGCGCTGACCTGATCCGCGTCGCGGCGCCGTTGAGCCCCAGGTTCGAGGTGGCCGCGTTGCTCGCCGAAGTACAGGCGAGCGGGCGCGCGGTGATGTGCGAGAACATCGGCGGCTATCCAGGGAGGCGCATCGCCGGAAACGTGCTCGCCAGCCGCCGTCTCGCCGCGCGCGCGCTCGGCACGACCGAGGGTAGGCTCATCGACACATATGTCGAGCGTAGTGCCCGGCGCGTGCCGCCTGTGCCTGCAAAAAGCGCACCGGTGCACGAGGTGGTGCACCGGCAGCCCGCCGACGTTGGCGCATTGCTGCCGCTGCTGACCCATTACGAAAGGGATGCGGCGCCATTCCTCACTTGCGGCATCGTTTTGGCACGCGATCCGGTGACCGGCCAGCGTGGCATGGGCATCCACCGGATGATGTACAAGGGCGGCAATCGCTTCGGCATCCTGCTCGCCAATCCGCCGCTGTCGCAGTTCCTCGCCAACGCCGAAGCCTCCGGCAGGCCCCTGGAAGTCGCCGTGGCGCTTGGCGTCGATCCGGCCATGTTGATCGCCGCAGTCGTAAAGACCGGCCCGCTCGGACCCGACAAGATGGAGATCGCCGGCAGCCTCCGCGGCGCGCCGGTCGAACTGGTCCGGGGCCTGACGGTAGACCTGGACGTCCCGGCGCGTGCCGAAGTCGTACTGGAAGGCCGCGTGCTTCCCGGGGTACGTGAACCCGAGGGACCGTTTGGCGAGAATACGGGCTGCTACTTTTCCAATACCAGCCCCGTGGTCGAACTGAGCGCCGTCTGCCATCGCCCGGACTTCATCTTTCCGGCACTGGTACCCTGGACGGCCGACGTGGATACGCTGTTATCGCTGGCGGGGGGCGCCGAGTTGCTTGGCCAACTGAAGAGCCTGACGCGCGGTGTCGTGGACTTTGAACTCGTGCCGGGCACCAGCAGTTTTGCCGGTGTCGTGGCGGTCAGGGACTGCCCCAGGCACGAGGTCCGGCGGATCATCCATCTGGCGCTGGTTCTCGACAAGCGCCTGAAGAGCGTCACCGTGGTCGATGACGATGTCGATATCCGCGATCCGCGCCAGGTGGCATGGGCACTCGCCACCCGTTTCCAGGCATCAAACGACTTGATCGTCCTTGATGGCATGGAGGGCTATGTCATCGATCCGTCATCGGCGGGGGGCAACGGCTCCAAGATCGGCTTCGATGCGACACGCGGGGCGGGGCCGGAGTTCGAGAAGATCGCGATGCCGTCGGATGCCGTGGGCATGGCGCGGCGGGTCGCGGCGGATTTGTCTTATCAGGGGAAGCAGGCATGAAACTGGTGGTTGGGATTTCCGGCGCGAGCGGCGCCATCTATGGCGTGCGCATTCTCCAGGTCTTGCGTCAGGCGGGGGTCGAGACGCATCTGGTGATGTCGGATTCCGGGAAGCGGACCATCGCCTACGAAACCGACTACAGCATCGAGGAAGTCAAGGATCTGGCCACTCATGTGCATAGCATCAACGACGTCGGCGCCTGCATTTCCTCGGGTTCCTTCAAGCACCATGGCATGGTGATCGCCCCGTGTTCGATCAAGACGCTATCGGCGCTGGCCAATTCCTTCAATACCAACCTGCTGATTCGCGCCGCTGATGTGACGCTGAAGGAACGGCGCAAGCTGGTCCTGATGGTGCGGGAAACGCCGCTGCATCTCGGCCATCTCCGGCTCATGACCCAGGTGACCGAGATCGGCGCCGTGCTCGTGCCACCGTTGCCGGCCTTCTATCATCGCCCACAAACCCTGGAAGACGTGATCATCCAGTCGGTGAACAAGGCGCTCGACCAGTTCGATCTGGATCTCGACCTGTTCAAGCGCTGGACAGGCAACGAGGAGCGCGAGCGTGCTGGTGGCGCGGGAAACGGACAGGCATGACGACGCCTGGTACCGTATGCGCGCAGGGCGTGGTTGCCTCCGGCCTCGGCGAGGGCGCGGGTTTCACTTCCTTGCCCTGGGTCGTTGAGCAAGTGGTGGCCAAACTCGGCTACGTGCCGTTTCCCGGCACGTTCAACCTGCGCATGCACGGGACGGAGTGGCGGGTGGCGCGCAGCCGCATGGAGCGGGCCAGCGGCATCGGCATCGAGCCGCCGGCCGGTTTCTGCCGGGCCAAGTGCTTTGCCGTCGAGTTGCCGGGCGGCTTGCCGGCGACGGCAGTTATTCCCGAGGTCGACGGCTATCCCGCCGACAAGCTCGAGTTGCTGGCTGCGGTCTCCGTGCGTGGCCTTCTTGCCGTGCGCGACGGCGATGCGCTGCGGCTGACTTTGGCCGTGGAGTGAGCGAACAATGGCAGCCTACTGCCAGATGTGCGGGTCCCGGCTCGAATGGGCGGACGTCGATGGACGCAGGCGCGAATGCTGTTCGTGCTGCGGCGCAATTGCCTACCGGAATCCGGCGCCGGTCTGCCTCGCCGTCGTCGAGCATCGAAACCGACTGCTCATGGTTCGCCGGCGGGTAGATCCCCTCTCGGGATACTGGGCACCTCCAGGCGGATATGTCGAATGTGGCGAGTCGCTTCCGGACGCCGTGTCGCGCGAAGTCGGCGAGGAATGCGGATTGGCGGTCGCGGTGGATCGCGTGCTCGGTGTCTATTCGAGCGCGGACGTCAACGTGATCATCGTGGCCTACGGCGCGCATTCCCTCGGCGGCGAGCCGCGCGCCGGCGACGACGCGCTTGAAGTGGCGCTGTTTCCGCCGGGCGGCCTGCCAAGCCAGCGTCCGCCGACCACCGGCGACGCAATGAGTCGCTGGTTTTTCTCTGTGATAAACGATGTCACCGCAGCGTGGCATTGAATCTCTTCTTACATAAAGGACCATGGACATGATAGGCAGCGTGACTCCCAATCTTCCGGCCAACCTGCTCGGCTACCTGCGCCCAGGCGCGCCGGCCCTGCTTCTCACGGCCGGCGCCGATGGCTACGCGACCTCGGCCTATACCTGGGTGGTGGCCCTTGACGACAAGCGATTGCGCTTTGGCGTCGACGATGGCGGCTCGGCGATGGCCAATGCCCAGCGTACCGGCCTGGTGTCGCTGCAGGTGATCGGGCCTGATGACATCAGCTTCCTGATCAAGGGCAAGGCGCGCCAGGTCAAGCCCCGTATCGAAGCAGCCGCACCGAACGTGATCATGCTTTGGGAGATGGAGGTGATGGGTGCGCGCGACCAGAGTTGGCGGGGTGTCAAGACAACGGTGCTGATGTATGAGTGGCCGGCCCAGCAGCGCGAGGCGATGCTGCGCATGGAGCAGGCGGTGTACGCGGAAATGCGCGGCTTGGTTGCCTGACCAGGCCTCCATTCACGGAAGACGAGAGCAGAACGATCATGCCATTCTTCGATCAGGCCACCGAAACGATGCCGCGTGACAAGCTTGCCGAGCTTCAGCTTGGCAAATTGCGCGCGATGACCCAGGAACTCTGGGGACGCAACCGCTTCTATACCCGCAAGTGGAAGTCCGCCGGTGTCGAGCCAGGTGATATCAAGACCCTGGCGGATCTCGCGCGCTTGCCGCTGACCAGGAAAAGCGAATTGATGGACGACCAGGCTGCCGAGGGGCCGTTCGGCACCAACCTCACCTATCCGCTCGAGGCCTATGTGCGGATGCACCAGACGTCAGGAACGACCGGCGTGCCGCTCAAGGTGATGGACACCGATCAGTCCTGGGACTGGTGGGGCCGTTGCTGGGGGCACGTATTGGCCGGGGCTGGCGTGACGGCGTCGGACCGCTTGTTCATGGCATTCGCCTTCGGCCCGTTCATCGGCTTCTGGGCGGCGGTCGAGGGGGCGCGCAAGATAGGCGCCGTGATGATTCCCGGCGGCGGTCGTGATTCGCAGCAGCGTCTGGAACTCATGAAGGAAGCCGGCGCCACGACGCTCTGCTGCACGCCGACGTATGCACTGCGTCTGGCCGAGGTCGGGCGCGAGATCGGGTTCGACATGGGCAAGATTCCGATGCGTGCCACCATCCACGCCGGCGAGCCGGGTGCCAATGTTCCCGCGACCAAGCGGCGCATCGAGGAGTCTTGGGCGGCCAAGTGTTTCGACCACGCTGGCGCCTCCGAAGTGGGTGCGCATTCCTTCGAATGCGCGGAGAATCCCGGCGGTACGCACTTGATCGAGTCGGAGTACATCGTCGAGGTGCTCGATCCCGAGACCGGCCAGCCCGTGCTGGCAGGCGAGCGCGGCGAGATGGTGATCACCAACCTTGGGCGCTGGGGTTTCCCGGTGATTCGCTACAAGACTGGCGATGTGGTCAGGCTTGACATGCGTCCGTGCGAGTGTGGCCGATCCTTCCTGCGTTTCGACGGCGGCATTCTCGGGCGTGCCGATGACATGGTCACGGTGCGCGGCGTCAATGTCTTCCCGGCCGGTGTGGAAAACATCCTGCGCAAGTTCACCGAAGTCGACGAATTCCGCGTGACGGTTCACAAGGAACGGCAGATGGACGAGATGGATGTCGAGATCGAGCTTTGCGAAGGCGCACATCCCGACGTCGTGCACGCGATCGCCGACAAGCTCGATACCATGCTGGCTTTCCGGCCGAGAGTACATTTGGTGGCTCGCAATGCCCTGCCGAGGTTCGAAATGAAAGCCAAGCGCTTCTTCGTGCGTCGCGACGACACGAACTAGACCGGCTTGGGGCTCAGGTACCTGGCTCTTGCCGTCTGCGGCGCCACCCCCGCGCCCGCGGCGCTTCTGCCGCCGGACACGCGGGTGTACGCGATCGGCGACGTTCATGGGCGGCATGATCTGCTGATCGCCTTACAGGAAGCCATCGCTGCGGATGCGGCACATCGAGCCCGGGAACGAAAGGTTGTGGTGTTCCTCGGTGACTATCTCAGCCGGGGTCCGGATTCCTTCGACGTCATCGAAAACTTGCGGCAGTGGCGGCCCGCGGGACTTGAAATCAGAACACTGCGCGGCAATCACGAAGACTTGGCGCTGCGATTCATCGATGGCGACCTCCCAGGGGGTCGCGATTGGTTCGAGCGTGGTGGCGGGCTGGCAACGCTGGCCAGCTACGGGGTCGATGTCGCGGATCGATTCAACGGCAGTGACGAGTCCGTGGCTTCGTTGCGGCGGGATTTTCGGGATGCGCTTCCCGATGCGCACAGGGAGTTCCTCGCCGGCCTGGCAATCAAGCATGTCGAGGGAGGCTATCGCTTTGTCCACGCCGGGGTTGCACCCGGGGTACCCCTTGCGCGGCAAAGCCGGCATGATCAACTCTGGGCAAGGCAAGCCTTTCTCGCCAGCAACGAGGACTTTGGCGCCGTGGTCGTGCATGGCCATAGCATCGATGCGCAGCCGCAGTTTCGGCACAACCGGATCGGGATCGATACGGGCGCCTATGGTAGCGGCGTGCTCACCTGCCTCGTGATCGATGCCATCGGTTATGCGCTCCTCGCTCCCTGAGGCGAGCAGGATTCAGGCGGCGACGGTCTCCAGCAAGCCGCGCAGTTTGAATTTCTGCACCTTGCCGGTGGGGGTGCGAGGGAGTTCCTGAAC
>CAYXZX010000119.1:0-8735 GCA_964469455.1 uncultured Rhodocyclaceae bacterium | reverse complement strand
ATGGAATACGCCGCCGACAAGGCCGACATCTTCGTCACCACCACCGGCAACTTCCACGTCATCACCCACGACCACATGGCCGCCATGAAGGACCAGGCCATCGTCTGCAACATCGGCCACTTCGACAACGAGATCGACGTCGCCTCGATCGAGAAGTACCAGTGGGAAGAGATCAAGCCGCAGGTCGACCACGTGATCTTCCCGGATGGCAAGCGCATCATCCTGCTGGCCAAGGGCCGGCTGGTAAACCTCGGCTGCGCGACCGGCCACCCGAGCTACGTGATGAGTTCGTCGTTCGCCAACCAGACCATCGCGCAGATCGAGCTGTTCACGCGCAACCAGGATTACCCGGTGGGCGTCTACACCCTGCCGAAGCACCTCGACGAGAAGGTGGCGCGCCTGCAGCTGAAGAAGCTCAACGCGCAGCTGACCACACTCACCGCGCAGCAGGCCGCCTACATCGGCGTACCGGTGCATGGCCCCTACAAGGCCGAGCACTACCGCTACTAGAAGCGTACCGTGGTCCGCCTGCTGATCGGCTGGCTGCTCAACGCCCTGGCCCTGCTGGCCGTGGCCTACCTGATGCCGTCCATACAGGTGGCCTCGTTCGGCTCGGCCCTGGTCGCCGCGCTGGTGCTGGGCCTGGTCAACACGCTGGTACGGCCGATCCTCGTCATCCTGACACTGCCGGTGACGCTGCTGACGCTCGGCCTCTTTCTGTTGATCATCAACGGTCTGCTGTTCTGGGCCGTCGGGAGCTTCCTCGACGGCTTCTCGGTCGGCGGCTTCTGGTCTGGCGTGCTGGGCGCAATGCTGTATAGCGTGATCTCCTGGGTGCTCAGTGCGCTGTTGAAGCCGAAGGAATGAAATCCTTCCACCGCCGCGCTGCCCGACCGGCCCCCAAACCCGTCCCGGTGACCGCGCCTATTCATCACCACGACGGCCTGCGTGCCGACCAACTGCTGGTCGAGCGCGGCCTAGCGCCGTCGCGAACCGTCGCGCAACGGCTGATCGAAGCGGGACGCGTTTCCTGGTCGGAAGGGCTGATCAACAAAGCGTCGGCGATCCTGCCGGTATCGGCCGAACTCGCGGTGCTCGACGACGACCTCGACCGTTACGTTTCGCGCGGCGGCATCAAACTGGCCGGCGCGCTGGAGCACACCAAGCTGGACGTGCGCGGCAGGATCTGCCTGGACGTCGGCCAGAGCACCGGCGGCTTCACCGACTGCCTGCTGCAAGCGGGCGCCGCCAGCGTCGTCGGCGTCGATGTCGGCCACGACCAGCTCAGCCCAAAGCTGCGCGTCGATCCGCGCGTCACCTGCGTGGAAGGCATCAATGCCCGCGAACTGGCAAAGTCAGCCGTGGCGGCACGCCGATACGACCTCATCGTCGGCGACCTTTCCTTCATCTCGCTGACGCTGGTGCTGCCGCAACTGCCGGAACTGCTCACGGACAACGGCGACATGCTGCTGCTGGTCAAGCCGCAGTTCGAGGTCGGCCCGGCCAATGTCGGCAAGGGCGGCATCGTGCGCGACGCCTCGCTGTATCCGATGGTCGAGGCCAAGCTGCGCCAGGCTGCCCAAGGAGCCGGATTGCGCGTCATCGACTACTTCGATAGTCCGATTGTCGGCACGGACGGCAATCGTGAATTCTTCATCTGGATCAAACATGGACAACATTGAACTGTCGGTCGAGTTCTTCCCGCCGCAAACCCCTGAAGGCGCGGAAAAGCTGCGCGCCACCTGGACGAAGTTGGCGGCGCTGAAGCCGGCCTTCTTTTCCGTCACCTTCGGCGCCGGCGGCTCGACGCAGGACCGAACCTTTGACACGGTCGCCGAGATCCGCGCCGCTGGCCTGCCCGCCGCGCCGCACCTGTCCTGCATCGGCTCGACGCGGGAGCGCATCCGGGAAATCCTGCAGCGCTATCGGGACGCTGGCATTCGCCGCATCGTCGCCTTGCGCGGTGACCTGCCCTCCGGCATGGCCGAGCCGGGCGAACTGCGCCACGCCAACGAACTGGTCGAGTTCATCCGCAAGGAGACGGGCGACTGGTTCCGCATCGAGATCGCCGCCTACCCCGAGTACCACCCGCAGGCGCGCAATCCCGGCGAGGACCTTGCCAACTTCAAGCGCAAGGCCGACGCCGGCGCCGACGCGGCGATCACCCAGTTCTTCTACAACGCCGACGCCTACGAGCACTTCGTCGCCAATGCGCGCAAGGCCGGCGTCAGCATCCCGATCATTCCCGGCATCATGCCCATCGCCAGCTTCAGCAAGCTCTCGCGCTTCGCCGACAACTGCGGCGCCGAAATCCCGCGCTGGATGCGCAAGCAGTTCGAGGGCTACGGCGACGATGCCGCCTCGATCCGCGCCTACGGCCTGGATGTCGTCACCGAGCTGTGCGAGCGGCTGATCAAGGGCGGCGCCCCCGGCCTGCACTTCTACACGCTCAACCAGGCAAGCCTGACCACCGACATCGTCAGGCGTCTAGGACTGAACGTCTAAGAGACGTCTACCACCGCAGTAGGTGGGGCCCCAAGGCCGCGCCAATTGCCGTCGGAATCAGCATCCCGAGCAGGTACCACGTGGCCAGGAAGGGTGCTGCCATCTCCGGGCAGTGCAGCGCATAAACGGCGGTCGCCACTGCGCCCGCCAGCAGGCCGGCCGCGGCACCCGCCGACGCCGGCCGCGTCGGCGCGAGCCCCCGCATGGCCCAAAAGGCGGCAATGAACCCCGGAACCGAAAGCATGGCGATCAGGAACGGACACACTGCCCAGGTCTTGCCCAGCAACAGCGCGGTTCGTTCGCCCGGCGCCGCCGCCATCAACGCGTAGATTGCCAAACTCCAGATCGCGGCGACAGGCACCGCCAGCGCCATCGGTACGCGACCGAGCGAAACGCCCGGTCTTGCCAGCCGAATCACTGCGACGAACCCGCAGACGGCAAGGCCTACCGGCAGCGCGACTTTCACCCAAAACATCGGCAACAGAACGGCCTCGTGCAGGTCGGCACGCAGGCCCAGCAGGACGAGCATCATCGCCAGCGTTACCGGCACGGCACACGCCAGTGCAAGCGCATAGCGCCGCGCCGTGGTCCCGGCCGGTACCGGCTCAACCCCACTTGCCAGCAGATCGATCAGTTGCTCGGTTTTCATGATTCCTTTCCCAGCATCGCCGCCAAGGCCTTCAAGCCGCGGTGCACGCCGACCTTGACCGCCGACTCTGACATGTTGGCCGCATGCGCGGCTTCGACGACGGACATGCCCTCCAGTTTCATGTAACGGATGGGCAAGCGCTGCCGTTCCGGCAGGCGATCGAGCAGCTTCAGCACATCCCGGCGCGCCTGCGCGGCTTCCGTTTCGGATTGCGCGAACACGGCCAGTTCCTCGTCCAGCGGCTCGTGCAGGGCATCGCGGTTGGAGCGCCGTCGCAGGCAGTCGACCAGCTTGTAGCGCGCAATGGCGTGAACCCACGCCGTCAAGGGCTGATCCGCCTCGTAGGTATGGCGCTGATTGTGGATGGCCAGCAAGGTCTCTTGCACCAAATCCTCCGCCTCGTCGGGCGCCTGCATCAGGCGCCGCCTGAAATACGCGCGCAGGTGCGCACCCAAGGCATCGAGAAATTCGCGGTAGGCCGCGGCGTCGCCCGAAAGCGCCAGGAGCAGGAGCCGGCGCAGACGGTCTTCCGTTGCTTCCTTGCCTTGCATGTTCTCCATTCGTTGGCGGACCGGGTTTGGTTACAGGCGGCAGTAAAAAAATAATTGGCCGACATTCTGCCCGAGGCTGTAACCGGATGCCACGACAACACGAACTAGCCGGTACATCGCGGGTAAAAGCAAGGAAGCCATGCAGCCGGCGATGCCATGACAACCAATCACGAGGACAATCACCATGAAGAAGACTACCCGCATCGTCGCTGCCGTCGGTTCCACATTGGCGGTCACCGCCATCCTGTCTACCGGCGTGCGTGCCGCCGACAATCCTTTCGGCTTGCAGCCGCTCAGGTCCGGCTATCAGCTCGCCGAAGCCGATACCAAACAGAAGGACGGCAAGTGCGGCGAAGCCAAGTGCGGGGCCAACAAAAAGGCCAAGGAAGCCAAGTGCGGGGTCGACAAGAAGGCCAAGGATGGCTCATGCGGCGCGGACACGAAAGCGAAGGAAGGCAATTGCGGCGCCGACAAGAAGATGGGCGACGGCAGCTGCGGCGCCAACAAGAAATAGTCACCGCGCGGCCGGGGCGCGATCGGCGTGCCCCGGTGTTACTGGAGCCTACGCATGAACCCGAGACATCCCCAAGGCGCCGGCCTCGGCCTTCGCCGCGAACTCATCCCGATACTCGAACGAAAAGTACCTGACGCCATCGACTTCTTCGAACTGGCACCGGAAAACTGGGCCGGCATTGGCGGACGTTCGGCCCGTCAGCTGCGCCAGTTCACCGAGCGTCATCCGTTCGCTTGTCACGGCCTGTCGCTGTCGCTCGGCGGGCCGGCGCCGCTCGACGAAGACCTGCTTCGGCGCGTCCGCGGCTTCATGCATGAACATGGCATGGCGCTCTATACCGAACACCTGTCCTGGTGCGCGGACGAAGGACAGCTCTACGATCTGCTGCCCATCCCCTGCACCGGCGATGCCGTGCGCTGGGTGGCGCGCCGCATCAGTCAGGCGCAAGATATCCTCGGTATGCGCATCGGCGTCGAAAACGCCTCCTACTACGTCGCTCCGCCCGGCGCGGAGATGACCGAGGCTGAATTCATCAGCGCCATCATCAAGGAAGCGGACTGCCTGTTGCATCTCGACGTCAACAACATCTACGTCAATAGTCGCAACTTCGGCTTCGATGCGTCTGCCTTCATGAGTGCCCTGCCCCTCGAAAGAACATGCTACATCCATGTCGCTGGGCACCACGCCGAACCCGACGGACTGCTCATCGACACGCACGGCGCCGGAGTCATCGATCCGGTCTGGCAGTTGCTGACGGAAGCGTATCGTCGCACCGGTCCGGTGCCGACCTGCCTCGAACGCGATTTCAACATTCCCCGGCTCGCCGAGCTGATTCCGGAGATGGACATGATTGCCCGTTCGCAGGCGCCGTTTCGGCAGAACAGGAGGGCGGCATGAATTCACCCTCGCCGATCATGCCGACGTTCCAGGCATTTCAGGCTGCCTTCGCCCGCCGCTGCCGCGATCCCCGCACGGCGCCACGTCCCGCCGGCGTGCCGGTGCGGCGCATGACCGTCTACGAGGAGCTGCTGTTCAACAACATCACCGGCTTCCTCGACGCCTGCTTTCCGGTCTGCCGCACGCTGATCGGCAGCCGTCGCTGGAGACGACTGAATCGCGCCTTCTTCCGCGACTGGCGCAGCCATACGCCCTGGTTCCGTGGAATCCCCGCCGAGTTCGTGCACTATCTCGAGCACGCGCGCCAGCGACTGCCCGCATGGTTCCGCCAGCTTGCCCATTATGAGTGGATCGAACTGGCGGTCGACACCTGCGACGCCCCCGAACCGGCACACAGTCCGACCGGCGACCTGATGGCGGGCGTGCCGATCGTAAGTCCGACCTTGCGCCGACTGAGCTACGACTGGCCGGTGCACCGCATCGGCGCCGGCTATCGGCCGCGCAAGCGGCAACCAACGCAGCTCATCGTCTATCGCGACGGCGAGCACGTGCGCTTTGCCGAGATCAACCCCGTCACCGAGCGTCTGCTGGCCGTGCTCGCCGAAGGAAGGCTTACGGGAATCGAATGCTGCCAGAGCGTTGCCTGCGCGCTCGGCCATCCATCAGCACAGGCCGTATTCGCACACGGCGCGGCCGTGCTTGCCGAACTGCACGGCATGGGCGCCATTCTGGGAACGCGACCATGAACACATTGATCCAACGTAGCCTCTCCCAACTCAATCTGGCCGGACTTTGGCTCGGCCTGCTCAGTCTGCGCTTGGTGCTTGGCTGGGAATATTTCGAGTCCGGACTGGAGAAGTATCGCGGTCACAACTGGTTCGCCGATATCGCCGACCGCTTTCCGTTCCCGTTCGACCTGTTGCCGACATCCTTCAGCTGGAACATGGCCACCTGGCTCGAACTCATCGGCGCCATCGCACTCTTGCTCGGATTCGGCGTGCGTTTCTTTTCGGCGTCGCTGTTCGTGCTCACCCTCGTCGCCATCGCCAGCGTGCATTGGCCGGAATCCTGGTCGTCGCTCGGCGAGCTAGCGATGGGCTATGCTCTTACCGATAAGGGTCACGGCAACTTCAAGCTGCCCGTCATTTTCCTCAGCATGCTGCTACCGCTCATGCTGCTCGGCGGCGGCCGCCTCGGTCTTGATTACCCGCTTTGCCGCCGTCTGTTCGGCCGCGCGCAGTCAATGTCGCCGGCTGACCAGCACGACGCCCGCCACCACCAGCGCCATGCCGCCCACCTGCCAGGCGGAAATCCTCTCGCCCAGCAGCCACCAGCCCAGCACGATGGTCAGCAGCGGGCCACTGGTGCCGATCAGCGCCGCGCGGCCGCTGCCGATGCGGCGGATCGCCGCCGACTGGGCAAATACCGGAACGACGGTGGATAGCAGCGCCATCGCCAGGCCGTAGCCGTAGATGGGGAGCGGCTGCACAAGCGCCGACAGCGGCTCCGTCGCGAGGAAGTGCACCAGGGTCGCCGCTGTCGAGACCAGCATGGCCAGCGCGGTGAAGCGGGCCACGCCAACACGCGCCAGCATCGGCCCGCTGCCCGCCAGGTACAAGGCGTAGCAGACCGAAGAACCGAAAACGAACGCCGCACCGATCCAGACCACCGACGTTTCGGCCGACAGATTCAGGTCATGCGCGAACGCCGCGCCGATGCCCAGGTAGCACAAGGCCAAGGCCCCCCATTCGCGGCGTCCGACCGCCTGTCCATACAACAAGGCACCGAGCAGCAGCGTCAGCGTCGGATAGGTGAACAGGATCAGTCGTTCCAGCCCCGCCGTGATGTACTGCAAGCCCAGGAAGTCGAGGATGCTGGCGCCGTAGTAGCCGAGCAGGCCCAGTGCCACAATGGCGGCCCAGTCGCGTCGCGCCAGCGGGGTGGCGTTGCGCGATTCACGCAAGCCGATCCAGAGAAACACCGGCAGCGCGAACGCCATGCGCAGCGCCAGCAGCGTGACCGCCCCGACCGGCGCCGCCTCGGAGTAACCGTAGGCCAGCTTGATCAGGATGGCCTTGGCCGAGAACCCGAAAGCGGCCAGCAGGGCAAGCGCGACTCCGCCGGAGAAATTTGGTGCCATACTGAATCAAACCCCCCGACAAGCCGAACGGGAACCGGTGATGGAAGCAAGGGGCATCAATATCGCACAACTCGCCGCCGCCGAGGTGGCTGCCAGCCTGGGCAGCGGCACGGCGGGATTATCCGCGCGCGAGGCGACGCGGCGGCTATCGGAGTATGGCCCCAACCGCATCGAGGCCGTGGCCGGCGAGTCACCATGGCTGACTTTGGCCAAGGAGTTCACGCACTTCTTCGCGCTGCTGCTCTGGGTGGCGGCCATTCTCGCCTTCGTGGCCGAGCATTTCGATCGGGGCAGCGGCATGCTGGAACTCGGCATCGCCATCGTCGGCGTCATCGTCGTCAATGGCCTGTTCTCCTTCTGGCAGACCTATCGCGCCGAGCGTGCACTGGCCGCCTTGCGCGAACTGCTGCCCCGGCAGGTGCAGATCCTGCGCGACGGCCGCATCATCACGCGCCCGGCGGCCGACGTGGTGCCCGGCGACCTGCTGCTGCTGGCCGAAGGCAGCCTGGTGCCGGCCGACTGCCGCATCGTCGAAGCCTGGGGCCTGCGCGTCAACCTAGCCACGCTCACCGGCGAGTCGCGGCCCAAGGCCCGAAGCGCCGAACCCGATCCCGGCGAAGATCCGCTGGCGGCGCGCAACCTGCTGTTGGCCGGCACCACCATCCTGTCCGGCGAATGCCGTGCCGTCGCCTATGCCACAGGCATGCGGACGGAATTCGGCCGCATCGCCCACCTCACCCAGACCGCCGGCGAGGCAGAATCACCGCTGCAGGCGGAGATCCGGCGCGTCTCGCGCATCGTCGCGGTGCTGGCCGTCGGACTGGGCATCGTCTTCTTCGGCATCGGCCACCTGATCGGCCTGCCGTTTTGGGCGAACGCCATGTTCGCCATCGGCATCATCGTCGCCAACGTGCCGGAGGGCCTGCTGCCGACCGTGACACTCTCCCTCGCCATGGCCACCCAGCGCATGGCCAGGCGCAACGCGCTGGTGCGGCACCTGCCCGCAGTCGAGACGCTGGGCAGCGCGACGGTGATCCTCACCGACAAGACCGGCACGCTCACCGAGAACCGCATGACCGTGCGCGAGCTCTACGTCGCCGAGCGCCACCTGCTGGCTGCCGAACGCTGGCCGAAGGCCGCCGACGCCGAACTGCGCGCCGTCGCCCGGCATTGCCACAGCCTGAAGTTCCTGTCCGGCCAACCGGCGGGCGATCCCATGGAAATCGCACTCTGGCAGTTCGCCGGTGGCGGGGACGAAGAGGAACGCATCGCGGAGATTCCGTTCGAGGCCGAGCGCCGGCGCATGTCGGTCGTCACGCATGACCGGCAGGGCAGCCGCCACCTGTGGTGCAAGGGCGCGCCGGAAACCGTGCTGCCGTTGTGTTCGGCCTGGCTCGATGGCGGCGTCGCGGGCCCGCGCGACGGCGCCGCGCGCCAGCGCTTCGAGCAGGCGCAGGCCGACATGGCCGACCGCGGCCT
>CAYXZX010000118.1:0-8798 GCA_964469455.1 uncultured Rhodocyclaceae bacterium | reverse complement strand
TCACCTTCTTCACCACCTCGATCAGCTTCTGGGGATCGAAGGGCTTGACCAGCCAGCCGGTGGCCCCCGCGGCCCGCCCTTGCTGCTTCATGGCGTCGGACGACTCGGTGGTCAGCATCAATATGGGCACTGTCTTGTATTGCGGCATGGCGCGCAGCGACTTGATGAGCGTGAGGCCATCCATGCGCGGCATGTTCTGGTCGGTGAGGATCAGGTTGAATCCCTTCGCCTTGGCCTTTTCGAGGCCATCCATGCCATCCACCGCCTCGACGACTTCGTAGCCGGAGCTTTTCAGGGTGAAGGTCACCATCTGGCGGATGGAAGCGGAATCATCGACAGCAAGGATTGTCTTTGCCATTTGCGCAAGCTCCTAGAAAAGTTCGACTTCACCGCGGCCGAAATTTTGCTGGCCGACGGGGTTTGAATTACCGATGTTGGTCATCTCCGCGAGACTGGCGGCGAGCTTCGACGTTTCTTCGCGCAGCGCGGCGATCGCGGCGCCGGCATCCTTGCGCTCGGCATCCAGCCGCAGCGTCTGTCCCAGTGACGAGAGTTGATCGAGCACGCCAACCAGGGCCGTCACTCGGCGGCCGACATGCCCCATCAACTGAGAAACCATGTCCTGAAACTGAAGCGCGGTCACCGCCCGATTGACCTCGGCGGAAACCCTCGATGAGCCATCGGCAAGCCGCTCGATGGCCACCTTGCGCACGCGGTTCTGGTCTTCCATTGCCTGGACGATTTCCTCGACCCGCGTCTTCGATTCGAGCGCGAACGTCATGTCCTGGCTGGCCATGCGTTGAATGGCCTCCTCGGTCTGATGCACCGAACCCTGCATCGTCTGCATCAGCACGTTGATCTGCTGGCTGAACTGCGTCGTCCTGGCCGACAGGTCGCGAACCTCGTCGGCGACGACGGCGAAGCCGCGGCCCGCCTCGCCGGCACGCGCCGCCTCGATGGCGGCATTCAGGGCCAGCAGGTTGGTCTGCTTGGCGATAGCACCGATCTCGGACAGTATGCCTTGCACGCGCCGGGCATGCAGGGCGATGCCGTCCGTCATCTCGACCAGTTCCATGCCGAGCTTGCTGTTATTGACAATGTTGTCGACCACCTGCCCCATGACTTGCGAAGTCGTGGCCACGAACTCATCGAACTGCCTGACGGATTCCCCCTCGCCGACCGAACCGGTCACGCCGATGGCGACATTGCGTTGGTCCTCGGTAAGGACGTTCATGCCTTCGAAGCTGGCGGTCAGTTCGCGAATCGCATCGCCGAGCAAGGTCTGCGTACGCGTGACATCCTGCTGAATGCTGGAAAACTGCACGGCGCATTGGCGCACGCATTCGTCGAGCAGGCCCGTAAACTCGTCGATCAGTTCGCGTTCCTGGCAGCAGCGTCGCTCGCCCCAGCCATCGTCACCTGGCGCGCCGCGATGTGACATCAAGCCGGCACCCAGCCATCCCGCCGCAACCACAACCATCGTCACCAAGCTGCCGGAACCGAAGACATCGGGAAACATGACGGCACCCAGACCCACCAGCAGGGTCCAGACCGCTCCTCCCACAATGAACTTGCCCATTGAGTCCACCATTCAGTGTTCTGCTTATTATTGTTTAATATTAGCGTTGACTGCTTTCCGCCGCCATGGCCGGATCGGTTGCGGCCTCCACCGCCTCCTCGGCCGTTTCAACGTCGGCCGACTTGCCGTCACGAAGTATCGCTTCCTCGGTTCGCTTGTTGAGGATGACGATGCTGATGCGCCGGTTGATCGCGCCGTATGGATCAGCCTTGTCGTATAGGACAGTCGATGCCAGACCAACGACGCGGATCATCTTGCCGTCATCCATGCCGCCCGCCACCAGTTCGCGCCGCGAGGCGTTGGCCCGATTGGTGGACAACTCCCAGTTGCCGAAACCCTTGTCGCCGCCTGCGTAGGGTGTCGCATCGGTGTGGCCAGACAGGCTGATGCGGTTTTCCACCTTGTTGAGCGCCCGGCCGATCTCGCGCAGGATGTCGCGGGTGTAGGGCTTCAATTCTGAGCTGGCCGAGTCGAACATGGGGCGACTCTTCTCGTCGACGATCTGGATCCGCAAACCCTCGGTCGTCAGATCCAGCAGCAGCTGATTCTTGAACTGCTTGAGCGCCGGTGCGGCCTCGATCAAGGCCTCCAGTTCACCCTTGAGCGATTCCAGGCGCTGCTTCTCGGCGCGTTCGAAGTCGGCGCGCAACCTTTGCAGGTTGATGGTCTTCTTTTCCGCCTGCGTCTCGCCGCGCTTTACCTGACCGTAGCTGCGACTCAGATCCTCGCCGCCACCCTGCACCACGGAAGAAGAATCGCCGGAACCCGAGCCACCGAAAAGCGCAACCTTGAGCGGAGTCTGAAAATAGTCGGCAATTCCCTTGAGATCGCCCTTGGCGGTCGAGCCGAGCAGCCACATGAGGAGGAAGAAGGCCATCATGGCCGTGACGAAATCGGCATAGGCGATCTTCCACGCGCCGCCGTGGTGACCGCCCCCGCCCTTTTTGATGCGCTTGACGACGATAGGTTGCTGGCTATCGTCGCTCATTTGCCTTTGCGGCCCTTCAGATCCTCTTCAAGCTCCATGAAAGTCGGACGATCGGTGGAATACAACACTTTACGGCCGAACTCCACCGCAACTTGAGGGGCATAGCCATTCATGCTCGCCAGCAGGACGGCTTTGATGCATTGGTAGATCTTGCCGCCCTCCTCGGCCTTCTGCTCGAGCTGGCCGGCGATGGGCGCGACGAAGCCATACGAAACCAGGATCCCCAGGAAAGTGCCGACCAGGGCGCCGCCGATCATCTTGCCCAGCACCGCCGGCGGTTCGCCGACGGAACCCATCACGTTAACCACGCCCATGACGGCGACGACGATACCGAAGGCCGGGACGCTGTCCGCGGTCTTGGACATCACATGAGCGGGCACGAGGGCCTCGTGATGATGCGTTTCGATCTCGATGTCCATCAGGTTTTCGATCTCGAAGGCATTGAGATTGCCGCCAACCATCATGCGCAGGTAGTCGGTGATGAAATCCATCACGTGATGGTCGGCTGTCACGCTCGGATACTTCGAAAAGATCGGGCTGCTTTCGGGGTTCTCGATGTCCCCCTCGATCGACATCAGGCCTTCCTTGCGAACCTTGCCCAGAATTTCGTAGAGCATCGCCAGGAGTTCCATGTAGAGAGCCTTGTCGAGGTGGGAACCCTTCAGAACCGACGGCAGCGCGGCAACCGTGGCCTTGATGGCTTTCGAACCGTTGCCCGCGACGAAACCACCGACAGTGAGCCCGATGATCGCCAGGTATTCCATCGGCACCCAGAGCGCGGCGAGGCTCCCGTGCACGGCATAGGTACCGACCGACGCCGCCAGAATCACCACATAACCGATCAACAGGAACACTTCCGGCCTCCCCAGTCCGTATCACCGCCGCCGGAGTCGCGAGTGGCACCGGCCGCATACGACCGCAATCATAAGGGATTGTCGACCGCCGGTAACCCGGCGAATCGACTCAACTGGCCGTTAAAACACCAGCTATTGGTTATTTTGGCTGCGCGGCGACCAGCCGCGACAAGCCAGCTAGCGATCGCAGGGAACCGCCAGGCGAATCAAGCCACCGCGGCTTCAGCGGCGGCGCGACGGGTCTTGCCGGCGCGCGCGGGCATGTGGCAGAGGCCGCATACATAGCCACGCGTTGGATCATAGGCGTGGGCGACGAACTCGCCGCCGCACTCCTTGCAGGTCGCCATCTGCAACATGCTGGCTTCGAAGAAACGCACCATGGTCCAGGCGCGGGTCAAGGAAAGCACCATGTCCATGCCGGCACGCACCACCTTCTCCGAGTACATGCGGTAAGCCTTGATGATCAACTCGAGCCCCGCCAGCTTGGTGTTCCGTTCCAGGAAACGGAAATAAGCCATGAACAGGGAGGCGTGCACATTCGGCTGCCAGGTCATGAACCAGTCGGTCGAAAAAGGCAGCATGCCCTTGGGCGGCGACACGCCCCTGACTTCCTTGTACAGCTTCAGGAGCCGCTCACGGGAAAGGTTCGTCTCGGCCTCGAGCATCTGCAGCCGGGCACCGAGCTGAATGAGTTCCACGGCTAGGCGAATATCTCTCGCCTCCGAGATGACGGACTTGTTGCGCATGTAAGCCTCCGGACGTGACGCAGTTGCTGCCGAACAAACTCAAACCACGGACTCGACCGGCCGCCCCGCAGCCAGGATCGCCGCATGGATGTGGCCAACCCCGCGGTCGCGCTCATGATTGGCGAGCAGATCGAGCAACAGCGAATTGTCGAAACGGAAGCTGCAAAGCAACATGTCGGACGTCGCCATCTTCAGGACCTGGCCCGGCGTCAGGCGCTCAAGGATGTCGGCAATCTCCTCGCTGATGCCAAGCCGGAAAATGGCAGCCTCACGGTCGGAACGCACCATGTTCTGCGCCAGCATCATGTACGCGAGATTGACTTCCTTTATGTCGTTGTAGGTGTCAGTCGATTTCATCAGAGAACTCCTCATAGGCCCCGCCCAGGCTGCTTTGACGGTGATGGCATTATCGGACCAAGCCCGTCAAGGGAAAAATCACCGGAAAAAGCTTTCTGATGTCGCAATTGACCTGCCGCACTTGTAAGAAAAAACCTTACAAATACGCTTTATTTAACTGATTAATATTGATTTTGTCTGACGCGTGGAAGGTAATCTGGCTTTATCGGGATTGCTGGTAAGCACCGATGCGGTTACGGCCTTTTTCCTTGGCAAGGTACAGCCCCTGATCGGCGCACTTGATCAGGGCATCGGCGCTTTCCATGTTTTCGTCGCGGACGGAGACCCCGATGCTGACCGTGCTGGCGAGCTTCAGGTCCCCGGCGGAAATGACCATCGATTCGACCGAATGGCGCACGCGCTCGGCACAGGCCATGGCCGCCGCCAGGCTGGTATCCGGGCAGACCACCAGGAACTCGTCGCCGCCAAGGCGCGCCACGACGTCCGGCGTGCGCAGGCCCCGCTTGAGCGCCTGCGCGGCCTGCTTGAGGACGATATCGCCAATGTCGTGGCCGTAGCGGTCGTTGATCGGCTTGAATGCATCGAGGTCGACCACCATGCAGGCAAGTGGCCGCTTGCTGCGTTGAGATGCTGCCCACTCCTGCTCCAGGCGCTCCATCACGTAACGGCGATTGGGGAACCCGGTCAAAGGATCGGTCAGGGCCGCTTCCTGCAAACGACGATTCGAAACCGCCAGTTCGGCGGCGAAGCGGCGAATCTCCTCGCGGTCGCGCTCGATCTCGTCCTGGAGCCGCACAACCCGGAAGCCGGCGGACAGGCGAGCAGCAAGCACCTTCGGTCGCAAGGGCTTGGTCAGGTAATCGTCAATGCCGGCATCGAAGGCACGGATGAGATGCCGGTCGTCATCGAGTCCGGTCAGCAGCATGATGTAGATGCGGCGCCCCACCTTGGTCTGCCGCAAGGCCAGGGTCAGTTCGATCCCATCCATGCCGGGCATCATCCAGTCGACCACCATCACCTGGGGACGAAGATCGACGGCCATTTCGAAGGCCTGCTGGCCATCGACTGCCTCGTAAACCTCGTGGCCATAGTTGGTCAGCAAGACCTTCAACATGGCGCGGAACGTGACGTCGTCGTCGACGATGAGAATCCGCATCGGCTCGCCGGTGGCGCCGGAGTCTGCCTTGTCGCCGAACATCGGCTGAATGCCCGGCACCGCCGACAATTCCTCGAAAGGTACCAGCGCCTCGGCTTCAACGCCCATCAGCGCCCCCCATTCCAGCCATTCCTGCGCCACCTTGTTGCAGAGCGACGTCAAGCCATCCGCTTCGATCGACAGATAACTGCCGAAACGCAGCAGCGACGGCATCATGGAGCGCCGATCAAGCTCCGGAGCCAAGCACATGTCGGCGATGCGCTGGGCAAGCGCCAGCGCCCAGGTCAGGCCATAGGGACGCGATCCTTCGACGATGCCGGCCTTCTCGATCTGTTCGTGGTTGTACACCGGCTCGATGAACGCCTTCGGCAAACCCCAGTCCATCAGCATGGCGGCCGAAAGTTCCGCGTGGGTCATGGCGAAAGCATCGCGTTCGCGGGCAAGCCACCCCTCGAGGCTGAGCCCCTTGCCATCGGCGAGCAGCCGCGAGTACTCCTCCGGGAACAAGGTCGCAAGCGCCAGTTCGCCAATGTGCGACAACAGGCCGACGCTGAAGCATTCCTCCGGCGGAGCGAGCCGCGTACGCATGACCAGTGCCTGGAGGGCGATCGCGCATACCAGGGAATGGGACCAGAAGCGGGAATAGTCGAAATTCTGGCAGCGACCGCTACGATTCTCGGACAGCAGGGAGAAACCCAGCGCCAGGGCGCGCACGGTCGGAATGCCGAGCACCACCAAGGCATCATTGACCGATGCCACCGGACGGCGCGTACCTATCTGCACGGAATTCGCGGCCTTGATCAGCCGCCCGACAAACGCGGGATCGCCCTTGACCGCATGGGCGAGATCGCCGAGCGGAACGTCGTCGCGGCGCGTCAGGCGGATGATCGCCATTGCCGCCCCCTTGGGCGAGGGCAGGACACCGGTAGCCTTCAGTTGCTCGAACTTCTCGAGATCGATCGGAGCGGTCATTTTCTTGCGTACCGCGGATGCGGCGATGCAACATGGCTAGCAGATACTTGCGAAATATATGCTATTTATTTAGCCATAACAACCGCCACGGCATGGCGGGGAGAGGTAGATAGTACATACTCCTGACGCTTTCCGGTTCGCTAGAATGATGCCACCATGGACCCGGCCGTCAATTACTGCGCAACCTGCGGCGCCAAAGTCAGTCTTCGCGTCCCGCCGGGTGACCGCTTGCCACGCCATGTCTGCGATGCCTGCGGCGTCATTCACTATCGTAATCCAAGGCTTGTCGTCGGCACGCTGCCGGTCTGGGAGGATCAGGTTCTGCTCTGCCGCCGCGCCATCGAACCGCGTCACGGCAAATGGACGTTGCCGGCCGGCTTCATGGAGAACGCCGAGACTGTCGCCGAGGCGGCGGTGCGCGAAACCATGGAGGAAGCCAACGCCAGCATCGAACTCGGTGACATGTTCACGCTGATCTCCGTACCGCACGTGAGCCAGGTGCACGTCATCTACCGCGCAAAGCTGGCCAACCTGGACTTTTCCGCCGGCGAGGAAACGCTCGAAGTGCGGCTGTTCCGCGAGGCCGATATCCCCTGGCACGACATTGCGTTTCGCACCATCAGCCTGACCTTGCAGCACTTTTTCGAGGACGCCCGCGTTGGTGGTTTTACGTTTCACGCCATCGACCTGCCTCCGCTCTGAAGGAAGACTCCATGACTATTGCCACCGCCGACCTCTGCGACGGCCACGAAGAACTGCTCCGCGATGCCCGCCTGCGCGTCGTTACGCCGATGTTCGGCAGACATGGGGGTCGTGCCGCTTTCGCGGGCACGATTTCGACGCTCAAGCTGTTTGAAGACAATTCCTTCGTGCGCAAGGCGCTCGAGCAGCCCGGCAACGGCGGCGTTCTGGTGATCGATGGCGGCGGCTCCATGCGCCGGGCACTGGTGGGTGACCAACTGGCTGCGATCGCCGTCAAGAACGGCTGGAGCGGCATCGTCGTCAACGGCTGCATCCGCGACTCCGCCGCCATAGGCGAGATGGACATCGGCGTGCTTGCGCTGGGCACGCACCCGCAGAAAACAGACAAGAAAAACGTCGGCGAGATTGACGTTCCGGTCACTTTCGGCGGCGTTACCTTCCACCCCGGCGAATGGCTGTACGCCGACGGCGACGGCGTTCTGGTCTCGTCACAGCCGCTAACGTAGACGGGCCTTCCCGTCGGCGTCCGACGAACGCTGACTTTCGGTTTTGCCAAAAGAAAAACTTCCCGTATTGCGGAACAACGCAACCAGTATATTGATTCATCACAATAATTTTTATTCTGATGTCTTATATAAGATACTTGTTGCTTTGCATCATGTTGCCTATACTGCCGGTCATCGATCTCCCGCAGCGAGATTGAATTTCCCTCCCCCAATCACCCGACCGAGGATAGAAAAATGACCGATCGAAAGACCCAAATCGCCGCGCTTGAAAAGGACTGGAAGGAGAATCCGCGCTGGAAAGGCGTCAAGCGCGGCTACAGCGCCGAAGATGTCGTCCGTCTGCGCGGTTCGGTGGCGATCGAATACACGCTGGCCAAGCGCGGCGCCGAAAAGCTGTGGCGCCTCGTCAATGGTGAAGCGAAGAAAGGCTACGTGAACGCCTTCGGCGCCATCACCGCCGGCCAGGCAATGCAGCAGGCCAAGGCGGGCCTGGAAGCTGTCTATCTCTCCGGCTGGCAAGTCGCCGCCGACGGCAACACTTCCGAGACCATGTATCCGGACCAGTCGTTGTATGCCTACGACTCGGTGCCGACCATGGTCCGCCGCATCAACAATACCTTCAAGCGCGCTGACGAGATCCAGTGGTCGCGCGGCATCGAGCCAGGCAGCAAGGACTTCGTCGATTACTTCCTGCCCATCGTCGCTGATGCGGAAGCCGGCTTCGGCGGCGTGCTGAACGCCTTTGAACTGATGAAGAACATGATCGTCGCAGGCGCCGCCGGTGTGCACTTCGAGGACCAGCTGGCTGCCGTCAAGAAGTGCGGCCACATGGGCGGCAAGGTGCTGGTGCCGACCCAGGAAGCGGTCGAAAAACTCATCGCGGCGCGCTTCGCGGCCGACGTGATGGGCGTGCCGACCATCGTGCTGGCCCGCACCGA
>CAYXZX010000117.1:0-8823 GCA_964469455.1 uncultured Rhodocyclaceae bacterium | reverse complement strand
GCATGCCCTGCCACTTCGGAGAGGTTGGCGAAGTCGACGCCGAGCAGCTTCATGGCCGCCGGCAGGCGGTCTTCCGGCGCCATGCCGAAAATGATCCGGGGCTCGGCGGCCACTGTCAGCCACGCGTTCTGGGACAGCTCCCACTCGAGCTGGCCGGCCGACCATCCGGAGTAGCCGAGCGTGATGAGTACATCATGCGGCTCGCCTTTTTCCCCCATGTTCTGCAGGATGTCGCGCGAACTGGTCAGCGCCATGTCGTCACTGACTTTCAGGGTGGATTGCCATTCGCCCGACGGCCGATGCAGCACAAAACCGCGGTCGGTCTGCACCGGGCCGCCGAAATAGACGGGCCGCCGGGCGAAAAGCTCCTCGGATTCGCCGTTTTCGAGAGCAACGTTGACCCGCTCGAACAGCGTTGCCAGGCTCATGTCCATCGGACGATTGACGATGACGCCGAGTGCGCCTTCGGCGTTGTGCTCGCAGATGTACGTCAGGGTACGGGAGAAATTGGGATCGGCCATCGCCGGCATGGCGATGAGGAAGTGGTTGGCGAGGCTGACCCGATCACTGACCATGGCGGCATTGTAATCGGTCGGCACGCCCCGCGTTCACCGTCCGCCTGCGCTTCCCGAAGGCGAGGGAGGCTTCTTGGCGGCCTTGGCCGGCGCCTTGCGCCGGCGCCGCGGCTGGCTGCGGGCCCGCGAATAACTTTGCCGCAGGCGCGCCAGCTCGGCCAGCTGCACGGCGACCTGGAAGTTGACCGAGCCGGCCGGGATCTCACCCTTGTCGTTCGGTTCGCCGGCCGGAATGCCGGTCAGCAGTTCCAGGGCCTGATCGACGTTGCTGACGGCCCAGATGCCGAAGCGCCCGCCACGCACCGCGTCGACCACAGCGGGACGCAGCATCAGGTGCATGACGTTGGGCGCGGGAATCAACACACCCTGGTCCCCCGTGAGGCCGCGCGCGGCGCAGATGTCGAAGAAACCTTCGATCTTCTCGTTGATGCCGCCGACCGGCTGCACCACGCCGAACTGATTGACCGAGCCGGTGACCGCCAGGGACTGCCGGATCGGGATGCCCGACAGCGCCGACATCAGGGCGACCAATTCCGCCAGGGAGGCGCTGTCGCCCTCGACGCCGCCGTAGGACTGTTCGAAGACCAGGCTGGCCTTGAGCGACAGCGGCGTATTGAAACCGAAACGCGCGGCCAGGAACGACGCGAGGATAAGGACGCCCTTGGAATGAATCGGCCCGCCAAGTTCGACCTCGCGCTCGATGTCGATCACCTCGCCCTCGCCCATCCGCACCGTGGCCGTGATGCGCACCGGATGGGCGAACGTGCCTTCGCCGAGCATGACCACGGCAAGCCCGTTGATCTGGCCGACATGGCTGCCGGTGGTGCTGACCAGCAGCTGGCCACGCAGGATCTCCTCCTGATGGCGCTGGCGAACCCGTTCGTGGCGATGGCGTCGAGCGTCCAGTGCCGCGTCGACATGCGGACGGTCGGTCAGCGCGGCACTCGCCTGCCCGGCGAAATGGTCGGCCTCGCTCATCAGATCCGCGAGGAGCCGCGTCCGCGTGGTCAGGCGCCGGGCGTCGGCCGCCAGACGTGCGGCGTGCTCGACGATCGCCGCCACCGCGCCGGCGGTGAAATGGCGCAGGCCGAGGCGGCGCGCCAGGGTGGCGATGAGCCGCGCATAGTGACGGGTGTTCTCCGGATTGCGTTCGACTTCGCTGTCGAGATCGGCGTCGATCTTGAACAGCTCCGGAAACTCGGGATCGAGCTCGGCCAGCAGGTAGTAGGTCAGCCGCTCGCCGATCAGCACGACCTTGACGTCCAGCGGGACCGGCTCGGGTTCCAGTTGCAGGGTACTGGTGAGGCCGATCAGCTCGGACAGCGACTCGATGCGGATCTCGCCCGCTTTCAGCGCCCGCTTGAGGCCTTCCCAGGCGTAGGGCTGGCCCAGCACCTTCATGGCGTCGAGGATCAGGAAGCCGCCATTGGCGCGATGCAGCGCCCCGGCCTTGATCAGCATGAAGTTGCTGACCAGCGTGCCCATGTGCACCAGGTGCTCGACGCGACCGACCAGATTCTGCAGGGTCGGATGGTCCTCGTGCACCACCGGGCGGCCATCGTCGGCGGGGTTGCCGACCAACAGGTTGACCAGGTAGCGCTGCACGGAAATGCTGCCGGAAAAGAAGGTGGTCTCGCCTTCGTCGTCGCCATGGCCGGGTTCGCGCAGCGACTCGCCGCTCTCGATGATGTCGCGCATCACCGCGTCGAGGTGGGCGCCAACCTCCGGCAGGTCGGCGTAGGCCGGGCGCAGTTCCTCGACCAGGTGCCCGACGGCCAGCCGCAGGGTCTCGCGGCTGGCGTCCTTGATGCGCCCCTGCAGTTCGCGCCGCCAGTGCGGGAACTCGTTCGTCAGCTTGTGCAACTGCTCGTGCAGCGTCTCGATATGCCGGTGGAGCTGCTGCTGGCGTTCCTCGGGCAGCTGCTCGAACTCCTGTTGCGACAGCGTCTCCTCGCCGTTCTTCATCGGCGCGAAGACGAAGCCCTGGGGCGTGCGCAGCAAGGCCACGCCCAGCTGGGCGGCCTCGCGGCCGAGGCTGCGCAATGCGGCCTCCTCGCGCTGCTTTTCCTCGTCCTGCATCGATTCGATGCGGGAGCGGTATTCGTTGCTCTCGAACGCGGCGGCGATGGCGGGCGCCAGTTCGCCGACCAGCCGCTGCATGTCGTCGCGCAGCCGGGTGCCGCGTCCGGCCGGCAGTCGCAGCAGCTTCGAATGCGACGGCTCGGCAAAGTTGTTGACGTAGCACCAGTCGGCCGGCGGCATCCCCGCGCTTCGCTCGTTCGCCAGCAGCTGTTCGACGATGGCGTGCCGGCCGCTGCCAGCATCGCCGAGAACGAACAGGTTGTAACCGTCGTGGCGGATGTCGAGGCCGAGCTTGAGCGCCTCGACGGCGCGCGGATGGAGCTGGCCGACGTCGATGTCGACCAGGGACTCGGTGCTGCCGAAATCGAGTGTCGCCGGATCGCAGGGCGAGTAAAGCAATTCCGGCGGCAGCGGCGCCAGGGGGGGCTTGGGCTCGGGTGTCTTCCTCACGGCTTGCGGTGGTGACCGCGATCAGGCGCCTGGGGCGACGCAGCCGGCGATCAGCTTCAGCAACTCGTCCTCGTCGTAAGGCTTGCCCAGATAGTGGTCGACGCCGATCTCCCTGGCGTAATTGCGGTGCTTGTCAGCGATGCGCGAGGTGATCATGATGATGGGCACGCGCTTGAGCCGCTCGTCGGCGCGAATGTTGCGCGTGAGGTCGAAACCATCCATGCGCGGCATCTCGATATCGACCAGCATGACATCGGGAACGATGTCGAGCAGCTGTTCGAGCGCGTCGACGCCATCCCTGGCGGTGAGCACATGATAGCCGGCGCGGGCGAGCAGGCGGCCAGTGATCTTGCGCACCGTCAGCGAGTCGTCCACCACCATCACCGTGCCGGCGAGCGTCGGCGCCGTGGTGGCCTCGGCGCGGGTGACCACATGCTCCGGCGCGGGCAAAGTCAGCCGTGGCCGGGCGGCGAGCGCGACGGGATTGAGGATCAGAACGATCTCGCCATCGCCGAGCACCGTTGCGCCGGCCACGCCGGCCACGCGTGCCAACTGCGGGCCGATGTTCTTCACCACCAGTTCCTGGTTGCCGACGAGGTCGTCGACTTCGACCGCGACATGCTGGTCACCGGCGCGCACCAGCAGCAGCCAGTGGCGGCGCGCCGGTTCAGGCCGGGCACCGCTGTCGCCGAGCAGGCCGGGCAGATAGTGCCAGGCGTAACGGTCGCCGAGCCAGACCGTGCCGCCTTCGGCGCGCACGGCGGCGATGGCGTCGGGCTTGAGTTCGCTCACCTGCGCCACCATCGACGACGGAATGGCGTAGCGCCGGTTGCCGACGCGCACCAGCACGGCCTGGATGACCGCCAGGGTCAGCGGCAGATGCACCTGGAAGCGCGCACCCTTGCCTGCCTCGGTGTCGACCCGGACGCGACCGCCCAGGTTGGCGGCTTCGTTCTTGACCACGTCCATGCCGATGCCGCGCCCGGAAACGGCGCTGACCTGTTCCGCCGTGGAAAAGCCCGGCTTGAAGATCAGCTGCGCCAGCTGCTCCTCGCCCGGCTGTTCGTCGGCGCCGATCAGTCCGGCGGCGAGGGCACGGACGCGGATGCGTTCGATGTCGAGTCCGGCCCCGTCGTCGACGAGCTGGATGACGATCTCGTTGCCCTCCTGGGCAATGCGCAGCGTGATCTGGCCGATCTCGGGCTTGCCGGCGGCGCGTCGGGCGGCCGGAGCTTCCAGCCCGTGGGCGATGGCATTGCGCAGCAGGTGCTCGAGCGGGCCGGTCATCTTCTCCAGCACGGAGCGATCGACTTCCGTCTGGCCGCCACGGATGTCGAGATTGGCGCGCTTGCCGAGTTCCTTGGCGGTCTGCCGGACGATGCGATAGAGCCGGTCGGCCAGGGTGTTGAACGGCACCATGCGCACGTTCATGAGCGCTTGCGAGTGCTCGCGGTTCAGGCGCGCCTGAGCGGTCAGGGCGGCCTCGGCGTGGTCCAGGTTCTGCAGCAGCGCCTGCTGCGACGTGGCAACGTCGTTGACACTCTCCGCCATCATGCGGGCCAGTTCCTGGAAGCGCGTGAAGCGGTCGAACTCGAGCGGGTCGAACTGGCGATTCTGCTCCTCGGCCAGCGCTTGGCGCGACAGCATTTGCGATTCCGCCTGGATCTCGATTTCCCGCAGCTGGTTGCGCAGGCGGATGACGTTCTCGGTGAGATCGAGCAGCGAGCCCTTGAGGGCACGCATTTCGCCTTCGATGCGACCGCGGGCGATCGCTATCTCGCCGGCCTCGTTGACCAGCTTATCCACCACGTCGGCTCTCACGCGCAGCATGGCCCGCGCCGCGCCTTCGGCTTCGGCGGCGCGGGCGGCTTGCATCGGTGGCGGTGCCGTGACGGCCGGCGCGACTGCCGTGGGCGGAGCCGCTATAACCGGGACGACCGGTGGCGTCGGCTCGACCGCTGCCACTGCCGGTTCGCCCGTCTGCACCTGTTCCAGCAGCATCTCGACGCGGTCGAACGAAGCATCCAGCGTGTCGAGGAATGCCGGCGTCACGGTCCCAGTCGCCACGGCGTCCTCGATGCGCGTTTCCATGCCATGCACCAGCTGGCCGATGCTCATGGCTCCCGCCATGCGGGCGCTGCCCTTGAGCGTGTGCAGCAGGCGCTTGAGATTGTCGGCGGCGCCGAGTTGGTCCGGCTGGCCGCGCCACTCGCGCAGTCCAGCGGCGATGCCATGGACGAGGTCGGCGCTTTCCTCGAGGAACACTGGCAACAGCTGCGGATCGAGTTCGTCGGACAGACGCAACTGCCGCCGTTCACCCTCCGCGGGTTCCGCGGACGGCATGACCGGCGCGGGCGCCGGCGGGATGTCCACGGGCGGTGGAATCATCGCGCCGTCGGGCGGCACGGGGGGCGCCGACGGCGCGACCAGCGCATCGAGCTGGTCGGCCAATGCTTCCTCGAGCTGTGGCATGCGCCGTTCGGCAACCGCACCGATCATGCCCTCGAGGGCGCCGATGGAGCGCGCCAGCAGCAGATGCTGGGCATCGTCGGGGGCCGCCCTGGCTTCATCAAGGCGGTTGAGCGCCATTTCGAGGGCATGGGCGACCCGGTTGATCGGGATCACGCCCGTGGTGGCGGAAATGCCGGCCAGGGTGTGGGCGGCGCGGATCATGGCGCGTGGCGGCGATGCGCTGAAGCCCAGGTCGTGCTGGAGCGTCGCCAGATGCTGCCTGGCCTCGGCGAGATAAAGGTCGAACAGTGTCGGCGAGAGCGCGAGCTCGCCGATGCGAATGTCCTCCGGTTCCGGGGGTGGGGGCTGAACCAGCCTGAGCACGGGCGCTCCGCGCTTCTCCACCTCGGGCTCCGGCTCGGGCGGTGTCGCAGGTGGCAGGGGAGGCGGGGTCGGCGCCTCGGGCTTCATCGCCGGCGCTTCGGTTTCCGGCGGCGTCTCGGTCGGCATGGCCGGAATCGCCGCTTCTCCCTGCAGTCGCCCGCAGGCTTCGATCAGCGCCGAGGCGTCGTGCCGCACGCCTTCGCCAGTCTCCAGCCGCGCCACCCAGTCGCTGAACAGCTGATGCGCCTGGCGCACCACGTCGAGCAGGGCAGGCGTCGCTTCCTCCTCCACTTGCAGCCAGCGGTTGAGGGCTTGCTCGACCGACCAGGCGGCGTCGCCGAATTCCGCCAGGCCGACCATGCGGCCGCTGCCTTTCAAGGTGTGGAAGCCGCGCCGGACAGTGACCAGGGCCTCGCGATCGTGCCGATGGCTTTCCAGTTGCGGCAACTGGGCGAGGATGTTGGCGAGTACCTCGTGGGCTTCCTCGATGAAAATCCCGAGCAGCTCGGCATCGATCTGTTCCGTACTGGCCTCGGCCAGCCGCATCGCTTCGGGCGAGGGCGTCGTCGTGGTTGCTGCCGGTGCGATCTGGCCCACGGCCTCTTCGATGGCTTCGAGCGTCCCCGGTGCCGGTTCGTGCTCGATGGCCTCGATGGCGGCGCGAGCCTGCCCGGCGAGGGCGGCATCGTCGACCAATTCGGCGTTGTCGCGCACGGCCTCGAGGCTCTGGCGAATCTCGCCGCGCAATGCATGGTCCTCGGGCTGGTCGCGCAAGGCGCCGATCAGGTCCTGCGTCAGGCGCCTCGCCTCGCGCAGTTCCGCTTCCGCCGTGGGCTCCGTCGCCTCGGCGGGCGTCGGCGACGGCGGACGCAGGAACGCATCGATGTCGGCCGGCCCGTGCTGCAACTGGTCGACAAAGAAGCCCAGTGCCGACAGCTTGCCCGCCACGGCTTCGAAATCGGCGTGTTGCGGCGACTGACTTTCAACGCCATCGGCGAAACCAGCGATGGTGGCTTCGCACTCGCGCAGCACCTCAACGGCGCGCGGTTCACCCAGCACCGTCAGCGCCCCTTCAACCTGCTTGATCGGTTTGCCGAGGCTTGACAACTCGCCGCTCTTGGCCGGATCGCGGAAGAACGCGTCGAGCGTCTGTTCGATGACGGCGAGGTTGGCCTGGATCTCGCGGGCAACATGGCTGAGCAGCAGCTTTTCCTGGGCGTGCCGCGACATTTCGTCGAGCAGCGGAATGTCGAGCGCCGCCACCGGCTCGCCGCGCAGGGCGGCAGTGAGGCGCTGCCCGACGACAGTGGCCTGGCCGGCGAATTCCTGGCCGAGGTGCTGGAAACCAGCCAGGGCGTTGTCAGTCAGCAGCAGCGCGGTGGCCATCTCCAGAGCGAGGGCGTCCGAGTGGCCGAGCGGGGCTTTGCGCAGCGCGTCGGCGGTCTCGAGAATCCGGCCGGCCAGGCGGGCGAGGTCCGCCTGGCCCAACTGCCCGACCTGTTCGGACAATGTGCGAGCCCTGTCATGGAACTGAGGCAGCGCGGCGGCGGTGCCGGCGCTGAAGCGGTTCCATGCATCGATGCACTGGGCCGCCTGCTCGCGACAAGCCTCCAGCAGCGCCCGCACCGGCGCGAGGTTGGGCGCGGCCTCGGCGGCAGGCAGCAGCTCGTCGAGGCGGTACGCGGCGCGCACGCTGGCGGCATGGCTGCCGGCAGGCCCGGCGACCGCGACGTAATAGAGGGTGTCCCGCATCAGCCGCTCGGCGACCGTGCGCGAGCCTTCAAGCAGCTTGCGGATCTGGGTGTCGATGCGCGTGCACAGGTGACGCACGCCCGGATCGGCAGGAATCGCCTGCTCGGCGATGGCATCGAGAAAAGCGAGTGCCGCCCACCAGAATGCGCGCGCCGAGGCCTGTCCCTGCGTTGCCTCGACGACGGCCAGTGCGTCCCGCATTTCCCTGATGCCCAGCGGATCCTGCTTCAGCCATTTCAGAATGCCGCGCTGGAAGCCCATGCGCGCTGCCTTGATCCTGGCGATGGTTTCAGCCGGTGCCGCAGCCGGAAGTTCATGTTCGCGGCGTGGCGGCCTCAACGTCAGATCCGGATAGAACAGGTCGCTCGCGGGCGCATCCGGCTTGTCCAGAAGCGCCATTACCGCGCGATAGTCCGACAGCAGGCGCAAGCCTTGGTCGGGGCGGCCGCCGAGCAGTTCATCCAGGTAGCGGCGAATGGCGCCGATGGCTTGGCGGGCAGTTCCGGCAAACTCGGCGCCATGGGCGATACGGCCCTCCTCGGCGGATTCGAGGGCCTGCTCGAGCGCTTCGGCCAGCCGTGTGACACCCTCGAGGCCGACGATGGACAAGGCGCCGCGTGCCTGATGCAGGTGAGTGCGCGCCGATTTCAGCGCCGTCGCGCTGTCACCTTCATCGCGCGCCAGCGCCTCGAGCGCCCTGTTCAGCGCCAGGTCGATTTCGCCCTTGACCCAGGTCAGGGGGCCGATGTCGGGCGTGGCCGTCATGCTCATCGAGTTGTGCTCAGACCTTGAAGCCGGCGACCGAGCCTTTCAGCTCCACAGCCAGATCTGCCAGTTCGCCGATCGATTCGGCGGTCTGTTGCGTGCCGGTGGTGGTGCGCTCGGTAATGCGGAGGATGCCTTCCATCGACGTCGCCACCGCGGTGGCGATCTCCGCCTGGGACTGGGTATCGCTCGAAATGTGTTGGATCAGCCCCGCCAGGCTGTTCGAAACGTCGGAGATTTCCGTCAGGGCCCGTCCGGCGGCGTCCGACAGACGCGCGCCCTCGACCACGCCCTGCGTCGAGCTTTCCATTGCCGAGACGGCGTCGTGGGTGTCGGCCTGGATGGTCTTGACGATCGCGGCAAT
>CAYXZX010000116.1:0-8852 GCA_964469455.1 uncultured Rhodocyclaceae bacterium | reverse complement strand
ATGGCCGAGCGCATCGCTGCGGCGATCGCTGCCAATCGCGCACTGGTGGCCGAGGCAGGCACGGGCACGGGCAAGACCGTTGCCTACCTCGTGCCGGCGCTGCTCTCGGGCGGCAAGGTCATCATTTCCACCGGCACCAAGACCCTGCAGGACCAGCTGTTCAACCGCGACCTGCCGACGGTGCGCGATGCGCTCGGCGTGCCGGCCACCATCGCCCTGCTCAAGGGGCGCGGCAACTACGTCTGCCCGTATCACCTGGAACGGGCTCAGACCGAAGGGCGGTTTCTCAACCGCGAGGAAGCTGGCCACATTCGGACCATCGCTCGCTTCGCCAAGACCACGCGCACCGGCGACAAGGCCGAGCTTGCTGCCGTGCCCGAGGATTCCGGTGCCTGGGGGCAGGCGACCTCGACGCGCGACAACTGTTTGGGCCAGGACTGCCCGCATTACAAGCAGTGTTTCGTCACTGCCGCGCGGCGCGAGGCCATGACCGCGGACCTGGTGGTCGTCAATCATCACCTGTTCTTCGCTGATGTCATGCTGCGCGACGATGGTCTGGGCGAACTGTTGCCGGCCTGCAACACCGTGATCTTCGACGAGGCGCACCAGCTGCCCGATGTTGCCGGCCTGTTCTTCGGCGAAGCGGTAAGTACCGGACAGGTGCTCGAACTGGCGCGGGATACGCGGCTGGAGGCCATCGCATCCGCCAAGGACTTTGCGCCACTGCAGGAAGCCTGCCGGACGTTGGAGAAAAGCACCAAGGACTTCCGGCTGGCCTTTCATCGCGAGGGCATGCGGCTCTCGGAAGCCCAGTGGCGTGACCATCCGGAGGCTGTCGAGGCGCTGGCGGCGCTCCAGCACGAACTGGCCGCTTTCATGGAACATCTGGAGTCGCAGGCCGATCGGTCGGAAGGGCTGGGCAATTGCCGGTCGAGAGCGCACGAACTGTCACTGCGGCTCCAGCGCTGGCAGGCACCGCCGAAGCCCGATAACGAGAATGAGAACGACGACAGCAGTTTCATCCGCTGGGCCGATGTCGGCAACTATGCCGTGACACTGAACCTGACGCCATTGTCAGTCGGCAAGCTATTCCAGCGGCAGATGGAGGGCCATCCGCGCGCCTGGATCTTCACCTCGGCGACGCTCGCTGTCGGCCAGGACTTCGGCCATTACAAGGCGGAACTGGGGTTGCACGAGGCGGAGTCCGGCTGCTGGGGCTCGCCCTTCGACTACGGCAATTGCGCGCTGCTCTATGCGCCGGAACGGATGCCCGATCCAAACAGCCCTTTCTATCACGAGGCGGTGCTGGAAGCGGCCTGGCCGGCGGTCAAGGCTTCAGGCGGCCGCGCTTTTTTGCTTTGCACCTCGCTGCGGGCGATGCGCCGCATTCATGAACTGCTCAAGGAAAGGCTGGAGCGGGAAGGATTGGCACTTCCTCTGCTGCTGCAGGGCGAGGGCTCGAAGACCGAACTGCTGGAGCGCTTCCGCTTCCTCGGCAATGCCGTCCTGGTTGCCAGCCAGAGCTTCTGGGAAGGCGTGGACGTTCGTGGCGAAGCGCTCTCGCTGGTGGTGATCGACAAACTGCCGTTTGCGCCCCCGGACGATCCGGTGCTTTCGGCACGCATCGACCACCTCAAGCGTCAGGGACGCAATGCCTTCTTCGAATACCAGCTGCCGCGCGCCGTGATCAGCATGAAGCAGGGCGCCGGCCGGCTGATTCGCGATGAGACGGACCGAGGCGTGCTCATGGTCTGCGACCCGCGGCTGACCGGCAAGCCCTACGGGCGGCGCATCTGGCAGAGCTTGCCGCCGATGCGGCGCACCCGCGAGATCGCCGACGTCGAAGCCTTCTTCGCGGGTTAAACTCGCCGACATGATCGAAGCCCCATCGCTGGACCAGCTCCTTGCCGACCGTCCGCACCTGTTTTCGCCGGCCACGGTGAAAGTCAGTCGCGGCGATGCGGCGAGAATGGCGGAACTGATCGCTGCCGTCGAGTGCGTGGTGGCCATGCCCGCCTACCAGGAGCGTACGCTGGCGTGGGCACCCGAGGTCGCCCGCCACGCGCCGCCCAATCGGGGGGCTTTCTTTGGCTACGACTTTCACCTGACGCATGCCGGCCCCAAGCTCATCGAGGTCAACACCAACGCCGGTGGCGGGCTGCTGGCGGCCATCCAGGCCCCTGGCAACGCTCTAGAAGCGGCCTACCTCGAGATGTTCCGCGAGGAGTGCTCCGGGAAGCTGGGCGCGCTGGCGATCGTCGACGAGGCCCCCGAATCGCAGTATCTGTATCCCGAGTTCCTGATGTTCCAGTCATTGTTCGCGCGGCATGGCATCGGGGCCGTGATCTGTTCGCCTCAAGACCTCGCCTTCTGTCACGGCGGGTTATGGCACGGCGAGACAAGGCTGGACCTCGTATATAACCGCTTGACCGACTTCGCGCTGGCGGCGCCAGGCAATGCCGCGTTACGGCAGGCCTACCTCGACGATGCCATGGTGCTGACGCCGCATCCGCGCGCACATGCGCTGTATGCCGACAAGCGCAACCTGGCGCTGCTCTCCGACGACGCGTTGCTGGCGGCTTGGGGCGTGGATGCATCGACCCGTGCGGTGCTCGCCGCCGTGGTGCCGAAAACGGAACTCGTGGCGCCGGATGATGCCGAAGCCTACTGGAACCGGCGCAAGGAGCTGTTCTTCAAGCCGGCCAGAGGTTACGGTTCGAAGGCCGCCTATCGCGGCGACAAGATGACCCGGCGGGTGTTCGACGAGGTGATGGCGGGAAAATACGTTGCCCAGGCGCTGGTGCCGCCATCGACGGTGGAAATGGAATTGTCCGTTGAAGGTGGCGACGATGGAGGCGGCGACGATCGGCATGTGGAACTCAAGGTGGATGTGCGCTGCTATGCCTATGCTGGACGTGTCCAGTTGATGACGGCCCGTCTGTGGCAGGGCCAGACCACCAATTTCCGCACGCCGGGTGGGGGATTCGCGAAGGTGAGAATCGAATGAAGATGTTCGGCTTTGCCGGCTATTCCGGCGCCGGCAAGACGACGCTGATCGAGCAGTTGATTCCGCGCTTCGTCGCGCGCGGGATGACGGTGTCGATGATCAAGCACACGCACCATAATTTCGATCTGGACAAGTCGGGCAAGGACTCGTTTCGCCATCGCGCCGCCGGCGCGACCGAGGTAATGCTGGTCTGCGACCAACGCTGGGTGCTCATGCATGAGTTGCGCGGGCGGCCGGAGCCGACCTTCGAGCAGCAGATTGCCAATCTTTCGCCGTGCGATCTGCTGCTGGTGGAAGGCTACAAGGCCACACCGATCCCGAAGCTGGAAGTGCATCGGCCGGCCAATGGCAAGCCGTTCATCTGGCCCGGGAATCCCGGCGTCCTGGCGGTGGCGACACCCGAGGTGGCCGACCTGCCGCCCGACTGCCCGCTGCCCTGGCTGGACTTGAACGATCACGACGCCATCGCGGCGTTCATCCTGGAGAAAGTCGGATTGTGAACATGTTGAGTTTTGACGAGGCGCTGGCCCGCCTGCTGGATGCCGCGCGGAAGGTGAAAGGCGTAGACCGCGTGCCGCTGGCGGACGGCCTGGGCCGGGTGCTGGCCGAATCGATCAGGTCTTCGCTCGACGTGCCGCCGCTCGACAACAGCGGCATGGATGGCTATGCCGTGCGTTGCGCCGACATCCCCGTCGCCGGCACCGCATTGCGCGTCGCCCAACGCATTCCAGCCGGCAGTGTTGGCCATGCGCTGGAGCCGGGCACGGCCGCCCGCATTTTCACCGGCGCACCGGTGCCGCCGGGCGCCGATGCCGTGGTGATGCAGGAGCTTTGTGAACACGGCGACCATGGGAAAGTGATCGTCAACCACCTGCCGCGACAGGAAGAGAACATTCGTCGCGCTGGCGAGGACATCCGCAGGGATGCCGAGGTGCTTGCCGCCGGAAGCGTCCTGACGCCGGCAGCGATCGGCATGGCTGCCTCGGTCGGGGTAGCGCAAATGCCGGTGATGCGCCGTCTGTCGGTGGCCGTGCTGTCAACAGGCGACGAATTGGCGACCCCCGGCGAGCCGCTGCCACCTGGCGCCATTTACAACTCGAACCGCTACCAACTGACCGCCCTGCTGAAGAGCATGGGTTGCGCCGTCGAGGACTTCGGCAACCTGCCGGACAGCCTCGATGCCACGCGCGTGGCCTTGCGCAAGGCGGGGGCGCTGCACGACCTGGTGATCACCTCGGGCGGCGTTTCCGTCGGCGAAGAGGATCATGTCAAGCCGGCGGTGGAAGCGGAAGGCGAGCTGTCGCTGTGGAGCATCGCCATCAAGCCCGGCAAACCGCTGGCCTTCGGCAAGGTCGGACAGGCGGACTTCGTTGGTCTGCCGGGCAATCCGGTTTCGGCCTACGTCACTTTCAGCCTGCTGGTGCGGCCATTCATCCGCAAATGCCAGGGCGCGGTGGAACTGTTGCCGAAGCGGCGCCAGCTGGCGGCGGGTTTCGAATGGAGCAAGCCCGGCAACCGCCGCGAGTTCCTGCGCGTGCGCGTCGGCGAGGACGGGCGGCTGGAGCGCTATCCCAACCAGAGTTCGGGCGTGCTCACCTCCTGCGTCTGGGCCGATGGCCTGGTTGACCTTCCCGCGGGGACAAAAGTCAGCCCCGGCGACACGGTGGACTACCTTGCCTTCGGAGCTATGCCATGAGCATCAAGGTGCTTTATTTCGCAAGCCTGCGCGAGACGCTCGGCGTGGCCGTGGAGGAGCTTGCCCTGCCGCCGGGCGTGACCACGCTGGCCGGCCTGCGCGACCATGTCGTCGCGCGGGGCGAGCCCTGGGCGCAACTCGCCAGAACGAAGAACCTGCGCTGTGCCATCAATCGGTCCATGGCCGGCTTTGATGCCACGATCGGGCCGAATGACGAAGTGGCTTTTTTCCCGCCCGTGACGGGAGGTTGACATGCCGGTATCCGTTCAAGAAGCCGATTTCGATGTTGGCGCCGAGATCGAGGCGCTGGGTGCGGCGACGGACAACGCCGGCGCGGTCGCCAGTTTCGTCGGGCTGGTCAGGGGAGGCGAGATTCTGGCGATGACGCTGGAGCATTATCCCGGCATGACGGAGAAGGCGCTCGCGGAGATCGTCGCCGAGGCGCGGCGCCGCTGGCAACTGCTGGGCGTGCGCGTGATTCACCGGGTCGGGCGTCTGCTGCCGGGCGAGCGCATCGTGTTCGTCGCGGTCTCGTCGAGCCACCGCCACGATGCCTTCGCCGCCTGTGAGTTCATCATGGACTACTTGAAAACGCAGGCGCCGTTCTGGAAGCGGGAGGATACCGCCGCAGGCGGCCGCTGGGTCGATGCCCGCGAGTCCGACGACACGGCGCTTGCCCGCTGGAGCGGCGCCTAGTCGGCCGCGCCGCCCCCGCAGCGGGTCTATTTTTTTGCGCGTGGCGCGGACTTCTTCGCCATCTCGTTGAGATTGTCGAAAGCGGCGCGCGAGGCCTTGCTCATCTGCTCGAACGCGCTGTTGGCGTTGCTCATGGCCTGCTGCATGGTTTCCATGATGTTGGTGTTCTGCACAGGCAGCGCCTTGAAGAACGACTGAAAGGCGTCGACCATGTCCTGGCTGCCCGCCGCCAGCTGCTCAGTCAGCAGGCGCGAGAATTCCATGCGCGCGTTGTTGCCGATTTCGGCGACTTGCTGCGCGGCCGCGATCATTTTCTGCGTGGTGTCCTGCGCGTAGCGGGCGCGCAGCTTCATGATCTCCTGCGGATCGGATGAACCGGTCTGCGCCTTGGCCTGCTCGACGCTTTCCTGGAAGAGTTCCCGCGCCAGTTGCGACTGCAGCGCCATGATGCGCTGAGAGTTCTCGATCGAAAGCTGGGCGAGACGCATCGCCGCTTCCATGTTCTTGCGCTGGATTTCGCCGAATTCATGTTTGGTCGCCATGCTCATCTCCTTCATCGTTGAATTTGAACGCGTTTATCCTATCAGGGCTGTCTTACGGTTCCCTGACCTGAATCAATGTGCATAAAGGTCGTCGGATAGCCCCATCGGGCGGTCGGCGAAGATCCTGGCATCCATGAACTTTACCTTCTCGCGCATGATCGGGACGAAATCCATGTTTTCCAGGATGTCGTGCTGGAGATCGATGCCCGGCGCGATCTCCACCAGTTCCAGGCCTTCCCGGCAGAGCCGGAAGACGCAGCGCTCGGTGACGTAGAGCACGGTCTTGCCGGCCGCCGCCGCGACCGGGCCGCTGAAGGTGCGGTGTTCGACTTCCTGGACGAACTTGTGCGCCTTGCCGTCCTCGAGGATGCGCAACGCGCCGTTGTCAACGTCAATTCGCAGATTTCCGGCCGTGAAAGTGCCGACGAAGACCACCTTGCGCGCCGATTGCGAAATGTTGATGAAGCCGCCGGCGCCAGCCAGTCGAGGGCCGAACTTCGACACGTTGAGGTTGCCCTGCCGGTCGGCCTGCGCCAAGCCGAGAAAAGCCAGGTCGACGCCGCCACCGTCGTAGAAGTCGAACTGGCTGGGCTGGTCGATGATGGCCTGGGCATTCACCGCCGCTCCGAAATTGAGGCCGCCCGCCGGGATGCCGCCCACCACGCCGGGCTCGGCGGTCAGGGTCAGCCGGTCGATGATGCCTTCCTCGGCGGCCACCGTCGACACGCCTTCCGGCATGCCGATGCCGAGATTGACCACGGCCCCCACCGCCAGTTCCAGCGCGGCGCGGCGGGCGATGATCTTGCGCTCGCTCATCGGCATCGGCGGGATCGCCGACATCGGTACGCGGATCTCGCCCGAGAACGCCGGGTTGTATTGCTCGGCGAAAGTCTGGGCGTGGTACTCGGGCTTCTCGGCGACGACCACGCAGTCGACCAGGATGCCGGGGATCTTCACCAGGCGCGGGTGCAGGCTGCCGCGCTCGGCGACGCGTTCGACCTGGGCGATCACGATGCCACCGGAATTGCGCGCGGCCATGGCCAGCGCCTGCGCCTCCAGTGTCAGCGCCTCCTTCTCCATGCTGATGTTGCCGTCGACGTCGGCCGTGGTGCCCCGGATCAGCGCCGCATGGATGGGAAAGCTCTTGTAGAAAAGGTAGTCCTCGCCATCGATCGGCATCAGCCGGACCAGGTCATCGCGAGTCCTGTCGTTCAGCTTGCCACCGCCGTGACGCGGGTCGACGAACGTGCCGAGTCCGATCCGCGTCAGCGTGCCCGGCTTGCCGGCGGCGATGTCGCGGAACATGTGGCTGATGACGCCCTGCGGCAGGTTCCAGGCCTCGATCTTGTTGTCCACTGCCAGTGCCTGCAACCTCGGCACCAGTCCCCAATGCCCGCCGATGACGCGGGCGACCAGGCCGTCGTGGCCGAAATGATTGAGGCCGCGCGTCTTGCCGTCGCCCTGGCCGGCCGCATAGACCAAAGTCAGCCGTCGCGGCGCGCCGGTTTCGAGAAAGCGCTGCTCCAGCGCCACGGCCAGGTTTTCAGCAAAACCGATACCGACGAAGCCGGTGGTGCCGACGGTGTCGCCATCGCGAATTCGGGCGACGGCATCCCGGGCCGACATGATCTTGGAGCTCATGCCGGCATTATGCGCGGTTGAAATCGGCGCGGGAATCCCCACATCGCGTGTGACGACATTCTGGACATTCGGGAGAACGCGATGCGCTTCGACAAATTCACGACCAAGTTCCAGCAGGCCCTGAGCGACGCTCAAAGCCTGGCCGTTGGCCATGACAACCAGATCATCGAGCCGCAGCACCTGCTGCTGGCCTTGCTGAATCAGGACGACGGCGCCACGGGCTCGCTGCTCGCCCGCGCCGGCGTCAACGTGGCGCCGCTGAAGCGGGCCCTCGACGCGGCGATCGACCGGCTGCCACGGGTGGAAGGCACCGGCGGCGAGGTCAGTATCGGCCGCGACCTTTCCAACTTGCTCAACGTCACGGACAAGGAAGCGCAGAAACGCGGTGACCAGTTCATCGCCTCGGAAATGTTCCTGCTGGCCCTGGCGGCCGACAAGGGCGACACGGGCAAGTTGCTCAAGGAGCACGGCCTGGCCAGGCCGGCGCTGGAACAGGCGATCGACGCCGTGCGCGGTGGCCAGCACGTGCAGAATCAGGAAGCCGAAGGCCAGCGCGAGGCGCTGGCGAAGTATTGCCTGGACCTGACCGAGCGCGCGCGCTCCGGCAAGCTCGACCCGGTGATCGGCCGCGACGACGAGATCCGCCGCGCCATACAGATCCTCCAGCGGCGCACCAAGAACAACCCGGTGCTGATCGGCGAGCCGGGCGTTGGCAAGACGGCCATCGTCGAGGGACTCGCCCAGCGCATCGTCAACGATGAGGTGCCGGAAACGCTCAAGGGCAAGAAGGTGCTGTCGCTCGACATGGCAGCGTTGCTCGCCGGCGCCAAGTATCGCGGCGAGTTCGAAGAACGCCTGAAGGCGGTGCTGAAGGAGATCGCCCAGGACGAGGGGCGCATCATCGTTTTCATCGACGAGTTGCACACCATGGTCGGCGCCGGCAAGGCCGAAGGAGCCATCGATGCCGGCAACATGCTCAAGCCCGCCTTGGCGCGCGGCGAACTGCATTGCATCGGCGCCACGACGCTCGACGAATACCGCAAGTACATCGAGAAGGACGCCGCGCTGGAACGCCGCTTCCAGAAAGTGCTGGTCGACGAGCCGAGCGTCGAGAGCACCATCGCCATCCTGCGTGGCCTGCAGGAGAAGTACGAACTGCACCATGGCGTGGACATCACCGACCCGGCCATCGTTGCGGCGGCGGAACTCTCGCATCGCTACATCACCGACCGCTTTCTGCCCGACAAGGCCATCGACCTGATCGACGAGG
>CAYXZX010000115.1:0-8876 GCA_964469455.1 uncultured Rhodocyclaceae bacterium | reverse complement strand
CAGGCCTGGCCGCCGGTGTTCGAGTAGACCTGCGTATCGACCACCAGCACCTTGATCGGCATGCCGGACATCAGCGCCCGCGAGAGATTCTGAAAGCCGATGTCGTACATGGCGCCGTCGCCGCCGAGGCTGACCACCGGCGGACAAAGCAGCCACTCCTCCTCGCTGAAGCGATGCCAGTCGAAGCGGCGGAAGAAGTCCTCGTCACGCTCCGCCACGTAATCGCCCTTCAGTTCGAGCTCGGCCAGGCGCACGGCCTTGAAGCCTTCGGCCATCTTGGCCATGTGGCCTTCGAACAGGCCCATCGCCACCGAGGGGCTGTCCTGGAAGAGATGCGAGGTCCAGGGGAAGGGATAAGGATGATACGGATAGGTCGAACCCCACACGGACGTGCAGCCGGTGGAATTGACGATGCCCATCTCGGCCCGTCCGCGCCGGCTCGGACCTTCGAGGTAGCGCCACTTGAGATCCTTGAGCTTTTCCAGCGTCTGCGCGACCGTGCGCATCCAGGCCGGATCGATCGGCTGCGAAGGCTTGCCGGCCGAGACCCGGTCGGACAGCTTGGACAGCGTCAGGTCGCCATCCTTGGCGGCCTCCACCGCGGCGATCATGGCCTGGGTATCGCCCACGTCCATCGACTCGGTGACTTTCAGGCGGATGCGCTGCTCCAGACCCGCGATCAGCGCATCGAGCTTCTCGACGAACGCCTTGACGCGCGGCTGCATCAGCGCCGTCACCGTCGAAGTGAACAGATGGATCGCCGTCTTCTCGCCGCAACCGAGACAGGCGCCGTCGCCGCAGTTCATCGACTGGTAGTTGTGCTTGTCGAGCAACAGGGTCTCGAGCGCGCCGATCTTCTCGTCGAGGCTGTCGATGCGGCTGTACTCCTTCGGCGTGCTCGGCAGGCCCAGCCAGAAGTTCCAGTCGTCCCTCAGCCTCGCGACCGAATCGTCGGTCTGCGTCACCATCTTCAGCGCATCGTCCTCGCAGACATCCACGCAGAGCGCGCAGGCCTTGCAGGTGATCGGGTTGATGGTGATGGAGAACAGGCCGCCACTGCCCTTGGACTTCTTCTCCTTTTGTGTCCAGAACGGCTTGGTGGTGGCGAACTGGAAATCGCCAAGCTCGGCCGTAAATAACCGGAACTCCTCGACCATCCTGGCGCGATCGGCCTCGGGTGCCTCGGCGACGGTCGCTTCGATGGCCAGCCCGATCAGCGGGGTCACGGCGACACCGTCGCCGGCGATCGACGCGCGCAGCCGCTTCTCGACGTTGCGCACCGCACGGCGCAGGAAGCGCGTCGGCGTGCCGCGTGTTTCGATGCGATTGACGATGGTGTTGAAGATATCCGCCACCGACGATACCAGGCCGGGAATCGCGCTGTCCGGGCACTCCGTATAGCAGTTGCCGCAGGCGGTGCAGTTTTCGGGGATCCAGACCGGATGCTCGAAGCGGATGCCGGTCATGTCGCGGTAGACGCCCGTGGCCGCCGGCATCATGCCGGTGCCGATGAACGGGTCCACCAGGTTGTCCGAGCCCTTGCCGGTGGCGTAGAAGTTGCCCGTTTGTTCCCAGAAACGATGAATGTCGCCAACGTTGCCATCGGCTTCCGGCAGTTGCCGCAGCATGACCGGGAGGCCGGCATCCTTCCTCGCCAGGGCCTTGCGCGAAACGCCGACCTGCTTGTCGGTGATCTCGTGCATCTCGAGGAAACCGCGCTTGACCACTTTCAGGTTGTTCTGCACGACGGCGGCGCCCTTGCCGCCGAACTTCGACTGCAATTGCGCTTCGATGGCGTTGAACAGGCGCTCCTCGGTCAATCCGGCATTCGCCATTACCGGGCTGGCGGCGAAGAATGCACCCTGGAAGGCAATCCCCTGCATGCGCAGCTGCAAATCGGCGCTGCCCGCTTCGTCGCGGGCGATCTGGAAGGCATCGAGATGGAATACGCGAATGTCGTTGTCGACGATGAACTTCTGCGCCCAGGCCGGAAAGCTGGCCCAGGTCTCGTCGCCAAGGTTGGACTGGATGATGAAGACGCCGCCCTTCTTGAGGCCCGAGAGCGGATTGGAGTGGCCGAAGACATTCGGGTCGGGCGAGAGCACGACGTCGACATAGACATACTCGCAATTGACACGGATCGGCTCCGGCGCCGCCGACAGGTAATAGGTGGTCGGCTGTCCCTTCTTTTCCGAGCCGTACTTGGGATTGGCCTTGATGTCGTAGCCCAACAGTTCGAACAGGGTCACCGCCAGGTTCTTGCCGGTGGTGATGGCACCCCAACCGCCGACGGAATGCATCCGCACGGTGATGGCGCCCTTGGGCAGCAGGTTGGGATTCTCGGAGCCGCGCACCGCCAGTTCCTTGATGCGCGGATAGGCATCCTGCAGTTGCTGCTGATGGATCTCGTCCTTTGGATTGAGCGCATCACGCGCGAAGTCCACCGACAGGTAGAAGAACTTGCGCCGGGCGCCGCTCGGCAGCATGTTTTCGATGGCGCCGATCAGCGCCTCGGGCTGCATGTCGCGCGAACCGAGGCCGAAGCAACCGGAATAGAGTCGCGGCATCTCGCCCGCGCCATAGCTGGCGTATTCCGGATACGGTTTGTCACCGTCGACGGCGGCGCCGTTTTCCAGGCACTTGGCCAGCGCGGCGCGCACCTCGCGGATCAGCGGCAGATCCTCGGCGAGCGGCTGGTCGGTCCGCTCCAGGATCGCGACGCCCTTCTTGCCGCGCAGCACGTGGCCGAGCAGATCGCCGGGGAACGGCCGGTACATGGTGATATTGACGACGCCGACCTTGATGTTGCGCGTCGCGCGCAGGTAGTCGGCCACGGCTTCGGCCTGGACGATCATCGAGCCCATGCCGAGGATGATGTACTCGGCGTCCTCGGCCAGGTACGTCGACACACGGTTGTAGCGACGGCCGGTCAGCTCGGAATACTCGGCCATGCATTGCTCGGCGAGTCCTTCGATGTGGTCGAAGAAATAGGGGCGCTGGGCCGCGACCGCCTGCATGTAGGCATCCTGGTTCTGCACCACGCCCGAGACCATCGGCACGTCGACATCCCAGATGGCCGGCACGCGACGGCGCTTGGGTCCGTAGATCATCCGCTGCGCCGGCGTCGGCGTGTCGATGAGGTCGTCCGGCTTGCCGAGGAACTCGGCCACCAGCTGGCGCTCGGGCAGGAGCGCCGATTCGATCAGGTGCGTGGTCAGGAAGCCGTCCTGGCCGATGATCGCAGGCGTCAATGACAGTTCGGCGAGCTTGCGGCCGATCAGGTTGAGGTCGGCGGCCTCGGTGGCGTTCTTGGCCATGACCTGGATGAAGCCGGTATCATCGACACAGTGGTAGTCGTCGTGGCTGCAATGAACGTTGAGCGATGCCTTGGTGATGGCGCGGCAGCCCATGTTAAGGATATAGGGCAGGCGCTTGCCGACGGCACCGTAGAGCGACTCGTGCATGAAGGCCACGCCCTGCGCCGACGAGAAGTTGGTGGCGCGCAAACCCGCCATCGACATGCCCGCCGTGACGCCCGCCGCCGCGTGTTCCGATTCGGGCTCGACGAAGATCAGCGGCCGATCCGAGATATTGAGATGGCCCTGGGCCACGGCCTCGGCCCAGTATTCGCCCATCTGCGTGGAGGGCGTGATCGGATAGGCGCCCGCCGCGTCGGAGGCCTCCTGTTCGACATGAATGACGGCGGTATTGCCGTCGACCGCGTCGCGCACGCCCGGATATTTCACCGCACGGGTTTCCTTGCCGGCGCCACCCGACTCCAGAAGCGAAAACTGAAAAAGTTTCTTGAACATGGCGAACTCCTCGATCTGGAAATCAGTGCAGCACCGGCAACGGCTCGTTGCGCAGCACTTTCTTGGCCACGGCGCCCTTGACCGAATGGTTGGGGTTGTCGAACCAGACGATGGCACCGGTCGGGCAGCGCTCGATGGGTACCTTGGAGGCCCATACGTTAAGTTCGTAATTAATGGCGGCAAGGTTGCCGTTGAGCTTCATCAGGCCAGGCGGCGCATCGGCAACGCACTTGCCGCAGGCCGTGCAAGCCACTTCGCAGGCAGCTTCTGCCGTATCGCCGTCCGCCTGGTTCCTGCAGGCCACCCACAGCTTGCGGCTGACCGGCTCGAGCGAGAACAATCCCTTGGGGCAGACTTCGACGCAGTCGTTGCAGGCCGTGCACATGTTGGCATCCACCACCGGCAAGCCGTGCAGGTCCATGTGGATGGCGCCGAACGTGCAAACATTCGCGCAGTCCGCCAGTCCCAGGCAGCCCCATGCGCATTCCTTGCCACCGCCCGACACCACGGCGGCGGCCCGGCAGGAATCATGGCCGGCGTAGCGCGCTCGCAGGAAAGCCACGTGGCGACCGCCCGCGCAGGCCAGCCGCGCCACTTTCTTCTCCACATCGCCGGCGGCAACGCCCAGGAAATCGGCAATGCCGTTGCGCTGCTCGGGTGAACTGACCGTGCATTGGGCTGGCATGAGGTCGCCAGCAACCACCTTCTCGGCAAAAGCCCTGCAACCCGGCTGGCCACATGCGCCACAGTTGGATTTCGGCAGGCGGTTTTCCACCTCCTCGATACGCGGGTCTTCGAAAACGAACAGCTTGCGATTGGCGAAGGCCAGCATGCCGGCCAACCCCACGCCCAAGAGGGCCATGAAGCCGCCAGAAATCGCCAAGCTCGACAAATCCATCTTCCCCACTCCGTCCGAGTCGTTGCACGTCCGTTGCGCCGCCACAGATCCCAACTGAAGCCTAGCTCCAAGAAACCAGCGGCAGATTGATCGACGCAATAAGCGGTACCAAGAGCTTCGCTTTCGCCGCCTTGGGGGCATTGATCGCAAATCCCTTCACGGTGCGGCTGGAGGTCGGTTCCGGCCTACTCGACGGCGAAGACGGGTTGACGTCTCCCCTGCGGGCACGATAGTGGTTGCGCCTCTACCGTGTTCGTGATGCGTCCCAGTATAAGCGCTTTAGCGCATTTCTGCGGCGCTGCACAACAGCAAAATTTCTTTTGGCTTAATAAGTTAAGTAGTTTCGGCTCTAAAAAACCTATTTCTCATTGCGAAAAATTACGCTTCAGGGGAAGCCGGTTTTTCCTGGATTCCGAGCTTCTTCATCTTTTCCCAGAGATTCTTGCGGCTGATGCCCAGTGTCGCGGCGGTCTCGCCAATTCGTCCGCCGTGAGCCTCCAGGGCAATCTCGATGTATTCCCGCTCCTTGTCGCCAAGATAGTCGCCCAGGCGGACAATGGCGTTCGTGCCGTTTTCCGCTGGCGGGCGCGGGTCGTCGAACAAATCCGCCGCGGTAATCAAGCCGGTTGGGCGGAGCACACATGCGCGTTCGAGGCAATGCTTGAGCTCGCGCACGTTTCCCGGATAGGCGCGGTCGAGCAGCGCCTTCTCCGCCGACGGATGAAATTCGCGTGGCGCCCCGTCGCCGGATGGTTGCAGGGCAAGCAGCCGCCTTGCCAGCCACGGGATGTCCTCCTTGCGTTCACGCAGCGGCGGTATGTGCAGGTGGACCACATGGATCCGGTAATAAAGATCTTCACGAAACCGGCCTTGTTCGACCATCAGCCGCAGATTCTGGTGCGTGGCGCAAACCAGCTTGATCGAAATCGAAATCGGCTTTTCGGCGCCGACGCGCATGATCCGCCGCTCCTGGATCGCGCGCAGCAGCTTGACCTGCATGAGTTGCGACATTTCACCGATTTCGTCGAGAAACAGGGTTCCACCATCGGCCTGTTCGAACACCCCTTTCTTGTCTCGTGCGGCACCGGTAAACGCACCTTTCACGTAGCCGAACAATTCGGCCTCAAGGAGGCTCTCGGTCAGCGCACCGCAATTGACCGCAACGAAGGGCTGGCGATCCTCCGGATCGCGCAGGCGATGCAGTTCGCGCGCGACCACCTCCTTGCCGACACCTGACTCCCCGGTAATCAGGACCGAGCTATCGACCTTGGCGAGACGCGGCAACATGGCTTCGATCTGGCGCATCGCGCCCGAGATGCCCAGTTTGAATTCGGTATCCCGGCTATCGGAAGAGCTCGTACACAAGCGCCTGAGCGAATTCAGCAGGGCTTCGATGTCGATCGGCTTGGTTAGGTAGTCGCAGGCGCCCATCTTCAGCAGTCGGACGGCCACATCGATCTTTCCGTAGCCGGTGATGAAGATGAAGGGTATGGCGCGCTCATCCTCGGAGAGCTGCCGGTACATATCGTCGCCACTGCAATCGGGCAGGTTGATGTCGCATATAACAACGCCATATTTCCCGCTGGCAAGGGCATGGCGTCCCGCCGCGGCTGACTTCACCCAGTCGCAGGCGTAGCCCTCCATCACCAGGCGATCAGCGAGCGCTTCGCCCATGATTTCGTCGTCCTCGATAAGGCAGATGCGGGTGCCGTCGCTCATGCGGACTGCCCCCCAAGCGGAATCGCCACCGAGAACGACATTCCGTGATCATCTTGGCTGGCAGCAATCCTGCCGCCCAGCTGGTGGACGATTTGGTAGGTCACCCAGAGGCCGAGGCCGTGTCCCTCCGCGCTGAGCGGCGAGAACGGCTCGAAAAGATGGCTCATCTGTTCCGTCGAGAGCACCGGGCCGTCATTGGTGACGACGATCTGCAATTGCCGGTCCCCGACCGTCACGTGACAGCCGACCTGGCCTTGCATGCTGGCAGCGTGAATTGCGTTCAGCATCAGGTTCATGAGAACTTGGCGCACGAGCGTCGCCGGGACGCCGATCTCGCTGTCGAGTTCGTTGTGCCAGTCCAGATGAAGCGACTTCTTGTGAACCTGCGGCAGGACCAGCACCAAGACATCCTCGATATCCCTCTCCGAGAGGTTCCGGCTTTTTACCCTTGCCTCGACCAGCAGCGCCCCGACCGTTTCCCTGATCTGATCTAACCCGCGCTCCAGGAGGGCTATCGTCTTGGCCGTGCGCGGCTCGCTGACGTTCTGACTCTTGAGGGTATCGATCGCCACCAGCATGCCGCCCAGCGGGTTATTGATCTCGTGGGCGACGCCGGCCGCAAGCTGGCCTAGCGCGGCGAGGCGATCGGCATGCACGACCTGCCGTTCGAGATCCTCCTTTTCCTTCAGCTCACCGAGCATCCGGTTGTATGTCTTGAACAGGCTGCCAATTTCGTCTCCATGCCGATAGAACGCCGGGTCGAGCGGCTTTGGCAGCGCCGAGCCGAGATCCTTCATCCTGTCGGCCAGCTGGACGAGCGGTTCGGCCATGCGGTGGCCCCAGTACCAGTTGAATGGCAACAGGACACACAGCACACCGATGCCCGCCAACAGGCCATATCGCGCGATTGCCATGAACCTGGTTTGAAACCCCCCCTTGCTCAGCACGACAATCAGCGTACCCAGCCGCGCACCCTCTTCGGCGATAGCGGTCGTGAATAGCAGCCTAGTTGACCCTGCGGTCTCGATCAAACCATGGTCGTCCAAGGTTCCCAACCGCAAGCGTTCAGCCACGACAGCGAATTCCGGCCCAAGCTCCCGCAGCGGTGTTCCCAAACGGGCGAACTTCGGGTATGCGGACGCAAAGATGCGCTGGTCATTGTCGACAACGAGGATGTTCTCCGCCGCACCCCATTCGCCGGAGTCGCCGTCCCGCGAATGCAAGGGATTGCTGACAAGTTCGTACACGCGCCAGACGTTGTCCCGAATCATCGCCGAGAACACATTCGGTATCAGCGTGTCGGCAAGTGTCGAGGTGTTGATCGTGAGGTCTTCCTCCATTTCCTCGTATGTCTGTGCCATCAGCGCCGCGGATACCGCCACGGCCGTGAGGACGACGAGAAGCGTCCCCCAAAGCGGTATCTTGTATCGAAAGCTCAGGTCCAGCGGACTCACAGGTCTCCGGTCTCCCGCATCATGCGTTCCACCTCGGCATACGCTTTCGGATCGCCGGCGGCGAAGCCGTCCATGCGCAGCAGCTTCAGAACCCTCATCCCTTCCGCGTCCCCGGCCATGTCGAGCAGGGCACGCCGAACGGCCGCGACATCCGCCCTGCCAACATTGTCCGTGGCGACGATCGGCGGAGCGCCAAATTCGCGCGATCGCGCAACGATGCGCGTAGCCGCAGTCAGCTCCGGTTCCAACGAGGAAAGCGCGTCCCAGACGAGACTGTCGACATAGGCGGCGTCGGCAAGGTGGCTTGCCACGGCCCGAATCGATTTCTTGTGCCCAAAGGTAAAGAACGTCCGGCCAAAGAAGCTTCCCGGGTCACGCCCCGCTGCCTTGAGCTCGTAGCGAGGAACCACGAAGCCGGTGCATGAGTAGGGATCGGCATAGGCGAAGATCCTTCCCTCGAGCTGCAACAACCCGCCGGTCACACGATCTTCGGCAGGAACAATCAAGTAGGCTCGGAAGCTTGGCTGCCCGTTCATGATTGGAACCGCGACAAGCTGGGCACGAAAGAAGCGGCGCGCATAGACATAAGGGGCGGCAGACACCCAGGCGAACTCCACTTCCCGATGCTTCACCAGGTCCAGCATTTCCCCATAGCGGTTGCGCGGCACCATCTGGACCACACGACCGGTCTTCCTTTCGAGATACTGGCGGAAGGCCGCCATGGTCATGTACTGGTCATGCAGGATCGCCGGAGTCACCCCGAATCGGAGAGGACCATTGCCCGCCATTACCGGTTCAAGGAAACCGACCAAGACCAGGAAGAGTGTTAGCAGGAACCGAGGCAACATCTTACAGTTTGCATAATTGTCACCATTTGGTAACGGGCGACCAATTATGGATGAATTGGTTACCAACCGGTAACTCGCTTCGGGCGCCAAATCGAAGCCGAAACCCGACTGACATGCATCCACGTCTGGTTCAAGCCCTTCGGAC
>CAYXZX010000114.1:0-8877 GCA_964469455.1 uncultured Rhodocyclaceae bacterium | reverse complement strand
TCGGCTGTCGATCACGCCGGTCGATCCGGCGGAGTGGGATTTCGTCGTCACGAGGTTGATAAAGTGAACGAGTGGCTGTTCGGCTATGTGGCGCTGGGCGCGGTCGCGGGCTTTTTCGCCGGCCTGCTCGGCGTTGGTGGCGGCGCCATCATGGTGCCGGTCCTGGCGTTGATGTTCGCCGCGCAGGGGTTTCCCAACGAACACCTGATGCACCTGGCGCTCGGCACGTCGATGGCGGCCATAGTTTTCACCTCGATCTCCAGCCTGCGCGCCCACCACAAGCACGCCGCGGTGAACTGGAGCATCGTCAAGACCATCGCACCGGGCATCCTCGTCGGCACTTTCGCCGGCGCGCAACTGGCCAGCGTCATGCCGACCCGGCCGCTGGCGATTTTCTTCGTCGTGTTCATGAGCTACGTGTCGTTCCAGATGCTGGCCAACATCAAGCCCAAGCCCTCGCGCCAGTTGCCGGGATCGCTCGGCATGTTCGGCGTCGGTGGCGGCATCGGCGCGCTGTCCGCGCTGGTGGCGATCGGCGGCGGTTCGCTGACCGTGCCGTTTCTGACCTGGTGCAACGTCAAGATGCACCATGCCATCGGCACGTCGGCGGCGGTTGGGTTTCCGATCGCGGTGGCCGGCACGCTCGGCTATCTGGTCGGCGGCGTGGCGGGCAGTGGCCTGCCGGCGGGCAGCTTCGGCTACATTTACCTGCCGGCGCTGGCCGCTTGCGTGGTGGCGAGCATGCTCACGGCCCCGCTCGGCGCCCGGGCGGCGCATGGCCTGCCGGTGGCGGCACTCAAGAAGATTTTCGCCGGCGTGATCCTGCTGCTGCTGGCCAGGATGGTGCACGGGTTGTTCTTCTGATGCCGGACAGGCCGGGGGTCGGCTGGCGCGAGGCGCTGCTCAACCGGCGGATGCTGATCTGCATCTTCACCGGTTTTTCCTCCGGCCTGCCGCTCTACCTGCTGCTCAACCTGCTGCCGGCCTGGCTGCGCACCGAGGGCATCAGCCTGAAGGCCATCGGCCTGTTCGCGCTGATCCAGTTTCCCTACACCTGGAAGTTCCTCTGGTCGCCGCTGCTCGACCGCTACGCGCTGCCCTGGCTGGGCCGCCGGCGCGGCTGGATGGCGGTCACGCAGATCGGGCTGCTGCTGGTCATCGCAGCCCTGGGCCTGTTCTCGCCGCAGGCCGACCTGTCCACGATCAGCGTGCTCGCCGCACTGCTGGCCTTCGTCTCCGCGACGCAGGACATCGTGCTCGACGCCTACCGGCGCGAACTGCTGCCCGACCACGAGCTCGGCCTGGGGAATTCGGTGCATGTGAATGCCTACCGCATCGCCGGCCTGGTGCCGGGTTCGCTGTCGCTGATCCTGGCCGATCACCTGCCCTGGGGCGAAGTGTTCGCGATCACTTCGCTGTTCATGCTGCCCGGCCTGGCGATGACGCTGATGGTGTCGGAGAAAGTCAGCCATGGTGGCACGCCGAAAACGCTGCGCGAGGCCGTGGTCGAACCCTTCCGCGAGTTCGTCGGGCGCGCCGGCTGGCGCGAGGCGGCGCTGGTGCTGGCCTTCGTCTTTTTTTACAAGCTCGGCGATTCGCTATGCACGGCGCTGGCGACGCCTTTCTACCTCGACATGGGCTTCGCCAAGTCGGAGATCGGTCTGGTCGCCAAGCACGCCGGGCTGTGGCCGGCGGTGATCGGCGGCCTGCTCGGCGGCCTCTGGATGGTCCGGCTCGGCATCAACCGCGCGCTGTGGCTGTTCGGCATCGTGCAACTGGTGTCGATCTTCGGCTTCGCCTGGCTGGCCTCGCTGGGGCCGAACCAGGCGGTCGGGCCGGCGCAACTGGCGCAGCTGGCGCTGGTGATCGGCTTCGAGGCGCTCGGCGTCGGGCTGGGCACCGCCGCCTTCGTCGCCTTCATCGCCCGTGCCACCAACCCGCTCTATACGGCGACGCAGTATGCGCTGTTCTCCAGCCTGGCCGCCGTGCCGCGCACGCTGATCAACTCGGGTGCCGGCTATCTCGTCGAGCAGATGGGCTGGTTTGCCTTCTTCCTCGTCTGCGTCACGCTGGCCGTCCCGGGCATGCTGCTGCTGATCAGGGTGGCGCCGTGGCGTGGAGACGACACTTGAGGTGTCGTCATATCCCGTCACTCAACTTTTTCGGAATGCCGTCGTTATACTCAAGGCACGGCTCAACTTCCCCGACGGAGGCCGGAAATGTTAGTGGTGATGGACATGAGCACAGGAAAAATTGAAAAAGAATCGGTGCCCGAGTTTGGCGCTTTCGAGGACGAAGTGCTGAATGCCGAATGGCTGCAGCCCGCGCTGCAACTCGGTTTGCAGCCGGTGGTGCATCACGATCGCGCGCCGGCCGAAGCCGAGGCCGAGAGTTTCCTCAAGAACATTTACCGCAGCCAGGAGTAAAGGCTGCCGGTGTCGCCGCGCCCGATCGCGGGGCGGCGACCTCGTCGTATTCCCCTTTTCATAGTGTGTGCAAGCGGTCGCCGCGGGCAAAGCCCAGCAGGGGCGAAGTCACGCCCCGGCCCAGGGCGATCACCTTGAACAGTTCGCCCATTTCGTTGGGTGAAATCAGCATTTGCGCCGCACTGGCCGCCCGCAGGCCCGATACCTCAGAAGCCTCGCGCCGCGCTGCCAGCAGGTCGCCGAGCCCGCAGTTGATCAGGAAGCCGGCCTGGCTGGTGTAGCCGAGCACGTCCAGCCCGGCACCATGGCCGGCCTCGGCGACGGCGGTGAAATCGACATGGGCCGTGATGTCGGACAGGCCCGGCCACCAGAACGGATCGTCGTGGCTGCGATGCCGGTAATGGCAGCGCAGCGTGCCGCCGTCGCGCGCCGGATGGTAATACTCGTGGCGCGGCAGTCCGTAGTCGATCAACAGCAGCGCGCCCGTGACCAATCGTTCGCCCCATTCCGCCGTCCAGCCCGCGGCGACCAGTCCCAACTCGCCGACGTAGGGCGCCCGAGCCGGGATTTCGCTCGCCGCGTCCACCAGAAACTCCGCGGCTGGGCGCTCCGACCAGGCGAACCGGCCGCCGCGGTCCAGCGTCACGCCGCGCTCCTTCAGGCCATCGTCGCGCCAGGCCAAGGCATGCACCGGCATGGCGTCGAGCAGCTCGTTGCCGAGAACGCAGCCGGAAAAGCGTTCCGGCAGCCTGTCCAGCCAGACGACGCGATCCAGCAACTCCGGCACGGCCCCGGCCAGCACATCGCGCTGCCGGGCGCGCAACTCGCCGGAGAGCTCCAGGATCAGATACTGCACCGGTGTGGCACCACTGGCATTCAGCGCCGCCAGCAGGTCAGCGGCCAATCGGCCGCTGCCTGCCCCGACTTCCAGCACCGTCGGCGCGGAGCCGGCCATGAGCTGCGCAACCTGTCGGGCCAGCGCCTGGCCGAACAGTGGCGTGATCTCCGGCGCCGTCACGAAATCGCCACCCTCCGTGCTGGCGCCGAACTTCCGGCTACCGCCGCCGTAGTAGCCGAGGCCGGGGCAGTGCAGGGCCAGTTCCATGTAGCGGGCGAACGAAATCCAGCCGCCGCCTGCTTCGATCTCGTCGGCGATGCGACGCGACAGCGCCAGGCTGCTTGCCCTGGCATCGTCGTCCGGTTCGGGGAGTCGGGTATCCATGAGGGCGCGTATTGTCCCATGAGCACCTCGCCGCCCGGCGACCTCGTGTCCGTGGGTATCCGGAATAGAATTCCGGCATGGCGACATCGGAGAAAGCATCGGAGGCCGGCTCGCGCCGATTCGGCGGCATTGCCCGGCTGTACGGGAATCAGGCGCTGGCGCGCCTGGGCGGGGCGCATATCTGCGTGATCGGTATCGGTGGCGTGGGGTCATGGGCTGCCGAGGCGCTGGCCCGCTCGGGCATCGGCCGGCTGACGCTGATCGATCTCGATCATGTGGCCGAATCCAACGTGAACCGCCAGATTCACGCCGTGGAAGGCACCCTCGGTCAGGCCAAGGTGCTGGCCATGAAGGATCGCGTTGCCACGATCAATCCGGCCTGCGAGGTGACGACCATCGAGGAGTTCATCACCCCGGACAACGTCGCCGACGTCCTGCCGCGCTGCGACGCCGTGGTCGATGCCATCGACCAGGTGCGCGCCAAGGCGGCGCTGATCGTGCACTGCCGGCGGCTCGGCATTCCCCTGGTGACGACCGGCGGCGCCGGCGGCAAGTCCGACCCGGCCATGATTCGGGTCGACGATCTCGCCCGCACGACCCAGGATCCGCTGGCCGCCAAGCTGCGCGCCGCGCTGCGCCGCGACCATGGCTTTGCACGGGACCCGCGGCGGAAATTCGGCATCGACTGCGTCTATTCGCTCGAGCCGGTGCGTCGTCCCGAGGCGGCCGCCTGCGATGTCGACGAGGTCAACGAGGGGCTGCACGGTCTCAATTGCGCTGGCTATGGATCGTCGGTCTGCGTTACCGCCGGCTTCGGTTTCGCCGCGGCCAGCCGCGTGCTGGCGCGTTGCGCGCAGCTGATGGAGGCGCAATGAACGCGGCAGTCCAGCCATGCTCGGCGCCGGTCGCGCTGATCACCGGCGGCGCCCGGCGGATCGGTGCGGAAATTGCCCGCGTGCTGCATGGCCACGGCATCGATATCGCCCTGCACTACCGGGCTTCGGCGGATGCGGCGCACGCGCTGGCGGACGAGTTGAACCGCCTGCGGCCCGGCAGCGCGGTGGCGCTGGCCGCCGCCCTCGGCGACCGGGAGGCCGCCGAGACGCTTGTGGGCGCGACCGAGGAGTATTTCGGCCGACTGGACATCCTGGTCAACAACGCGTCGACTTTCTTCGCGACGCCCATCGGCACCATCGATGCCGCGGTCTGGGACGACCTGACCGGCAGCAACCTGCGCGGTCCGCTGTTCCTGGCGCAGGCGGCGGCGCGGCGTCTCGCCACGGCTGACTTTCCCGGCGGCGGCTGCGTGGTGAACATCACCGACATTCACGCCGAACGACCGCTGAAAGGCTATCCGGTCTATTGCGCGGCGAAGGCGGGCCTGCTCGGCCTGACCCGTTCGCTGGCGCTGGAACTTGCGCCGCGCGTGCGCGTCAATGCCGTCGCGCCGGGCGCCATCGCCTGGCCGGAGCAGGGCGACGACTTTCCCGAGGCCGAGCGTGCCGCGATCATCGACCATACGCTGCTCAAGCGGGTCGGCTCGCCGCATGACATCGCGCTGGCGGTCCGCTATCTGGTCCTGGATGCGCCCTACGTGACCGGCCAGGTGATCAACGTCGACGGCGGACGGACGGCGCGACTGTGACCACCGCGCGCCAGGTCAACAAGGCCGCCTTCGAGGCCAACAAACTTGCCAAGTGGCTGCGCCGCGCCACCGGTCAGGCGATCGCCGACTACGCCATGATCGAGGACGGCGACAAGGTCATGGTCTGCCTGTCCGGCGGCAAGGATTCCTTCGGCCTGCTCGACGTGCTGCTCTACCTGCGCGAGCACGCGCCGATCCACTTCGATGTTGTTGCAGTTAACCTCGACCAGAAGCAGCCGGGCTTTCCCGCCGAGGTGCTGCCGAACTATCTTTCCGGCCTCGGCATCCCGTTCCGCATCGAGGAGCAGGACACCTATTCCATCGTCAAGCGGGTGGTGCCGGAAGGCAAGACCACCTGCTCGCTCTGCTCGCGGCTGCGGCGCGGCATCCTCTATCGCGTCGCCACCGAGCTGGGCGCGACCAAGATCGCGCTGGGGCACCATCGCGACGACATACTGGAAACGCTGTTCCTCAACATGTTTTTCGGCGGCAAGATGAAGGCGATGTCGCCGAAGCTGGTGACCGACGACGGCCGCCACGTGGTGATCCGTCCGCTCGCCTACGTCCGCGAGCGCGATCTCGAAGCCTGGGCCGGGGTGCGCGGATTTCCCATCATTCCCTGCAATCTCTGCGGCAGCCAGCCCAATCTGCAGCGCACTCAGGTCAAGCAGATGCTGCGCGACTGGGAGAAACGTTTCCCGGGTCGCATCGAGACGCTGTTCCGCAGCCTCGCCCACGTCGTGCCGTCGCATCTCATGGACCGGCAACTGCACGATTTTGCCCATCTCGTCGCGACGGGCCAGCCCGACCCCGGCGGCGACACTGCCTTCGATGCCGAGGAGTTTCCGGCACCGAAGGACGCGGTCATCGCGTGGCCGACCAGAATGCTATGATCATTAATTTTCATCTTATGCGCCTCTCATCATGAATGCACCGTTGATCCCGCCTCCCGGCATCGCCAGTTGCCCCGTTCCTCGTCGTGTGCTGATGGGCCCCGGCCCGTCCGACATGCACCCGCGCGTCGTCGCCGCGCTCGGCCACCCGGCCATCGGTCACCTCGACCCGGCCTTCGTGCAGATGATGGAAGAGATCAAGCTGCTGCTCCGCTATGCCTTCCAGACTGGCAATGCACTGACCTTCGCGGTGTCCGGACCCGGTTCGGTGGGCATGGAGACATGCTTCGTTAATCTGATCGAGCCTGGCGACAAGGTGATCGTCTGCCGCAACGGCGTGTTCGGCGGCCGCATGATCGAGAATGTCCAGCGCTTCGGCGGCACCGCCGTCGTCGTCGAGGACGCATGGGGCGAGCCGGTCGATCCGCGCAAAGTCGCCGACGCCCTCGCGGCCCATCCCGATGCGCGGGTGGTGGCTTTCGTCCACGCCGAGACTTCGACGGGTGCGCAGTCCGACGCGGCAAGCCTGATCGGTCTGGCCCGCGCCGCAGGCGCGCTGTCGATCGTCGACACCGTCACCTCGCTGGGCGGCACGTCGGTGCTGGCCGATGCCTGGGGTGCCGACGCCATCTATTCGGGCAGCCAGAAGTGCCTGTCCTGCGTTCCGGGCCTGGCCCCCGTGACGTTCAGCGAGCGCGCCGTCGAGCGCGTCAAGGCACGCAAGAGCAAGGTGCCAAGCTGGTTCATGGACCTCGGCCTGGTCCTCGAATACTGGAGCGCCCCCGGCGGCAAGCGCACCTACCATCACACGGCGCCGGTCAACAGCCTGTTCGCGCTGCACGAGTCGCTCGTCATGCTCAAGGAAGAAGGACTGGAGAATGCCTGGGCGCGCCACCGCCTCCATCACGAAGCTCTGAAGGCGGGTTTCGAGACCCTGGGCCTTCGGTTTGTCGTGCGCGAGGACGCACGCCTGCCGCAGCTCAACGCTGTGCATGTGCCGGCCGGTGTCGACGAAGCCGGCGTTCGCAAGCAACTGCTGGAAAAGTTCAATCTCGAAATCGGCGCCGGGCTTGGTCCGCTGGCCGGCAAGGTTTGGCGCTTCGGTCTGATGGGCCATTCGGCACGGCGCGAAAATGTCGAGCTTTGCCTGGGCGCCCTGGCGGATGTTCTGTCCGGGATGGGGCATGCCAAGGACAAGGGGGCCGCCCTGGCCGCCGCTGGAAGCGTGTACGCAGCAGCGTCGGCGCGGTAGAAAACGAAAATGCCGGCCAAGGCCGGCATTTTCGCGATTACGGTGGTGAAGCCCCGCGTTTCCGTAGCTACTTGGCTTCGGCGACGCACTTCTTCATGAACGAAGCCTTGGCTGCGCCGACAAGCGGCTTGCCTTCCTTGCTGACGGCCTGCTTCTCGCAATTCGCGCTGGCGGCGCTGGTGGCGGCGGGCTTGCCGGCCGACAGGCACTCCTTCATGAACGCCTTGCGCTCGTCCCCCTTCTTGCCCTTGGCCTCGACGTTGCAGGATTTCATCTTGTCCTGCTGGGGCGTGGCCAGGGCGTTGGAAGCCATGCCGATGGCGAACAGTGAAGCGGCGGCCAAAGCGACGATCCTATTCATGCGAACCTCCTCGAAAAGTAGACAACGACAGAAAATCGGCATCGCGGTACCGGCTGGTTATTTCGCGGTTAATGCGAAATTCTTACCACAGCCGAATAACCTGCCTGCAAGTGTAACGATTTCTAGTCGCCGGAGTTGACGCTGTCGTCGCTTTCCAGCGCGCGCTGCTGGCGATCGAGGAATTCCTGCATGCTGTCGATGCCACGCAGCGAGAGGATGGTCGAGCGCACGGCGGCTTCAAGGAGCACCGCCAGGTTGCGGCCCGCCGCCACCGGCAGGATGACCTTGCGAATGGGGATGCCGAGAATGTTTTCCGTCTGCGCGTCGAGCGGCAGGCGCACCACCTCCGGCCCGGCCTGCGGCCGCTGCAAATGCACGATCAACTTCATGCGCATCTTGCGGCGGCAGGCAGTTTCGCCGAACACGGCGCGGATGTTGAGCAGGCCCAGGCCGCGTACTTCGAGGAAATCCTTGAGCAGTTCCGGACAGCGGCCTTCCAGATTGTCGAGCGAGACGCGCGAAACTTCGACGACATCGTCGGCGACGAGGCCGTGGCCGCGCGAGATCAGCTCGAGCGCCAGCTCACTCTTGCCGACGCCCGACTCGCCGGTGATCATGACGCCCATGCCCAGCACGTCCATGAACACGCCATGCAGGGTGATCGTCTCGGCGAGTTGGCGCGATACATAGAGACGCAGTGCGTCGATGACCGCGGCGGATTGCTGGGGCGAGGTGAACAGCGGCGTGTCCGTGGCTTCGCACTCCTTCTCGATGACCTCGGGGATTTCGCAGCCGTCGGCAATGACCAGCGCGGGCGGTTCGGCGGCGATGATCTCGTGGAAATGGCGGGTGACCCGGTCGACGGGCTGCCTGGAAGCCCAGGAGATCTCGGGTGAGCCCAGCACCTGGATGCGATCTGGATGAATCAGGTTCAGGTGTCCGACCAGGTCGGCCGGCGAAATGTCGTCCCGGGAAATGGTCACCGCCCGATTGAGCGTGCCGCAGATCCAGTTGAGCTGGAGGCGCTTGCGATTGCGCTCGAACAGCTGCGCGACGATCAGCTGGCGGACGAGGGCCA
>CAYXZX010000113.1:0-8927 GCA_964469455.1 uncultured Rhodocyclaceae bacterium | reverse complement strand
GGCTGCGCACCCCACCTACAATCCAGCCGTGCCCGTCACATGTGCCACCAGATCATGGAGAAGCGATCCTTGAACAGTCCCATTGAAAACGGATCGGCAGTTGTCGCCAAGGCCATCGGCGTAAGCGCCTATGAAGATGGCACGGTGCCGATCCGGTGCAGTGGCTGGCCACCCGTGGTCGCCCTTCCCGGCCATGCCGCTCTCGAAGAGGACATCGAAGCCGATGTCGCCGTCGTCGGCGCCGGGCTGGCGGGCGGATCACTTGCCCTGCACCTGGCGGAGCGCGGCATCTCGGTCGCGGTGCTCGAGGCCGGGCAGCCGGGCAATGGGGCTTCCGGCCGCAATGCCGGCCATGTCCAACCCATCCTCGACACGCTGGAGCCCCTCAAGGCCTGGCCCGGCGAGGGGCGGCCTTTTCTCGATCGCTTCGTCCAGCACCGCAATATCGTCTTCGACCTGTGCCGCAAGCACAGCATCGATGCCGACGCCTGCAATTCTGGAATGATCGAGGCAGCCCCCAAGAAGCATGCGGCACTGGAGCGCAAGGTCGAACGGTGGCGACCGCTCGGCTACGAGGTGAACATCGTCGTCGGCGATGAACTCGGCCGGTTGCTCGGTACCGAAGCTTATCGGTACGGCGTTCACTGGCGCGAGGGCGGGCGGGTCAACCCCTATCTTTTCACCAACGGCATGATCGATGCCGCCGTCCGCCTCGGCGCCAGAATGTTCGGCGACTCGCCGGTGCGTGCTTGCGAACGTCAAGGGCGGCGCTGGCGGCTGGCAACCCCCCGAGGCAGTGTCCTGGCGCAGCAAATTGTCGTTTGCACCAATGGCCACGGCGGCAACTCGTTCTTTCCGAGCCTGGCGCGCACGCACTATCCCCTGGTCGCCTGTGCCCTGGCCACACGGCCGTTGCCGGCATCGCTGCTCGAGACGATCAATCCTTCCGGCGCCGCCTTGACGCAGTACCCTTCGGGCCTCTATCCGCTGGTCATCGACGGTAGGCAGCGGATGATCACCGCCACCATTCCCCGGCCCGGCGGCGCCATGGCGGCCGAGACCTATTTCGACTACTTCCTGCGCTATCTCCATCGCACCTTCCCGCAGACGCGCGACGCCCGCATTGAATTGGAGTCCTACTGGACGGGGATGACTGCCAATTCTTCCCACGTTCTCCATCATGACTATCCGAAGCTTTACCGGGTCGCCGAAGGCGTCATGGCCCTGATGAACCTCGGTACCTGGGGAAATGTCATGGGACCGCTCCTGGGCATGAACGTCGCCGAGGCCATCGCCACCGAACGCCCGCAGGACCTGCTGTTACCTCTGGAAGAGCCTCGCGAAGTGGCTTTCCCGCGCCTGTTCGAACTCAAAACCCGTCATGTGCTGATTCCGCTGGCCCGGATGGCGGATCGACTGGGGCTGGCCTGACGGCTGCCAACCATCACCATGCGGCAATGTGTCGCAGATAACCAGTGCACCTTGCGGTATGCTGCCCACCCGTGAGCAACGCCCGCCGTTCCCTGCTGACCGATTTCGCCATCCTGCTGGCACTGGCCGCCGTGGCGGCCATCGGTTACGTCTATTCGCCGCTGCTGCTGCCCAAGAGCGATGTCTCGGTGAGACCCGACCCGGGCTGCGACCTGAATCGGAGTGTCTGCCGGGCCAGCCTTCCCGACGGTAGCCAGGTCGAACTGGGCCTGTCGCCGCAGCCGATTCCCGTGGTCCGTCCGATGAAGATCGACGCGCAGGTCATGGGGCCGGCCGCGGCAGGCGTTGACCGCATCGAAATGGATTTTGCCGGCGTCAACATGAACATGGGCTACAACCGCATCACGCTGTCGCCAGCCGGCAAGGGTCGCTTCACCGGTGAAACATCCATTCCCGTCTGCATCTCCGGCCGCATGACCTGGCGCGGCACCTTGATCGTGACCACCGACCGGCAGCACATCACGGTGCCATTCGTATTCGAGGCACCGATCGCGGGCGACTCGAACGGCCGCGCCGGCTGACGCGCGGATGACCATTCCACCAAGCAACCCCGAAAGGCACATCATGAGACACATTGCCCCCGCCGCCCTTGCCCTGGCCATGGCCACGCTGGCGATATCGGCCGACGCCGCCGGGACGGCCGACAGCATCACCGTGGTCGACCCTTACGTGCGCATGGCGCCGCCCGGCGCCATGGCGACAGCCGCCTTCATGGTCCTGAAGAATGACGGCGGCAAGGATGCCAAGCTCGTCAGGGCCGAGAATAGCGTCTCCAAGATCACCGAACTGCACACCCACCTGAACGAGGGCGGCGTGATGAAGATGCGCCAGGTGCCTGCCATCGACATCAAGGCCAAGGGTGAAGCGGTGCTGCGTCCTGGCGGCTTCCACGTGATGATGATCGACCTCAAGACGCCCTTGAAGGATGGTGACAAGGTCGCGATCACCCTTGGTTTCGAGGATGGCTCGAGCAAGCAGATCGAGGCCCCGGTAAAAAAGCCGATGCCGATGGCGGCGCCGATGGATCATTCGGCGCACAAGCACTAGGCACTCGCGTCATCGAGGACCGCGCCGAGGCCGCCATGCGCGGACCGGCGGCGTTCAGGCCTTGACTGGCCGCTTCGCCAGCTTGCGCTGGAGTGTGCGCCGGTGCATTTTCAGCGCCCGCGCCGTGGCTGAAATGTTGCCGTCGTGCTCGTGCAGGATGCGCTGGATGTGTTCCCATTCCAGCCGGTCCACCGACAGCGGCGCCGTTCCAGGCGCTTCCTCGCGCACGCCATCGTCGTTCGCGTCGAGCGCGGCGAGAACGGCCGCGACCTCGACTGGTTTGGCCAGATACTGGACGGCACCGAGCTTGATCGCGTCCACCGCCGTGGCGATGCTGGCGTAGCCCGTCAATACGACGATGCGGCAGCCGGAGTTGATCTCCAGCAGAGGCTGAATCAGCGACAGGCCCGAACTGCCTGCGAGGTTGAGGTCGAGCACGATCCCGTCCGGCATGTGCTCGCGGGCCATGGCCAGCGCCTGGGCCGGCTCCATGGCTCCCTCGACAACGTGGCCGCGGCGCTTCAGTGCCCGCTTCAGAACACCGTTGAAGGTCTCGTCATCGTCGATGATGAGTATCTTGTCCATGGATTTTCTCGTCACTCGTCACGCTTGTGGTTTCTTCAGGGGCAGGACGACGCGCGCCATGCCGCCGCCCTGGTTTTCCAGCGTCAGCCGCCCGCCCAGTCGGGCAATGGCGGCATGGGCCAGAAAGAGTCCGATGCCGCTGCCACCGGCATGCGCGGGGAATGGCGCACGACCCGCCTGTGCCAGCACCGCCGGCGCGAAGCCCGAACCGTTGTCGCGCACCTCGATCATCACTTCGTCGCCACTCTGGCGAGCCGAAACCGAAACCCTGGAGCCGGCGTCGGCGGCATTGTTGAACAGGTTCAGGAGCCCTTGCTCCAGCGTGGTATCCACCGCGAAAGTCAGGCCTGGCGACACGCCGCTCAAGTCGAGCGTGGCCGCGGCGCGCGGTCGCAGGTCACGCCAGCGCGCGAACACATCGCCCAGCCAGCGGTCCACCTGAACCGCGCGGATGCTGTCGAGACGCTCGGCACCGGCGCGTTCCGCCAGGCCGCTGATGATGCGCTTGCACGCCGCCACCTGCTTGCGCAGCACGCCCACGTCGGCGCGCGTCGCCTCGTCGAGCCCACTGTCGCTTTCCAGTTCCTCGGTGACGATCGCCATGGTCGCCAGCGGTGTCGACAACTCATGGGCGGCGCCCGCCGCCAGCGCGCCCAGCGCGATCACCCTTTCGTCGCGCAAGGCTTGTTCGCGGATCGCCGCCAACTCGGCATCACGGCGGCGAATCGATGCCGTCATGCGCACCACCAGCCAGGCCAGCATGGTGGTCGACAGGACGAAAGTCACCCACATGCCCGCCAGGTGCAGACGCGCCGCGCGCGCCGCGTCGGCAATGGGCAGCGGCAGATAGACCACGTTGAGCAACGAGTAGGCGATCACCGCCAGGCCGGCGACGATCGCCACCCAGCGCCCGTGCAGGACCAGGGCGGCAACCGCGACGGGCGGCAGCAGCAGGGAGATCAGCGGATTCGCCGCGCCGCCGCTGAAGAACATCAGCACCGCAAGGGCCACGACGTCGATGACGAGTTGCACCAGCACATCGGCATCGCGCACTTGCCTTCGGGCCAACCGACGGGCCGCCAGCAGACTGGCCGCCGCCTGCAAGGCGACCACCAGCAGCATTGGCGTACGCGGCAGGACGATGTCGAGCACGGCCGGCGCCGCGAGGATGGCCACCACTTCGCCGACCAGCAGCCCCCAGCGCAATGCCAGCAGGCGGCGCAGGTTGGCCATCAATTCGTGCTCGTATTCAGCATCGGGCAAGGCGCGCATGTTGGCTGAATTATCCACGATCAAGTTCCGCAAACCGCCTGGCCCGGTATCATTTGCGCCCTTTTGCGACCATTTGTCGCACCCCCGCCAGAACCATGAAACATGCTGCCCAGACATTGAAGCTGCTGCTGCCTGTCGCGGCTTTGCTCTCCGCCGGCGTCATCGCCCAGGAGGCGGATCTCGAGAAAGGCAAGGAAATCAACATGACCTGCGCCGGGTGTCACGGCGCGGACGGGCAAGGCGGCAAGCGCGGCGAGTATCCGCGCATCGCCGGACAGCGCGCGGCATATCTGGAGGACCAGTTGCGCTCCTTCCGCAGCCGCCGCCGACTGAATATCCCGATGCTGCCCTACACGGAAGAACGCGAACTACCGGACGAGGACATCAAGTCGATCTCGGTCTACCTGGCCTCGATCAAGCTCTCGACCAAGCCGCCGACCTTCAAGGGCGACGAAGATGCGCTGACGCGCCTGCTGGCGATGGAGAAGGTGATGATCATTCCACGCGCCGAGGGCAACATCGACAACGGCAAGGCCCACTATCAGGAGCACTGCGCGAACTGCCACGCCAAGGACGGCATGGGCCGCAGCGACTTTCCCATGCTGGTCGGCCAGTACTCCAACTACCTCAAGCGGCAGATCGACGCCTACCGGAAGAAGGAACGGCCGCACGACGAGGACAAGCCGGGCGGCATCCTCGACCGCTTCAGCGAGCAGGACCTTCAGGACATGCTGGCTTATCTGACCAGCATCCAGCAGCAGGACTGACGCGGCGGGAATAAGCCTGTCAGCTACAGCTCGACCTGGGTACCCAGTTCGACCACCCGGTTGGTGGGAATCCGAAAGAACGTCGTCGCCGGCTCGGCGTTGCGGAACATGAAGGTGAACAGAACCTGCCGCCAACGCGGCATGCGCTCGACACGGGCGCGCGGCACGATGGTTTCACGCCCGAGGAAGAACGATGTTTCCATGACTTCGTAGACAAGGCCGAAGCGCTGGCACATCGAAAGCGCCAGCGGAATGTTCGGATCGTCCTTGAACCCGTAGCGCACCAGCACCTGGAAAAAGCCTCTCGGCAATCTTTGCACCTGGACGCGCTCGACGTCGGGCACATGCGGCACGTCCTCGACGCGCACGTTGAGCAGCACCACGGTTTCGTGCAGCACCTTGTTGTGCAGCAGGTTGTGCAGCATGGCACGCGGCACGCCGTCCGGATTGGTGGTCATGAACACGCCGGTGCCCTGGACGCGGTGCGGGCCGCCATATTCGAGGCTCTTGATGAAGGCATCGAGCGGCATCGAATCCTGGGTCAGCTTCTCGTAGAGCAGCGCACGGCCACGCTTCCAGGTCGACAGCATCGTGAATACCGCAAGGCCCAGAATCAGCGGGAACCAGCCACCGTCCAGCACCTTGACGATGTTGGCCGAGAAGAAAGCGAAGTCCACCAGAACGAAGAACGCCAGGAACAGCGCCGCCTGTCCCCAGTTCCAGCCCCACAAGGCACGCACCACGACGAATGCCAGGATGGTGTCGATCATCATGGTCATGGTCACGGCAATGCCATAGGCTGACGCCAGCGCCGATGACGAGCGAAACACCAGCACCAGCGCCACCACGGCCATCAACAGCAGCCAGTTGATGTTGGGAATGTAGATCTGGCCTTTCTCGCGTTCGGAAGTGAACTTGATCTGGATACGCGGGCAATAGCCGAGTTGTATGGCCTGGCTGGTCAATGAGTATGCGCCGGAGATTACCGCCTGCGAGGCGATCACCGCGGCGGCCGTCGCCAACGCGACCATGGGATAGAGCAGCGACTCGGGCACCAGCATGAAGAACGGATTCTTCACCGCCTCGGGATCGTCGAGGATCAACGCACCCTGCCCGAGGTAGTTGAGATAGAGCAGCGGGAAAACGTAGCAGAGCCAGGCCCACATGATCGGCCGCCGTCCGAAATGCCCCATGTCGGCATACAGCGCCTCGCCGCCGGTGATCGCCAGCACCACCGCGCCCAGCGCGAAGAAGGCCAGCAGCCGATGCTCGATCATGAACCGGATCGCGTAGTAGGGATTGATGGCTTCCAGGACCGCCGGATGCTTCATGACGTTCCAAAGGCCAAAGCCGCCCAGCGTGGCGAACCAGAACAACATCACCGGCCCGAACAGCGCGCCGACGCTGGCCGTGCCGCGACGCTGGAAAGCAAATAGTCCGACCAGGATGCCGATGGAGATCGGCACGACGTAAGGCTTGAACGCGGGCGTCGCGACCTCGAGGCCCTCGATGGAAGACAGGACGGTCATCGCCGGGGTGATCACGGCATCGCCATAGAACAGCGCGGCGCCGAACATGCCCAGTGCCGCGAGCAGCCACATCATGCGCGGATGCAGGCGTTCGGTGCGCAACGCCAGCGAAGTCAGCGCCATGATCCCGCCCTCGCCCTTGTTGTCGGCGCGCATGATGAACAGCACGTACTTGAGGGAGACCGTGACGGTCAGAGCCCAGAACACCAGCGAAAGAATGCCCAGCACGTTGTCCGGCGTCACCGGCACCGGGTGATGGGGACTCGTGAAGACTTCCTTCAACGTATAGAGCGGGCTGGTACCGATATCACCATAGACGACGCCCATCGCCGCGACCGCGATCGATGCGGTGCTGGTGGCCTGCCTGGGCTCGGTCGTCGGTGACATGCTGCAGTGCATTATAGGCTCGCCCGGACATCGCCGCCACCGGCCCGCAAGCCCGATCCGACTACTTCTCCTTGGAGCGCACTGCCGGTGTCCACAGCACCACTGCGTAGCCGAGCGGCGTGATGTACGCCTTGGCGTAGCGACCATCGAAAGTCAGCCGTGGCCCGCCGCCGGGCAGGGCGCTCATCACCAGTTCGGTGATCTGATGCTCGCTCAGCCGGGTCGTACCTTCGGAATGCCAGATCTTCACGGCACCGCAGGCATCGCGATCGAACAGCAGCTTCGTGTCGGCGGCCGCATCGATCATCTCGATGACCACGCCATGCTCGGTCTGGAACGCGCGTGCGCGCCCCCCGGCAATCGCTTGGGGGTCGCTGCCCTCCGGCCGTGCCGTGGCTGCCATCGCCAGCGCATCGTCCTCGCTGATCGTCGTAACCCCTTCCGAGTGCCAGACCTGGTAGCGCCCGTCGTGCTCGAGCTGGATCAGCAGGTTGTCGCCGGCGGCGCGAGCCGTACCCATGGCCGCGACCGTCAGAACGACCGCGACGAATCGCCCGAGTGAATGTCCTTGCATCTTGAGTAGGCTGTTACCCGTGTAGTTGACGCGACCCTGCAGCCCAAGGGCTGTCACCAAGTCTACCGCCTCGGTGGCCGCACGCCAGCGTTGGCACTACGTCAGGCGCTCGGCCTCGATGCCCTGCCGAACCTCGACTTCGGCAGCCTCGATTCCCTTCCCGAAACCAACGCACAGGAGGAGGCCATCGTCACAGAAACCGCCTGACTACCCGCCTGCCAAGAGACTCGACTGTCGGGTAATTACGCAACCAGAACAGGCCACTGAACCGGCTCGTCGATATCACTGTCGCCCATGCCGCTTACCATTGCGAGGACACCAAACTTACACAACCGCCCGAAGACAGGGACGCCACCCATACGTGGCGTCCCTGTCTTCTTGTTACTTCTTTAATTCTGGGTGTTCAACGTATCGTACGTCCTTGACTGAGAGCGGAAGCGGATTGACGTACTGGTAGCCTTTGGACTGCCAATAGACAAGCTCGGGAAAACCGGCAGGAACGACGGTGACGAAGCCGTGCATGTCTGTTGCCTCAAAACCGGCTGCTCGCATCGCGTTATTGCACATCTTGAATTCCACGCCCTCTTTGCTGAGTTCAGCCATCTTGTCGACGACTGCCTGATACTTTTCATAGTTCTCCTTGGCAAAAGCGCGCAGCTCTGGGCCGTGTGTCACGACCACGACCTTCCCTTTTGTGACCTTGACGGTGTTCTTGATGAAGTTGTAGAGGATATTCAGTTTGTTCGGGTCGTCGTAGTTGACGTCGAAGACGGTATCTGTCTTGTCCATCGGGTGCATATCCACTTTCGCGGTGCCGTATGGTGAAAACTCCGCTGCATGGACGGGTTGCGCGAGCCCAATAGCAAGTAGTGCTGAAACAATGGACGAGGCTGCTTTGAGTTTCATGTTGTCTCCTTCTTTGGTGACGGTCTCTGGGGGAACCTCGGGACATCGAGGTGGATATGGCCTCGAATTCGGCGCGTCCTCATTGGCACGAGTGGCACAGTATGCAAGGCCACCGATGCCGTCAAGCCCATTCGCGACTAGCGAAGAACGTTGGTGAGGGAGATGGCTACCACACGAGTGCAGTGGCGACTGGCGAGGGGGGCGCCAAGTGCTGGGGAAGGCTTCTCTGTGCAAGCGGATGCGCTTGCCAGGCCTTACATCGCTTGATTTCTTGTTTAGCCAGAGAATTCATATTCGGCCCAATTGCAGCAAAACTGCAGCAATTAACAGACGCAAATCCCCTTCAAGCCACCAGGAAATCCCGGGGAC
>CAYXZX010000112.1:0-9030 GCA_964469455.1 uncultured Rhodocyclaceae bacterium | reverse complement strand
GAGACGAGTTGCCTCAGGCATTGATGACGTTTGGCCTCATGCTGATTCTGGGCGATCTTGCCTTGTGGATATGGGGCGGTACCCCGCAGACCCTTGCTCGCCCCGACTGGCTTGCGGGACCTGTTCGCATCGTGGGAGTGGTTTTCCCCGCTTACCGGCTGTTTGTCATTGCAATCGGCCTGCTAATCGGTGCGCTGCTTTGGCATGTTCAGGCACGCACGCGCATGGGCGCCATGATCCGCGCCATTGCGGATGATGTGGAAACCGCACGCACCATGGGCATCAACGTGACGGTGTTCTCCAGCGGTGCATTCGCCATGGGCACGGCGCTGGCTGCGCTGGGGGGCATCGTCGGTGGCCCCATCGTTGGTGTGCACATCGGCACTGAACTCGAGGTGCTGCTGCTTTCGTTTGTGGTGGTGATCATCGGCGGGCTGGGCAGTCTGCCGGGCGCGTTTGCCGGTGCCATGATCGTCGGCCTGCTCGATACGCTCGGCAAGGCGCTGGTGCCGGACTTCGCGTTGTTCACGCTGTTCGTGCCCATGGCGCTGATTCTTGCCATCAGGCCGACGGGCCTTTTCGGTCGCGAGCAATGACGAGCGTCATCGACACGGTTGCTCGCGGGATGCTTCCCAAGCTAGGCGCCAGGCTGCTCCTGATCTCGCTGCTGGTGCTGGCAACGGTTCCCGTGGTCGCCGACTCGTATTTTCAGGGCATGGTCGCGCGGATGATGATATTCGCGCTGTTTGCCTCGAGCCTCAATGTCATTCTCGGGTATGCGGGCCTGGCGTCGCTCGGGCATGCCGCATATTTCGGGATTGGCGCCTACGTTGTAGCGAAGCTTTCGCTGGCCGGCGTGACCAGCCTTTGGTTGCAACTCGGTGCTGCGTGTGCCGTGGCGTCAGCACTGGCTGGAGTTTTTGGTCTGCTGATCCTGCGGACCAGGGGTTCATACCTCCTCATGATCACGTTGGCGCTCGCCCAGGTGGTCTGGGGCATCGCCTACGGCTGGCGAGCCTTCACCGGTGCCGACGATGGCCTTCCCGGCGTTCGGCGACCTGTCGGGCTGCTGATGTGGGAGCTATCCGGCGACACCGGCTTCTACTATTTCGTGTTCGCGGTTTTCGTCGTGGCGATCCTGGCAATCCAGGTCTTGGTCGATTCGCCTTTTGGTCGCGCCCTGGTGGGTATTCGCGAGAACGAGCGCCGCATGAGCGCCCTCGGTTACGAGGTCTGGTCTTACAAGTATCTGGCCTGCGTGCTTGCCGGACTCGTCGCCTGCATTTCCGGTGCGCTGCTGGCTTGGCAGAACGGTTTTGTCGGTCCTTCGTACCTGAGCATCAACTACTCTGCGATGGCGCTGATCATGGTGATCCTCGGCGGTGCCGGCACTGTCCTGGGGCCAGTGATCGGCGCGTTTCTCGTCGTCGCGCTCGAGAATATCGTCAGCGGCATGACCGAGCGCTGGGTCATGGTGCTCGGGGCCATCTACGTTCTGGTGACGTTGTTTGCACCCGACGGGTTGGCCGGCCTATTGCGGGGTCGCGCCAAGGCGGCGCCGTGATTGCGCTCGACGTTGCCGGGCTGTCCCTGCAATTTGGTGGCCTGCGCGCGATCGATGACTTGAGCATTGCGGTCGAAGCAGGCGAGCGGCTGGTGATTCTCGGGCCCAATGGCGCGGGCAAGACCACGCTGTTCAACGTGATTTCTGGCATGCTCCGACCGACAAGCGGCCGTATCGCCCTGTTCGGACAAGAGGTGACGCGGGCGAGCGTCGCGCGCCGCGTCAGGCTGGGACTCGGCCGCACGTTCCAGATCGCGACCTTGTTTCCCCGCCTGACCGTCCTGGAAAGTGCGATGCTGGCGATGCAGGCGGGCGAACCGCAGCGCTTTGTCATGCATCGATCCATGGACGCCTATCCCGGCACCCGCCGCCGCGCAATCGAGCTGTTGGAGGAATGGCAGCTGGGTGCCCAAGCCGACCGGGAGACGCGCCACTTGTCCTACGGGGAGCAGCGGCGGGTCGAACTGGTGCTGGCATTGGCGCGGCGGCCCCGGCTATTGCTGCTCGACGAACCGGCGGCAGGGCTTTCCGGCGAAGAAACCGCGCTGGTCGAGGACATGGTCGGACGGCTGTCGCGGGAGGTCACCGTGCTGATGATCGAGCATGACGTCGACATGGCTTTGCGGCTGGCGGACCGGGTCATTGTGCTGCAACAAGGGCGCTTGCTGGCCTCGGGAACTCCCGGCGCGATCCGGGATGATCCACGCGTTGCGGAAATCTATTTCGGTGCCGGGCATGCCTGACGGCCTGGAGATCATCGATCTGCATGCGGGCCATGGCGAAGCCGCCGTGCTCCATGGTGTCACACTCGTTGTGGATCGTGGTGCGATAAGCGTGGTGGTTGGCCGCAATGGCGTCGGCAAGACCACGCTGATTCGCACCCTGATCGGTCTCAATCCCGTTCGGCGTGGCAGCATCCACCTTGCGGGAGAGGACATCACGTGCCATGCACCGGAATCGCGGGCACGTCTTGGCATCGGCCTCGTGCCGCAGGGCCGGCGACTCTTTCCGTCGCTGACGGTTCGCGAGCACTTGATGGTCGGCGCACGTCCGCCCACGCCAGGCATGAGTGCATGGACACCAGCGCGGGTGGTGAGGCTCTTTCCTCGCCTCGCCGAGCGCATGGAACACCGGGGTGCCATGCTCTCGGGCGGCGAACAGGCCATGGTGGCGATGGCTCGGGCACTGGTCGGCAATCCGCGCGTGCTCCTGCTCGACGAACCGACGGAGGGTTTGTCGCCGCTGCTGGTGAGCGACGTGGGCAACGTACTGCGCATCTTGCGCGACGAGGGTGTCGGTGTGCTGCTAGTCGAGCAGAATCTCGGCCTGGCCATGAGTGTTGCCGACAGGATTCATGTCATGAGCAAGGGACGGATCGCATATTCGGGCACCGCCGCCGAACTGGGTGCCGCGCCCGAAATCCGGGCTCGGTTGCTCGGGCTCGGCTGACGGTAAACGACAGCCGGATCGGCGTCGCGCCACGGCTGACTTCGTGGTTCCGGGCGGCAGGATCGGTGGGCGATGGCTGTTTGCGCAAATCTGCCATCCCTTGCGCTTGACCGATAACGATTGTGCAGCGGCTGTTGCTATAGTGGGCCGCGATGAATCGAGCGGGACGCGGGAGTGATTGCCGTCCCGTTTTCGTTGCCTTGTCGGCATGCGATGACCTACTGTGAGGAGATTAACGATGACTCAGGCAACTGGGAAAGGAAGCGCCGAGGCTGGCGTCGATCTGTGGATTGGCGGCGCGCGGGTTTCGCCCTCGACGGGACAATACTTCACCGACCGAAATCCCGAGAATGACCAGCCGTTCGCCCGCGTTGCCGAAGCGGGCGCGGCGGACATCGACCGCGCTGTCCAGGCCGCACAAACGGCTTTTGACGAGAACAGGAACAGGCTGGCTGCCGATCGCGAAGCGTGGCTGTCGAAGGCAGCGGCCCTGTTCGAGAAGTACCGCAATGACTTCGTGGACATCCTGGTTGACGAGGTTGGTTCACCTTTCGGCAAGGCTCATTTCGAAGTCCAGTATGCGATCAACTGCCTGCGCGCGGCTGCGGGAGTGGCTAGGCGCGTGACCGGCCAGACGATTCCGTCCGATACCCCGGGTCGATTCAGCATGTCCGTGCGCGAGCCGCTGGGCGTGATCGCCAGCATTTCCCCCTTCAACGTGCCGCTGCTGAAGAATGTCAAGCTCAGTTCGACGCCCCTAGCAACTGGCAACACGGTGGTTCTGCTGACCTCGGAAGAGGCACCGATGGTGGCGAACCGTCTTGCCGACCTCTATCACGAGGCGGGCGTTCCGGCGGGCGCATTCAACGTCGTTACCGGCTTTGGCGACAAGATCGGCGACGTGTTGACCACCCATCCGCTGGTGAAGGTGGTCATGTTCACCGGGTCCAGCCGCATCGGCAAGCATATCGCTGGCCTGTGCGGACCGCTGATGCGCCGCGTCGTGCTGGAACTGGGCGGCAAGAATCCCATGGTGGTGCTCGCGGACGCGGATCTAGACGCCGCGGTCGAGGCTGCGGCCTTCAGCCAGTTCTTTTTCCAGGGCCAGGCGTGCATGGCGTCGAGCCGGATTTTCGTCGAGCGCAGTGTCGAAGCGGAGTTTTGCCGCCGCTACAAGGCCAAGGCCGAGTCGCTGGGCATGGGCGACCTGCGCGATCCGAACACCTGGGTCGGCCCGATCATCTCGGAGCGCCAGCGCCAGCGCGTTCGTCATCACATCGAGGACGCCAGGGCCAAGGGAGCCAAGGTTCTCACGGGCGGCGAATGGGTCGGCAATCGCTGCCGTCCCACCATCCTCACCGGAGTGCAGGAGGCGATGACCGTTTGCCGCGAGGAGACTTTCGGACCGGTGACATCGATCTATCCGATCGCGGATTTCGACGAGGCAGTCGCGCGGGCCAACGATACCAACTTCGGCTTGAGCGCGGCGATCTTCACGCGCGACATCACCAAGGCGTTGCAATTTACCCAGCGCGTGCGTGCCGGCATGGTGCATATCAACGCACCGACCATTGCCGACGAGCCTCACGTGCCATTTGGTGGTATCGGCGATAGCGGTTTCGGTCGCGAAGGTACGGATATCGACATCGATACATTCACCGAATGGAAATGGATTACCGTTCAGTTGCCGGTCAGCTAGGCTCGGCGATGGAGAGACCACGCCGCATTCGAAACGCTAGTTGTCAGGGAAAGGAAGCAGCATGAAAACCAAAGCCGCGGTTGTCAGCGAAAAGTCGGGCACGTTCCAAGTGGCGGAAGTCGAGCTTGCCGAGTTGCGCGACGATGAAGTGCTCGTGCGTATTGTCGGTGTCGGCGTGTGTCACACTGACTTGATCTGTCGCGATCAACTGTACCCGGTAAGTTTCCCCGCCGTGTTCGGTCACGAAGGCTCGGGGGTGGTGGAACGCGTCGGTGCGCGCGTTGCCAAGGTACAGCCGGGGGACCACGTTGTGCTGACATTCCGTGCCTGCGGGCAATGCGTCGCCTGCAAGCGCGGCGATCCGACGCACTGCCCGAATATCTTCGGCTGCAACTTCGGCGGCGTGCGCAGCGATGGCTCCGCGACCATTCATCACAAGGGTGTGCCGATCTTCGGCAACTTCTTCAACCAGTCATCCTTTGCCGCCTACGCCATCGCCAGCGAGGCGAATACCGTCAAAGTGGCCAAGGACGTGCCGCTGGAACTGCTCGGCCCGCTGGGCTGCGGCATTCAGACGGGTGCGGGGGCGGTGCTGAACACATTCAAGCCGGCGGCGGGTTCGAGCATCGCCATCTTCGGCTGTGGCTCGGTGGGTCTATCGGCACTGATGGCGGCCAAGGCGATCGGCTGCACCACCATCATCGCCGTCGACGTCAATCCGGTGCGGCTCGTCCTCGCGCGCCAACTAGGTGCCACGCATGCATTTGATCCGAGGAACTGCAATGTCGTCGAGGAAATCCATAAGCTCGGCGGCGGTGCTGATTTCTCCCTGGAAACCACCGCCATTCCGGCGGTGTTCCGCCAGGCTGTCGATTGCCTCACGGTACCAGGCGTGTGCGGGTTGGTCGGCGCCGCGCCGATGGGCACGGAAGTGACGTTCGACATGAACAGCATCATGTTCGGCCGCAGTGTGGTGGGCATCATCGAAGGCCAGAGCGTGCCGGATCATTTCATTCCGAAGCTGGTCGATCTGTATCGACAGGGCAGCCTGCCGCTCGAGAAAATCGTCGGCTTCTATCCATTCGATGATATCGACCAGGCGGTACGGGATTCGGAAAACGGCAAGGTGGTCAAGGCGATCCTGCGCCCGTGACCCGCAACTTTGCCACTCATTGGAACAGAAGGAACCCATCTCGATGAAGACTCGATCCAATTCGTGCGGCCGTTGGCTGCTGGCCACTTTGCTCGGCGTGTCACCGGCACTGACTTTGGCGGCGGGTGATCCCGCCGCCGCCGTGGTGGTGGTCGGCCGCTGCGTGGCCTGCCACGGCGCCGATGGCATCGGCAAGGCGCCCCAATACCCGAATCTGCGTGGCCAGAAGGCCTCTTACATCGAAAAGTCGCTCAGGGCCTTCCGCTCCGGTGAGCGCAAAGATCCTTCCATGAGCGCGATGGCCAAGCCGCTTACGGATGCCGAGATCGCCAATCTCGCCGCCTATTTCGAGACGGTCGACTGAAGAGGATATCGCCCATGAACACGCACCAGCCATTTCGTCGCCGCACGCTCAAGCAACTGGCCGGCATGACCGCTCTCGGCGCCGTGAATGCCCTCCGCGCACCGCGCGTGCTTGCCGCCGACAAACCGGCCAGGCTGTCGATTCCCGGGGTCGCGGGCAAGGTCATCCAGCGCAAGGATGCCGATTATGAAATCTGGCGCCAGGCCATGGTCTGGCATATGTCGAAGCCGAAGCGTTATCCCGATCTCATCGTTCAGGCAAAATCGGATCAGGACGTCATCGCCGCCGTGAATCATGCGGCCAAGGGCGGCCTGAAGATTGCGATGCGCAGCGGTGGCCACAACTCCAACGGCTCGTGCCTGCGGGACGGCGGCATGGCCATTGACGTGTCGGCGATGGACCAGATCCGGATCGACGAATCGAGGCGGATTGCGTCGATTCAACCCGGCGTCAGAAGCCTTGAACTGATCCAGGCCGCGTATGCCAAGGGCCTGGCTTTCCCGGTGCCGCATTGTCCGTCGGTGGGGCTTGGCGGCTTCACCATGGGCGGTGGCATGGGCTGGAACTGGCCGCAGTTCGGCGGCATGGCCACGCATTCCATCGTTGGCGCCGAAGTGGTCACGGCCGATGGCCGCCTGCGGCGCGTCACCGCGACTGAGAATCCCGATCTCTATTGGGCGGTACGCGGCTCGGGGCCCGGTTTTTTTGGTGCCGTCACGCGCCTCGAACTCCAGCTCTATCAGGGGCCCAAGTCGATCATGGCGAGTTCCTACATCTTCCCTCTCGCTGCCCTGGAGACCGTCACTGCCGCGATCGAGGCGGTCCGCAAGAATTCCCAAGTCGATCGGGTCGAACCTATCCTGGTCCTCATGCATCATCCGGAGGTGCCTGCCGATGCGCCGCCGGAGAAATCGAAGATCTGCTTCTTCACCGCTTTTGCCTTCGAGGACAGCGAACAGAAGGCCCGCGCGGCGCTCCTGCCATTCGCGCAATCGGAACTGGCAAGCAAGTGCCTCGTCAAGATGGAATACCAGCCGTTTGCTTACGAAGGCCTCTACGACCGTTATTTCAGCCTCAACGATCCGGCAGGCCGCTGCGCCCGTTATGCCGTCGATAGCATATTCACAAACGACACGGGCAAGGCACTGCAGAGCGTGGCGCAGCATTTCAGCCGCGCCCCGACCAAGGATTGCCATGTCCTCGCCGCCATGAACCTGAAGATACGCAATCAGGCTGACGCGTGTTTTTCCTGGACGGCGGACGCCTTTATCGGCCCTTACGCGATTTGGGACGACGAGCAGGACGATGCACGCAATTTCGACTGGCTCAAGGGCTTCGATCCATTGCTCAATCCGTTCGCCATGGGCCGTTACGTGAACGAAATCGAGGGCCGCAACAATCCCGATCGCTACCGCCAGTGTTTCACCGACGCCAACTGGCAGCGGCTGCAAAGCCTGCGTCGTCAGTACGATCCCAACGGCGTGTTCCACAGCTATCTTGGCCATAGCTGACCGGCGTTGACGGAGTGCACCACCGGGCAGCGCCGGTTGCACTCCCGATCATCGACAGGCCGCTCCGCTCGCGGTAGAAAACCACAGCGGATGAAGGAGGAGAGGCATGTCGCAAGTACTTCCCGGTGTGCGGGGTTTCCCGCTCGGCACGGCGACGAAGATTCGTTGTGTCGACCCGTCGTTGGCCGAATGCACCGTCGGCAGCCTCGTGGAGCCACGCCGCTTTCAGTTGCGGGGTGATCGTCGCGCGGTCGATATCCGCATCAGCCATGTATCCATTGGTCTCGGGCACCTGTTCGGCGTCAGTCATGGCGTAGCGCTGGTGGCCACGTCGGCGCCCATTTCCTCGTACCAGGTCATGGTTCCGCTGCGTGGTCGCCTGGTCGGCAACACGCCGGCGGGCGAGGTCGTCGCCGATCCCGGCACGGCGCTGGTCTATTCACCACGCGACCGGCTGGACACCTACTGGAGCGAGGAGTGCACCAGCCTGGTGTTGTCGGTTCCGGCCGAGCGACTGCGTGCGCTGGCGCGCGACGTCTACCCCGCAACCGATGCCGGCAACATGCGATTGCGGCCGCTGATGCGGCTGGGTGACGGCGCAGGCCGGAGTTTCGCCAATGCGCTCGGCATTATCGCCCAGGAGAGCGTCGATCCTGAGTCGGCGTACCGGCGCGGCCTGACGACGCAACTCCTCGAGCAGACACTCCTGCTCTCCCTCATCACCGCCCAGGGCGAGGAAATCGGCCATTCCCGGCCCGCACCGCCACCGCCCGACTACATTGCCAAGGCGCTTGCCGCGATCGAGGCACGTTGTGGCGAAGACATTGGCATGGCCGATCTGGTCCGTGCCTCGGGCGTGTCGATGAGAACCCTGCAATACGGATTTCGCGAGCGCTTCGGCGTCGGGCCGATGACGTATCTCAGGCAGATGCGCCTGCGTCATGTCCATGATGCCCTGCGCCGGGCTCCGCCCGACAGTTGCAGGGTGGGGGACATGGCCGCCCGTTGGGGGTTCTTCCACGGTAGCGCCTTCGCCAGTGCCTACCGCAAGATGTTCGGTGAGCTGCCCTCCGAAACCCTGTCGACGCGTGATTCGGCCCCAGGAAGGCAGGCAGTCGTCGCTTGATCGATCGTGCCGCCTGGCAGGGGATGGACGGCCGATCCCGGTATCGTGTTTGAATAGGCGCACCATGCGCGCCAACGGACCACTTTCGGGAATCACGATACTGGAGTTTGCCGGCATCGGCCCGGGGCCGTTTGCCGGCATGCTGCTGGCGGACCTCGGTGCGG
>CAYXZX010000111.1:0-9104 GCA_964469455.1 uncultured Rhodocyclaceae bacterium | reverse complement strand
TGTGGAAAGGCAGCGTGCGCGTCGGCGGCGACAAGTTCGACGAGGCGATCATCAACTACATCCGCCGCAACTACGGCATGCTGATCGGCGAAACCACCGCCGAGCAGATCAAGAAGGAAATCGGCTCCGCTTTCCCTGGCTCCGAAGTCAAGGAAATGGAAGTGAAAGGCCGCAACCTCGCCGAGGGCATCCCACGCAGCTTCACGATTTCCTCGAACGAGATCCTCGAGGCCCTCACCGATCCGCTCAACCAGATCGTCGGCGCCGTCAAGATCGCGCTCGAGCAGACGCCGCCCGAACTCGGCGCCGACATTGCCGACAAGGGCATGGTGCTCACCGGCGGCGGTGCGCTGCTGCGCGACCTCGACCGGCTGCTGATGGAGGAAACCGGCCTGCCGGTGATCGTTGCCGAAGACCCGCTGACCTGCGTCGTTCGCGGCTCGGGCATCGCCCTCGAAAAGATGGACAAACTCGGCAGTATTTTTGCCAACGAGTAACAGCCGCTCCCGTTAGCCTGCAAAGCGGCACCACGGGCTGCTTGGTTGCATCCTGTCGCCATTCACGGGAGTTCCTACTGCCTTGATGTCAGCCGTCGGACATTCGCCGCCACCCTTCTTCAAGCGGGGTCCGGCACCACTCGCTCGGCTGTTTTTCTTCATTTCGCTTTCCGTCGCGCTATTGGTAGCAGACCTTCGCTTTCACACGCTCGAATGGGCCCGGCTCGGCGCCGCCACGGTTCTTTGGCCCCTGCAGCGCGCCGCCTACCTGCCGGTTGACGCTGGCATGGATCTGGGCGACTACCTTTCCAGCTTGCGCAAGCTGAAAAACGAAAACGAAGCGTTGCGCAAGCAGCAATTGGGCACCGCCAATCTGCTGCTGAGACAAACCCATCTCGACCATGAAAACCAACGCCTGCGTGCATTGCTGGAAATGAAGGAACGCCAGCCCGCGATCGGGCAGGTGGCCGAAATCCTATACGCGGCGCGTGATCCATTCTCGCGGCGAGTCATTGTAGACAAGGGTAGCCAGACGGGAATCGAGGCCGGCCAGGCCGTAGTGGACGAACTCGGCGTCGTAGGCCAGGTCACCCGTGTCTTTCCGATGACCAGCGAGGTGACGCTGCTGACCGACAAGGATCAAGCCATTCCAGTCGAAGTCCAACGCAACGGCCTGCGGGCCATTCTCGCTGGCTCCGGCGCCGGCGCCTTTGAACTGCGCTTCATGGCCACCAACGCGGACGTCCAGGCTGGTGATCTGCTCGTAACATCGGGGCTGGACGGCATCTATCTGCCAGGGTTGCCGGTGGCGACGGTGACCGCCGTGGAACGCGACAATTCCTTCGTATTTGCCCGCATCGCCTGTGATCCGGTGGCGGGCATAGAACGCCATGGCCAGGTACTCGTACTCGGCCGCCGGACGGTGTCGCCCCGGCCCGACGAGGCGGCGCAAGCGCAGGAACCCGCGACCAAGGGCAGGAAGCCACGAGCGAGAATGAAATAATGCAGCCAACCCATTCGTCACGGCGCATTCTTCTGCCAGTCAAGGCGTGGTTCATCTTTCTGACACTGGCGTGCGCCATGCTCGCCAACATGGTGCCGCTCGGCAGATTTCCGGTCCTGCCCGACTGGGTTGCCCTGACGCTGGCCTTCTGGTGCATTCGCGAGCCGCTGAAAATAAGCATGGGAACAGCGTTCGTGCTGGGTCTGATCATGGATGTCGCCGACGCAAGCATCATGGGTCAGCATGCGCTGGCATATGTATTGCTGGCTTTTACCGCCGGCCAATTGTCGCGGCGCATTCTCTGGTTCCCGCTGCTCGAGCAGGCGCTGCATGTATTTCCCATGCTGCTGGGCACCCAGTTGATCATGCTCGTCACGCGCCTGATGGCGGGTGCCGAATTTCCGGGGTTCCTCTGGTTCCTCGGCAGCCTGGTTGGCGCCGTCCTCTGGCATCCGCTGACTTACTTGCTGCTGCTGCCGCAATACCAGCCGGTGGAACGTGACGACAATCGTCCGATCTGATGCAACTTACAACTTCACCGGATGACCTGGGCCGTTTCAGCCGCCGCCTGACCATCGCCGGGGCGTTCGTCCTATTGTGCTTCGGCGCCCTGTTGGTCCGATTCATCTGGCTGCAGATCATTCAGCACGATTACTATCAGACCCGAGCCGAGGATAACCGTATCGCGCTCGTGCCGATAGTCCCCAACCGTGGCTTGATCACGGACCGCAACGGCGTCGTCCTTGCCAGGAATTTCTCCGCCTACACCCTGGAGGTGACACCGGCCAAGGTGATCGGCAGCCTCGACGCTGCCCTCGAATCACTTGCCATAGTCGTCGACATCCAGCCCAAGGACCGCAGGCGCTTCAAGAAACTGCTGGAGGAAACCCGCAATCTGGAGTCGCTACCCATTCGGAGCCGGTTGTCCGACGAAGAGGTCGCCAAATTCATTGCCCAGCGTTACCGCTTTCCGGGTTTCGATATCAAGGCGCGCTTGTTTCGGGACTATCCGAACGGCGGCTTCGGCTCGCACCTGCTCGGCTACATCAGCCGCATCAGCAACAAGGATGTCGAAAGAATCGAACAAAGCGAGCAGGAAGCAAACTACCGGGGCACCAACCATTTTGGCAAGTCCGGACTGGAGCAGCACTACGAATTCGATCTCCACGGCACCACGGGGTTCGAACAGGTCGAGGTCGACGCTGGCGGACGTGCAGTGCGCGTACTTGCCCGCACCCCTCCCACCGCCGGCAACAACCTGAAGCTCACCATCGATGCCAGGCTGCAGGAAGTGGCGGAGAAGGCCTTCGGCGAGCGCCGGGGCTCCCTCGTCGCCATCGAGCCGGCAACCGGCGGTATCCTGGCGCTGGTGTCGATGCCCAATTTCGATCCCAATCTGTTTGTCGACGGCATTGCCAGCCAGGACTGGGATGAGCTCAACAACTCTCCCGACAAGCCGATGATCAACCGCGGGCTGAACGGCGCCTATCCTCCCGGCTCGACCTTCAAGCCCTTCATGGCACTCGCGGCGCTGACGCTGGGCAAGCGGACACCGGAACAAACGATCTCCGATCCAGGCTTCTTCAAATTTGGCAGCCACACTTTCCGCGACGACAAGAAAGGAGGGCACGGGCTGGTGGACATGTACAAGTCCATCGTCGTCTCATGCGACACGTACTACTACCATCTTGCCAACGATCTCGGCATCGACAACATCGCAGGCTTCATGGGCCAGTTGGGGCTTGGGCAACGGACCGGCATCGATATCGCCGGCGAGTCCGAAGGTGTGCTGCCGTCGCAGGAATGGAAGAAGAAGCGCTTCAAGAAGCCGGAGCAGCAGAAGTGGTACGCCGGCGAGACCATCTCCATAGGAATTGGCCAGGGCTACAACGCCTACACCCCGATCCAGCTGGCCCAGGCGACGGCGACGCTGGCCAACGATGGCGTAATGTTCCGCCCGCACCTGGTCCAGTATGTCGAGGATGCGCGCACAGGCGAAAAGCGATATATCGAGCCGCGACCGATCCGTACCCTGCCGCTTCGGCAGGCCGACATCGATGTCATCAAGCACGCCATGGTTGGTGTGAACCGGGAGGGTACCGGTGCGCGGGCCTTTGCCGGGACGCCTTACCAGGCTGCCGGCAAGACCGGCACGGCTCAGGTCTTCTCGCTGAAAGGGTCGCAGTACCGGGCGTCGGGCGTCAAGCAGGATTTGCGCGACCATGCGTTGTTCATTGCCTTCGCGCCGGCCGACAAGCCGACCATCGCGCTTGCCGTGCTGGTGGAGAACGGTGGCTTCGGCGCCCAGGCCGCCGCGCCCATTGCCCGGCAGGTGCTTGACTACTACCTGATTGGCAAGCGTGTCAACGAGCCGGCGCCTGTCGACGAAACAGTCGAGGAAGAAGAGGAATGAGCGGTCTCAATCCTGACTGGCATCCCCGCATCATTTGGCGCTGGCTGACTGGGCCGATCGACGGACCCTTGCTGCTACTGGCCGGCCTACTGATGCTGGCAGGGCTGACGATGATAGGCAGCGCTGCTCCCGAACGCATTACCAGCCAATTGCTCAACATGATGGCCGCCCTGGTCGTCATGCGTCTGGTTGCCCAACTGCCGCCGCAGCGCCTGATGCATCTGGCGGTGCCCGCCTACGTGATCGGCGTCGTTCTGCTGATTGCCGTCGCATTGTTCGGCGATGTCTCCAAGGGGGCCAGGCGCTGGCTGGACCTCCAGGTAATGCGAATCCAGCCATCGGAAATGATGAAGATTGCCGTGCCGCTGATGCTCGCCTGGTATTTTCAAAAGCGCGAGGCGCAACCTCGCTTGCGTGACCAGGTTGTTGCCGCCCTGATCCTGTTGGTGCCAACCGCCTTGATTGCCCGGCAACCCGACCTCGGAACCGCCATCCTAGTCCTGGCTGCCGGCTTCTATGTCATTTTCCTGGCGGGCCTGCCGTGGAAAGTCTTGATCGGTCTTGCGGCGGCGGGAGCTGCTGCCGCGCCGCTAGCTTGGACATTGCTCCACGACTATCAGCGCGCCAGAATCCTGACATTGCTCGACCCGGAAAAGGATCCGCTTGGCAAGGGTTTCCACATTATCCAATCAACCATCGCCATCGGTTCCGGCGGCATTCTTGGCAAGGGCTGGGGCCACGGCACGCAGGCGCAGTTGGAGTTCATTCCGGAGCGCCACACCGACTTCATCTTCGCCGTGCTTTCCGAGGAATTCGGCCTGATCGGCAACACCGCGCTGCTCGTTCTTTACGCACTGCTGATCGGACGCGGACTGATGATCGCCGCCAACGCGCCAACCTTGTTCGCGCGCTTGCTCGCAGGGGCCATCACCCTGATCTTCTTCACCTATGCGTTCGTGAACATGGGAATGGTGAGCGGCATACTGCCGGTGGTCGGGGTGCCGCTGCCGTTCATCAGCTACGGCGGCACGGCTCTGGTGACTCTATTCCTCGGGGTGGGCATTCTCATGAGCATCCACAAGAACCGAATGCTGGTGCAGAAATGATCGTCCGCCTGGCCGCCATGGTTGCATCGCTTGGCCTCGCTGCGTGCGCTAGCCAACCACCCGCACCAGCAACACCCCAGCCGCCGGCAGTCAGCAAGCCGCCACCTTCGGAAAAACCGGCACCGGCGGTGGTAAAGAGAGGTGGTGGCTACTATCTTGACGATGGACCCGGCGACAATCCGCCCGACAATCTCGATGCCATTCCGGACGCCATTCCACGCGCGGAACCGCTGCATCGCTTCGCCAACCGCCCTTACTCCGTGCTCGGTCGAGATTACACGCCCCACCGCGATACCGGTGCTTATCGTGAGCGCGGCGTCGCCAGTTGGTACGGGCGAAAATTCCATGGCCAGAAGACGTCGAGTGGCGAGATTTACGACATGTACGGCATGACTGCCGCGCATCCCACACTGCCGATCCCCTCCTACGCACGGGTCACCAATCCGGCCAATGGCAAGTCGGTGACCGTTCGCATCAACGACCGCGGCCCCTTCCATGCCGGCCGAATTATCGATCTTTCCTACGCGGCCGCCTGGAAGCTGGGCTATGTGGGCAATGGCAGCACCCTCGTTGAGGTCATCAGCCTGCGCCCAGGGCTGGAGGACGTGGCGCCGACGATCCCATCGTCCGTCGACGATCCCATTGCCAAGTTGATCCAAGACGAGACGGCGCCACGCCCGTTGCCCGAGATTCTTGACAGTGGCGGCATTTACCTGCAGCTGGGGGCTTTCGGCAATTCCGACAATGCCGAGACCTTGCGCGGACGCCTGGCCAGGGAACTTGGCAGTCTGGGCGATCGCCTGCACATCAGGGCCGGCGGGGGCATGTATCGGCTTCACCTCGGTCCCTGGGCCAGTCACGAGGATGCACAACGCGTCGTGGATCAACTCGCCGAATTGCTCGAATTCCGCCCGGTCGTGGTGCGACGTTGAGCCAATATAATCAGCCAACTCTCGCGCGGCATCATCAACCCCATGAAAATCGTTCTCCTTCTGCTGTCGCTCATGTCGACAGCCTTGGCCCATGCTCAGTCCATTCAGCCGCCTGCCCTCTCGGCACGGTCATGGCTCTTGATCGACCACGCCTCCGGGCAATCTCTGGTCGAACATGAAGCCGATGCGAGGGTCGAACCCGCATCGCTGACCAAGTTGATGACGGCATATCTGACCTTTGCCGCCCTCAAGCAAGGCACTCTGAAGCTCGATCAGGCCGTCACCGTGTCCGAACGCGCCTGGAAGGCCCCTGGCTCGCGCATGTTCATCGACCCGAAACATCCGGTCACGGTCGGTGAACTGATCCAGGGAATGATCATTCAGTCCGGCAACGATGCTTGCATCGCCCTCGCCGAGGCCATCGCCGGTTCCGAGGAAGCATTTGCCCAGCGGATGAATCTCGAGGCACGGCGACTTGGCCTGGCGAACACTCACTACGTCAACGCCACGGGTCTGCCGGATCCCCAGCACTACTCGACGGCACGCGACCTAGCCAGGCTGGCCCAGGCTGTCATACGGGATTTTCCCGAGTACTACGCGAACTATTCCCGCAAGGAATACAGCTATAACCGCATCACGCAGCCGAACCGCAACCGGCTGCTCTGGCTCGATACGACGGTCGACGGAGTCAAGACCGGATTTACCGAGAATGCCGGTTACTGCCTGATCGCATCGTCAAGGCGTGGTGCGCGGCGGTTGATCTCCGTCGTGCTGGGAACCGATTCCGACAGCATGCGTGCCCAGGAATCACAACGTTTGCTCAATCATGGCTTTCTCAATTTCGACGCCGTACGCGTGCACGAGAAGGGCCAGTCCGTCTCGCAACTCAAGGTCTTCAAGGGCACGCAAGGCACGGTCAAGGTCGGTTTCCCGGAGGACTTCGTTATTTCGCTGCCCAAGGGAATGGCCGAGCGCCTGAAAACGGAACTCGTCAGCCGGCAACCATTGCTGGCGCCGGTTCAACTGGGTCAAGCCATTGCCACACTCAAATTGTCGGCCGATGGCAAGACCCTTGGCGAGTACCCGGTCGTCGCCCTCGAGGATGTCCCGGTCGCCGGCATGTTCGGCCGGGCATGGGATACCCTGATGCTCTGGTTCAAGTGAGCATCGTCTATCTCAACGGCGAGTTCCTGCCGAAGGACAAAGCCGCGGTCTCGGTCATGGATCGCGGCTTCCTGTTTGGCGATGGCGTTTACGAGGTCATCCCGGTCTATTCGCGCCGGCCTTTTCGCGTCGCCGAGCACTTGCGTCGCCTGCAGGGCAGCCTGGATGGCATCCGGCTGCAGATGTCATACACGTGCGAACAATGGCTTGCCTTGATCGAGCGCATCGTCGAACTGGGGGATAGCGACGACCAGTCGGTGCTAATCCAGGTCACGCGCGGTCCGATGAACGTACGCAACCACGCCTTCCCGAAGACGATCACGCCCACCGTCTTCATCATGAGCGAGCCACTGGTGACGCCTCCCGCCATACAGCGCGAGCATGGCATCGCCGCCGTTTCGGCCGCCGATTTCCGCTGGCTGCGCTGCGACCTCAAAGTGACTTCGCTGCTCGCCAACTGCCTCTTGCGTCAGATGGCCATCGATGCCGGCTGCATCGAGACCCTGCTGTTCCGCGACGGCTACCTGTCCGAAGGTGCGGCCTCGAACGTCTTCATGGTCAAGGACGGCCTGCTGCTGGCGCCGCCCAAGAACCACCTGATGCTGACCGGCATCACTTACGACGTCGTCCTCGAGCTGGCGACCGCCCACGACCTGCCGCATCAGGTACGCGACATCCGCGAAGAGGAAGTGCGTGCGGCAGACGAACTCTGGATGACTTCGTCGACCAAGGAAGTGCTGCCCATCGTCACGCTCGATGGCAAGCCGGTCGGCCCGGGCGCCCCCGGCCCGGCCTTCCAGCGCATGTATGGCTGGTATCAGGACTTCAAGCAGAAGGTGATGCGCGTTGGCTGAGACGCTGCTCGACTTTCCCTGCGACTTTCCGCTCAAGGTGATGGGTGCGGCGAAGGAAGGCTACGCCCAGGCGGTCGTCGAGGTCGTGACCAGGCATGCGCCGGACTTCGATGCCGCACAGGTGCAGATGCGGCCTTCGAAGGCGGGCAACTACCTGTCGCTGACCTGCACCGTCCGCGCCGTCTCACAAGCGCAGCTCGACGCGCTCTATCGCGAACTCACCAGCCACCCGATGGTGAGAGTGGTTTTGTGATCATCAGGCGTCTCGCCACGGCTGACTATTTGCCGACCTGGCGCGCGATGCAGGAATTCACGGCGCGGCGCACCGCCGAAACTGCCGACGAGGTCTGGCTGTGCGAACATCCGCCGACCTTCACCCAGGGCCTGGCCGGCAAGCCCAAGCATCTTCTGCGCGACATCGGCATCCCGGTGGTCAAGATCGACCGCGGCGGCCAGATCACCTACCACGGCCCGGGCCAGCTGGTCGCCTACCTGCTGCTCGACCTCAAGCGCCGTAATCTTACGGTCAAGAGCCTGGTGCATCGCATCGAGGAATCGCTGATCGTCCTGCTCGGCGGGTACGGCATCGAAGGCGTGCGCCGCCCCGGCGCCCCCGGTGTCTATGTCAATGATGCCAAGATCGCCGCGCTCGGGCTGAAGATCAAGAACGGCTGCTGCTACCACGGCGTCTCGCTCAACGTCGCCATGGATCTCACGCCGTTCTCGGCCATCAACCCCTGCGGCTACGAGGGCCTGGCGGTAACGCAGCTCTCGGAACTGTGTGGCGAGAACAGCGTCGACCGGGTTGGCGATAGACTGATCGCCCAACTCGAGAGAAGTCTATGAGCGAGAAGCAGAAGGGCGAGGCCAAGACTTCGCGCATCCCGATCAAGGTCGTCCCTGCGGAGCGACTGAAGAAGCCGGCGTGGATCCGCGTCAAGGCCGGCAACTCGGCCGCGCGCTTCGGCGAGATCAAGCAGATCCTGCGCGAGCACCACCTGCACACGGTCTGCGAGGAAGCCACCTGCCCGAACATCGGCGAGTGCTTCGGCAAGGGCACGGCCACCTTCATGATCCTCGGCGACCTATGCACGCGCCGCTGCCCCTTCTGCGACGTCGGCCACGGCAAGCCGCT
>CAYXZX010000110.1:0-9363 GCA_964469455.1 uncultured Rhodocyclaceae bacterium | reverse complement strand
CCATGAACGGAAGCAAGGGCCTGAAGCAGAGCGCGTTCGCCTTCAGTCATGGCGCGCGCCATGTCCTGCCTGACGGTCGCGTGCTGTTCGACTCCTACCATTGCAGCCGCTACAACACGCAGACGCGGCGTCTCACCACGGCTGACTTTCACGATGTCTTCGAAGCCATCCGCGCCGAGCTTTGATGCGAAGACATTCCTGGCGACGCTGACCGAGTCGCCGGGCGTCTATCGGATGCTCGACGCCGAGAGCCACGTGCTCTATGTCGGCAAGGCGAAGAATCTCAGAAAGCGCGTCTCATCCTACTTCCAGAAGACCGGCCAGAGCCCGCGCATTGTCCTCATGCTGCAACAGGTGGCGAATGTCGAAATCACCGCCACGCGCTCCGAGGCCGAGGCGCTGATCCTCGAAAACACGCTGATCAAGAAACTCTCGCCCAAGTACAACATCCTCTTCCGCGACGACAAGTCGTACCCGTACATCTGCCTGTCCGGCCACGAGTTTCCTCGTCTGGCGTTTCATCGCGGTGCGTTCGACAGGAAGTCGCATTACTTCGGGCCGTTTCCGAGCGGCATGGCAGTGCGCGAGAGCATCCACCTGCTGCAGAAGACCTTCCTGCTGCGCACCTGCGAGGATTCCGTCTTTGCGCATCGCTCGCGCCCCTGCCTGATGCACCAGATCAAGCGTTGCAAGGCACCGTGCGTGGGGTTGATCTCCGCTGACGATTACGGCCGCGACGTGCGCATGGCGGAACTGTTCCTGCGAGGCCGGCAGGCCGAGGTGATTGGCGGCCTGACCGACCGCATGCAGGTGGCAGCCGAGGCACTGCGATTCGAGGAAGCCGCGGCGCTGCGCGACCAGATCCGTTCCCTGCAAGCGGTGCTGCACCGGCAGTACGTCAGTTCGACCGGCGAGGAAGATGCCGACATCCTGGCCATCGTCGTCGCGCGTGGCGAGCCCTGCGTGAACCTCGCCATGGTGCGGGGCGGCCTGCATCTCGGCGACCGCGCCTTTTTCCCGGCACGCTCCGCAGAGGAGGGCATCGAGCCTGCCGAGGCGCTCGCCGCCTTCATGAGCCAGCACTATCTGGATCATCCGCCGCCAAAGCGCATCATCGTCGGCGTCCCGCTGGTCGACGATCCTGGCGTCAAGTCGGCCGTTGCCGCCCCGAGAAACGAGATGGAGCGCGCCTGGCTGGCCATGGCGGAGAAGAATGCGCTGCTCGCCGTCGAATCGCGGCGCCAGTTCAGGCAACGTGCCGGTGGCCGCCTTGCGGCCTTGCAGGAAGCCTTGGGCCTGAGCGAAGCGCCGCAGCGCATCGAATGTTTCGACATCAGCCATACCATGGGCGAGGGGACCGTGGCATCGTGCGTGGTCTGCGTCGACGGCGCCATGAAGAAGGGCGATTACCGGCGCTTCAATATCGCCGGCATCGAGCCCGGCGACGATTATGCCGCCATGCGACAGGCGCTGACCCGGCGCTACGAGAAGGTCGCCACCGGCGAGAGCGCCGCGCCCGACCTGATCCTGATCGACGGTGGCAAGGGTCAGCATCGGGTTGCCCGCGCGGTGCTGACCGAACTGGGTCTTGGTCATCTGGCCTCAGTCGGAGTGGCCAAAGGCGAGGAACGCAAGCCCGGCATGGAAACGCTGTTCGTCCATGGTCAGGCCGAGCCGCTACAATTGCCGCCGGACCACACCGGTTTCCACCTGCTCCAGGAAATCCGCGACGAGGCGCATCGCTTCGCCATTGCCGGACATCGGGCCAGACGCGCCAAGGCGCGTGGACGCTCGAAGCTCGAAGATGTGCCCGGCATCGGCCCCTCGCGCCGGCGCAGCCTGCTGGCGCATTTTGGCGGACTCGATGGAGTGATGGCGGCCACCGTGGAAGATCTCTGCCGGGCGGATGGTATCTCCCGGCGCATGGCACAAACCCTGTACGACCACCTGCACGCAAGCTGACGATGCCGCTCAACGTACCAAACCTGCTCACTTGGGCGCGCATCCTGATGATTCCGCTGTTTGTCGGCGTGTTCTACTCGCCGTGGAACTGGCTGACCCCGCCGGAACAGAACTTCTGGGCGACGGCCATCTTCATCGCCGCCGCCGTCACCGACGCCTTTGATGGCTGGCTGGCGCGCAAGCTCGGGCAGACCTCGGCCTTCGGAGCGTTTCTCGATCCCGTCGCAGACAAGTTGATGGTGGCGGCGGCCCTGGTCGTTCTGGTCCAGTTGGGCAGGGTCGACGCCGTGGTCGCCTTCATCATCATCGGCCGAGAGATCGCGATTTCCGCCTTGCGGGAGTGGATGGCCAAGATCGGTGCGGCCAGGAGCATCGCGGTTTCATTCATCGGCAAACTGAAGACTACCGCCCAAATGGTGTCGATACCCATGTTGCTATGTCACACGCAAGTCGGAGGAATCGATATCCATCAGATCGGCACATGGCTGATTTATGTCGCCGCAGCGCTTACGCTCTGGTCGATGATTTACTATCTGCGCAAAGCGTGGCCGGACATTTCGGCGCGCGTGCGTTGACAGTCGAATAAGCCCAGATATAATGCGCGTCCGTTCTGCGGGAGTAGCTCAGTTGGTAGAGCGCAACCTTGCCAAGGTTGAGGTCGCGAGTTCGAGACTCGTCTCCCGCTCCAGAATTTCGGGGGAAAGCCAAGCTTTCCCCCTTTTAGCTTCCAGCATTTCCCGGCCTGATTGCGGGCTTGGCGCGATGGCAGAGTGGTTATGCAGCGGCCTGCAAAGCCGTGTACCTCGGTTCGATTCCGGGTCGCGCCTCCAGACACGACGACCTCCCATGTGTTGCCCGGATGGTGAAATTGGTAGACACAAGGGACTTAAAATCCCTCGGCGCAAGCCGTACCGGTTCGATTCCGGTTCCGGGCACCATCCTTATCCATGATTGTCCTCAACCTGGTCTGCAGTTCTGGCCACAAGTTTGAAGGCTGGTTCTCATCGGCGGATTCCTTCGATACCCAGCTTGGTCAAGGATTGGTTATCTGCCCACACTGCAGTGGACGGGGCATCGAACGACTTCCCTCGGCACCCAGGCTCGGCAGGCGGCCTTCGAACGAGTCGGAGCGGAGACGCAGTGAGGAGGATCCAACCACGGAGGCGTTACTTGAGCAGCTCCGCGAGTTGGCGGAAACGAGCGAGGATGTCGGCGAGCGATTCCCTGACGAAGCCAGACGCATTCACTATCAGGAAGCCGAGGCGAGACCGATCCGTGGGCAGGCGACCCTAAGCGATACCAAGGAGTTGTTGGACGAGGGTATCTATGTGCTTCCCGTTCCAGCCGGGCCTCGTCGCCATTGAAGAACTTCCGACCGCCTTTGGTTTTTTGTGAGTTGACATAATACGCATTATGCGGCTATCTCCGTGGCCGCCGCTAGGGTCGCCAACGGACTTCGGCCTAGATCGACGCCGCGATGCGAATTCCCTGATCGATGGCCCGCTTCGCATCGAGTTCCGCCGCGACATCCGCACCACCGATGATGATGACCTTCTGACCGGCGCTGACCAAAGGCGCCTCGAGAGTCCTGAGGGATTCCTGGCCAGCACAGATCACGACGTTATCAACCTCCAGGCAGCGCTCCGAGCCATCAACGGATACATGCAACCCCTGGTTGTCAACCCGGAGGTACGTTACGCCGGACAGCGTGCGTACGCCCCGCCGCGCCAGAACCGTACGCTTGATCCAGCCCGTGGTCTTCGCCAAGCCGTCGCCAACCTTGCTTGTCTTCCGCTGCAGGAGCCACAGGGACCTCGGGGTGCTCGGCTCTGCCACAGGCTGCAATCCGCCCGGATGGGCAAAGCCGGGGTCGATGCCCCATTCGCGTTGATAGCTGGCGATGGGATCTTCGGCCTGGTCTGGATGAGTCAGGAACTCGGCGACATCGAAGCCGATGCCGCCAGCGCCGATCACCGCCACCGAACTGCCGATGGGCTTCCGTTGCATAAGAACGTCCAGATAACCGACGACCTTGGGATGGTCGATGCCGGGAAAATCCGGCACGCGCGGCACCACTCCCGTGGCGAGCAGGACCGCATCGAAGCCCTCCAGCGAGCCAGCCTCAGCCCGCGTATTCAGGCGGACCTCAACCCCGACTTTGTCCAAACGATTGCGGAAATAACGCAGCGTTTCGGCGAAATCGGATTTTCCGGGAACGCGCTTGGCCACGTTGATTTGTCCACCGATCTCGGCAGCGGCCTCGAACAGCACCACACGGTGGCCGCGCTCGGCGGCCGTCACGGCGGCGGCCATGCCGGCCGGGCCCGCGCCAACCACCGCAATCCGCTTCGGGCAGGACGCCGGCGATAACGTCAGCGTGGTTTCATGGCACGCCAGCGGGTTGACGAGGCACGAACAAAGCTTGCCGGAAAAGATATGGTCGAGACAAGCCTGATTGCAGGCGATACAGGTGTTGATCTCGTTGGCACGCCCTTCCTTTGCCTTCAAGACCAGATTGGCATCGGCCAGCATCGGCCGGGCCATCGACACCATGTCCGCATCGCCCCGCGCTAGCACCGCCTCGGCGACCTGCGGCATGTTGATGCGGTTGGAAGTGATCAGGGGGACGCCGACCTCGCACTTCAGCTTGCGCGTCACCCAGCTGAAAGCTGCGTGAGGAACCACCGATGCAACCGTCGGGATGCGCGCCTCATGCCAGCCAACGCCGGTGTTTATCAGGCTTGCACCGGCGGCCTCGACTGCCTTGGCCAGCGCGACAATCTCGGACCATGGCGCGCCGCCCTCGACGAGATCGAGCATCGAAATACGATAGATGAGAATGAACTGGCGCCCTACCCGCTCCCGAATCCGGCGCACAATCTCGATCGGGAATCGATGTCGATTCTCCATGCTGCCGCCCCAATGGTCGCCTCGATGATTTGTCGCCAGCGCCGTGAACTCGTTGATCAGGTAACCCTCCGAGCCCATCACCTCGACCCCGTCGTAGCTGGCGGCTTTGGCCAATTCGGCGCAACGGACATAGTCGGCGATCGTCTGCTCGATTTCAGCCGCGCTCAACTCGCGCGGCGTGGTCGGCGAAATGGGCGCTTTCAGCGGCGACGGCGCGACCGCGTGCCGGTGCAGCGCGTAACGTCCGCAATGCAGGATCTGCAGGCATATGCGACCGCCGGCCTCATGGACGGCATCCGTAATCAACCGGTAATCGGCGACCTGGGCCGCGTCGGTCAGTGTCGCAGAATTCGCGAACATGGCGCCCTCGGCATTCGGCGCCACGCCGCCACTGACTATCAGCGCCACACCACCTCGGGCACGCGCCGCGTAGAACGCCGCCAGCCTGGCGAATCCGTCCGGATGCTCCTCGAGGCCGGTGTGCATCGACCCCATCAGGACTCGGTTGGGCAGCACGCAGTGTCCAAGGTCGAGCGGAGCGAACAATCGCGGATAAGGTGTCTCCGTTGGGGCAAGTGCGTGGGACATGCAGATGTCTCCCTGTCAAAATTCTTGTCAAGCGCACCGGCCGGCGCGGTCTTGGCTATTATCGGGCAATAGCCGCATTGGCGACGGCGTGCCGTCGGGCCTCGGCCAAATCGATTTCAGGAACGACAACACCATGAACGCCCCTTCCACTCCAAGTTTCCTGCGCCGCGCCGGCAAGGCCGTCATCTGGGTCGTGGCCGTATTGGCGCTCCTCGGGGTCCTGGGATTCTTTGCCGGTCCCCCGATCGCCAGATCGCTGCTTACCGATCTTCTGTCCGAGAAACTGCATCGACCAGTGTCGTTCGGCGCGATCGCCATCAACCCATTCCTGATGACGGTCAGGGTGGCTGATGTCACGGTCGGCGACAAGGCGGGTGGCAATCTGGCCGAAACCGCCGGCTTCGACGAACTGTTTGTCGATCTCGACATTGCCACGCTCTATCACCGCGCTCCCGTCGTCAAGGAGTTCCGTCTCGTCGGCCCACGCGTTCATCTTGTTCGTGAAACCCCGGATCGTTACAACATTTCCGACCTGCTCGACGAGTGGCTGAAGCCGAGCGACTCGCCGCCCGCCAAGTTCTCGGTCAATAACATCGCGATTTCCAAGGGAACCCTGCGTCTAGACGATCGCCCGCTGGGCAAGCAACACCTGGTCGCCGACCTCAACCTGGCGCTTCCTTTCGTGTCGAACTTGCCGCACTTCGCCGACATTCATACCGAGCCTCACCTTTCGGCCAAGGTGAATGGAGCACCGCTAGCGCTCCAAGGCAAGAGCAAACCTTTCGCGGCATCGCACGAGAGCGAACTGGATATCGATCTGGCCGCCGTCGAGATCGCGCAGTATCTCGCCTACTCGCCTGTTGCACTGCCCTTTACCATTGGCAGCGGCCGTCTCGATACCGGTCTGAAGGTCCGTTTTCGGGCCGATGCCCAGAAGGCACCTTCGCTGGCGATTCTCGGTCATGCAGACATCAGCGACCTGCGGATGACGGATGCGGCCGGGCAACCGCTGCTGTCCGTGGGAAAACTCCACGTTCCGCTCGATTCGCTCGAGCCCCTGACCGGACACTATGCGATTGGCAATATCGCGCTCGACGGCTTGGCGGCTCACATGCGCGTTGACCGGGCAGGAGTCCTCAACTGGCTGGACGTGGCGGCCGCCATGCAACCGAAAGGCAATTCGAACCCCCCTCCCACGCGGGAGTCTCAACCGGTAGATTGGATGATGGCAGGGTTGCAGATGTCCGCGTCATCATTATCCTGGCTCGACGAATCGAACGGCAAGCCGCTCAAGGCCGGCATTTCCTCTCTCCAGGCCGAAGTTGGCAAGATCGATGGCCGCTTCTCGGCGCCCGTCGTCGCCAGCCTGTCCTTGGCCCTTGATGCCGCACCCCATGCGGCCCTGAAGCAGTTTTCAATCAACGAAGCGAAGATCGATATTCCGCGCAAGACAATAGCCGTGGCAAGTATCGATGCCAAAGGTCTGAAGGTGGAACTTGCCCGACTTGCCGACGGCAGCCTGGCGCTGCCCAAGCCGCCCGCCCTGAAAACCGCCAAGCCAGCTGGCCAGGATCAGCCTGATGCGAAAGTCAGTGATGGCGACACGCCGTGGATCGTCGATCTTGCCCAGGCCGACCTAAGCGATGCTGCCTTGCGCTTCGACGACCACGCGGTAACTCCGGCGGCACGGCACCAACTGGACATTGGCAAGCTGTCCATCGAAGGCTTCAGCACCGCGCCCAAGACACCGGGCAAGCTTACCCTGGCGGCCAAGCTGAACCGCAAGGCCGACTTGCAGGCGAATGGCTCGCTGCAACTGGAACCGCTTGCCACGAAGCTGAACCTGAACCTGCGAGGTATCGAGTTGCTCCCCTTGCAGCCCTATTTCGGTGACCGGCTCAACCTGACCATTACCAAGGGCCAAGTGGCCGGGAAAGGCGAACTCGTTCTCAACAAGACTGCCGACGGCGTGCTCGCAGGTGGCTACCGCGGCCAGATCGCCGTGGGCGACTTCCATAGCGTCGACAAGGTGAACAGCGAGGATTTCCTGTCCTGGAAATCCTTCCATCTCGACAAGCTTGACGTCAAGCTCCAGCCGTTCGCACTGGGCATCGGCGATGTGGCGCTCACCGACTTCTACGCACGGTTGATCGTTAGCCCGGAGGGCAAGCTCAATCTGCTGCAACTGGTCCGGAAGGAAGGCGAGGCGGCAGGCAGGGAGACATCCGCGCCCACGCCGGCGCCGCCGCAAGCCACCGGCGAGACCAGGGCACCGCCGCAGATCCAGATCGACCAGGTGACTCTCCAGGGTGGCAATGTCAGTTTCAGCGACCGTTTCATCAAGCCAAATTATTCGGCCAACCTGGCGGAAGCCGGTGGACGCATCAGCGGTCTCTCGTCGGCCCCCGGCAGCACTGCCGACCTTGACCTGCGCGGCGCCTACGATGGCGCACCGGTTTCGGTGGCCGGCAAGATCAATCCGCTGGCCGCCGTGCCCTCGCTGGATATCAAGGCCGAGGTGCGCGGCGTCGAACTGGTGCCCATGTCGCCCTACTCCGGCAAGTATGCAGGCTATGCCATCGACAAGGGCAAGCTGTCGCTGTTCCTCGCCTACAAGATCGACGAAGGCAAGCTGCAGGCCGAGAACCGCATCTTTCTCGACCAGCTGACCTTCGGCGAGAAGATCGACAGTCCCTCTGCCACCAAGCTGCCGGTAACGCTCGCAGTGTCCTTGCTGCAGAACCGACGCGGCGAAATCGACATCAACCTGCCCATTTCCGGATCGCTCAACGATCCGGAGTTCTCCGTGGGTGGCATCATCGTCCAGGTGATTGTCAACCTGATCACCAAGGCCATCACCGCGCCATTCGCGCTGCTCGGCTCGCTGTTTGGCGGCGGCGAGGAACTGTCCCACGCGGAGTTCACCGTCGGCCGCTCTGCGCTCGATGCGGCGGCCATCAAGCGTCTGGAATCGCTGGCCAAGGCGCTTGACGACCGGCCCGGACTGAAACTGGAGATTACCGGGCGCGTCGACATTGATAAGGATCCGGAGGGTTTGCGCAAGGCCACGCTGGAGCGCAAGGTCAAGGCGCAGAAGCTGGACCTGCTGGTCAAGGGTGGCAAGGAGGTCGGGCCTTCCGACGAGGTGACGGTGGACGACAAGGAATACCTTGACTTGCTCGAACAGGCCTACAAACAGGAGAAGTTCCCGAAGCCGCGCAATTTCATCGGCATGGCCAAGAGTCTGCCGCGCGAGGAGATGGAAAAGCTGATGCTGGCCAACGCGCCCGCAGGCGACGAGGAACTGCGCGATCTGGCCAATCGACGTGCCAAGGCAGTCATGGACTGGCTTGCAGGCCCGGGCAAGATTACGCGGGAACGCATGTTCCTGCTGCCGCCGAAGCTGACGCCCGAGGGCGACGGCGCGAAGAGCGCACCGCTCAACCGGGCTGATTTCACGCTGAAATAGCCTCAGCCGCCGGCGTCGTGATCATGCACGCCGGCGCCAAAGGTCAGTTCCTTGAGGCGGAACAGCTCGTCGCGTGCGGTGGCGGCCTGCTCGAACTCCAGGTTTCGTGCATGTTCCTGCATGGCCTTCTCGAGGCGCTTGATTTCCTTCGCCAACGCCTTCTCGCTCATCGCCTCGTATCTCGCCGATTCCTGCGCCGCCTTCAGTTCGCGCGCGGCCACGTCACTGTCGTAGACCCCGTCGATGATGTCCTTAATGCGCTTGACGATGCCCTTAGGCGTGATGCCATGACTGACGTTGTAGGCCATCTGCTTGGTGCGCCGGCGCTCGGTTTCGGCGATTGCGCGGCGCATTGAATCGGTGATCCGATCGGCATAGAGGATCGCCGTGCCGTGCAGGTGACGCGCGGCGCGGCCGATGGTCTGGATCAGCGA
>CAYXZX010000109.1:0-9393 GCA_964469455.1 uncultured Rhodocyclaceae bacterium | reverse complement strand
GAACCGCCAGTAGTTGAGATTGTGCCGGCATCGCTGTCCATCCTGAGCGAAAGCCGACGTCTCGTAATGCGCGTAGCCGGCGGCGGCCAGCGTTGCCTCGACCATCTCCTGCATGTCGGCGGCGAGGTCGTCGTCGGGGACTATCGGCGATGCGTGGCCGAAAGCCGTGTTCGGCTCGATGGTCAGGTGGTACGCGGAGATGTGTCCGGGACCGTAGGCGATGGCGGTCTCGATGTCGCGCCGCGCTTCGGCCAGCGTCTGGGCTGGCAGCGCGTACATGAGGTCGACATTGACGCGTTCGAAGTGGCGCAGCGCCAGTTCGATGGCGCGCCTCGCCTCGTCAGACGAATGGATGCGTCCGAGCGCCCGCAGCTTGGTGTCCTCCAGGCTCTGGATGCCCAGCGACAGCCGGTTCACGCCGGCGGCGCGGAAGGCCGCGAACTTGTCCGCCTCGATGGCGCCGGGATTCGCTTCAAGGGTCATCTCTGCCATCGGCGCCAAAGTCAGCCGTGACCGGACGCCGGCCAGCAGCCGGTCGAGTCCGGCAGCCGACATCAGGCTGGGCGTGCCGCCGCCGATGAACAGGGTCTGCACCGTGCGGCCCCAAACCTCCGGCAGCGCCGCTTCGAGATCCGCCAGCAGGGCATCGACGTAATCCGCTTCAGGGATTGTCGAGCGGATCTCGTGCGAATTGAAGTCGCAATAGGGGCATTTCCGCAGGCACCACGGAAAATGGACATAGAGCGAGAGCGGAATCAACGCCGGGACTTCAGCCGCTCCATCAGCTTGGCCAAGGCGACGCCGCGATGCGAGATGCCGTTCTTCTTTTCCGATGCCAGTTCGGCGGCGGTGCAGCCGAACTCGGGCAGCCAGAAGTAGGGGTCGTAGCCGAAGCCGTTGGCGCCACGCGGCGTGTCGACGATCTCGCCCCACCACTCGCCCTCGGCGATGATCGGCTGCGGGTCGTCGGCGTGGCGCACGAAGACGAGGATGCAGTAATAGTGTGCGCGCCGGTCGGTCTTGTCCTTGAGGTCGGCGATCAGCTTCTCGTTGTTGCGCTGGTCGGACTTCGGCTCCCCGGCAAATCGTGCCGAATAGACGCCCGGCGCGCCGCCGAGCGCCTCGACGCAGATGCCGGAGTCATCCGCCAGCGCCGGCAGGCCGGTGAGCTTCGCCGCGTGCCGCGCCTTGGCGATGGCGTTCTCGACGAAGGTGCCGTGCGGCTCTTCCGCTTCCGGCACGTTGAAGTGCGCCTGCGGCAGTACTTCGAAATCGACGGTGGCGAGCAGTGCCGAAAATTCGCGCAGCTTGCCGGCGTTGTTGGAGGCGAGGACGAGTTGTTTCATCTCGGCAAGGCTTCCTGCTGGGCGGTGACGATCTGGCCGATGCCGGCGGTGGCGAGGTCGAGCAGGGCCTCCATTTCGGCGCGGCTGAAGGGCGCGCCCTCTGCAGTGCCCTGCACTTCGACGATGCCGCCGCTGCCGGTCATGACGACATTCATGTCGGTATCGCACGAGGAATCTTCCTCATAGTCGAGGTCGAGAACGGGTACCCCCTCGAAGATGCCGACCGAGACGGCGGCGATGTAGTCGCGCATCGGACTGACCGGCAGTTTGCCCTGCGCGACCAGTGCGTTGCAGGCGTCGTGCAGGGCGACACAGGCGCCGGTGATCGAGGCACAGCGGGTGCCGCCGTCGGCCTGCAGGACATCGCAGTCGAGCGTCACCTGCCGCTCGCCGAGCGCCTTGAGATCGGTCACCGCGCGCAAGGACCGGCCGATCAGCCGCTGGATTTCCTGCGTGCGGCCGGACTGCTTGCCCTTGGCCGCTTCGCGCGCCGTCCGCGTGTGTGTGGAGCGCGGCAACATGCCGTATTCGGCGGTCACCCAGCCTCGGCCCTTGCCCTTGAGGAAGCCGGGCACGCTTTCTTCGATGCTGGCGGTGCACAGCACCTTGGTGTTGCCAAAAGCCACCAGCACGCTGCCTTCCGCGTGCATGGTGAAGCCGCGGGTGATGGTGAGGGGGCGAAGCTGGTCCGGCTGGCGGCCGCTGGGTCTCATGGGAGTAGTCTCCTATTTCGAATACTTGTTGATGGCGTTCTGGATTTCGGCGATGGCGCGCTCGATGTCGTCCTCGGTGAGATCGGGCTCGGCGGTGCGGTCCTTGTCGAAGCCCTGCATCTGGGTGGTGTGGGCATCGAGCGGCATGGTTTCGGTCGCGACGCCGCTCGTGGTGTCTTCCTCGTAGCCTTCCTGCCAATGGACGGCCACCACGGAAAGATTATCGCCGGATTCGCCGGCCAGTTCCTCGGCGCGGTCCATCATGGCCGGCGTGACCGCCATGACGTCACCCGTCACATAGCCGCGCTCAAGCTCGTCGCCACCCAGCGGCGCCCAGAAGCCGTCCGAGCAGAGCAGGAGCACATCACCAGCTTTCAGCGGCGTCCGCCGCGAGAAGTCGATCTGCGGTGCGACGTCGCCGCCCAGACAGGAAAAGACGCGGTTGCGGGCGGGATGACGCAGGGCTTCATGCTCGGTGATCACGCCATCGTCCACCATCATCTGCACGCGCGAATGGTCGCGCGTGCGCGTGAGGACACGGTCGCCGCGCAAGAGGTACAGGCGCGAATCGCCGGCGTGGGCCCAGTAGGCGATGTTGTCCTGGATGACGCAGACGACGCAGGTGGTGCGCGGCGCGTCGGGCAGGTCGCGCTCGTCCGTGTAATCGACGATGGCGTGATGGGCGTTCTCCAGGCCGTCGGCGAGGAAACGGAAGGGATCATCGAGGCGTGGCGTGGCCTCGCGCTGGAAGGCCTCGGTGAGGTACTGGACGGCGATCTGGGCCGCGACCTCGCCGTGGAGATGGCCGCCCATGCCGTCCGCGAGCACCATCAGCAGGGCGTCGCGCGAGTAGCAGTGGGCGATGCGGTCCTGGTTGTTGCGCCGCTGGCCGATGCGGCTTTCCTGGTAGATGGTGAATTTCATTTGCGGATCAGTTGCTTGAAGTGACGGCTCAGGTTGTCGAGCCAGGAAGGTTCGTGCGCGACGTGATGGCGTTCGGCCAGTGCCTTCTGCAACTCGAAGACGCTCATCGGCCGCTCCAGGTAGTCGAGCGTCATGCACCAGTCGATGGTTTCCAGCAGCTGCATGGAGTACTTGCCCGGCCAGCGCGCCAGTGCCGGCTGCAGGGTCTGGCCCTCCAGCCGGCGGTCGGCGGCCTGCGGCGCCGTACCAGCCAGGCAGGCGTACATCGAGGCGCCGATCGAGTACATGTCGGTCCACGGACCCATCTGGTCGGGCGCCTTGTACTGTTCCGGCGCGGCATAGCCCGGCGTATACATTGGCTTGAGCATGGGGCCGTCGTTGCCGAGCGCCTGGCGCGCCGCGCCGAAATCGAGCAGCACCGGATTGCCATCGGTGCGCAGGTAGATGTTGGAGGGCTTGATGTCGAGGTGCAGCAACCGCTGGGCATGGACTTCGCGCAGGCCGTTGAGCAGGCGCGTGAACACGTTGCGGACGAATGCCTCGCCGATGGCGCCCTTGTGCTTGCTGATGTGCTCCTGCAGGGTTCGGCCGCGCTCGTACTGCATGACCATGTATACCGTGTCGTTGGCGCGGAAGAAGTTGAGAACGCGCACGACGTTGGGGTGGTTCAGGTGGGCGAGGGCGCGGCCTTCCTCGAAGAAGCACTTCATGCCATGGCGGAAGGCCGGCAGGTATTCCTCGGCGATGGCCGGCGCGATCTGCCCCGAACCGCGCAGCGCCAGCGAATTGGGCAGGTATTCCTTGATTGCCACCGGCTGGCCATCCTCGTCGTAGGCGAGATAGACGATCGAGAAGCCGCCGAGCGAAAGTTGCCGCTCGATGCGGTAGCGGTCGAGCGGGAAGCCGGCGGGCAGGGGCTGGTTGGTCTGCTGGGCGGGCATGGTTGGTATACTGGCCGCCATTGTAGTGCCGGCGCCAAGCGCGCTAGCCTACACTGAAATGTCGCGTTTCCCCTTGTTTCCATTGGTCCCGCCCGACGACAGGCTGGACAAGGCCAGAAAGATGTCCTCCATGATCCAGAGCATGACCGGCTATGCCAGCGGCGACCGCGCGGCGGGCGCCGTTGGCGCGGCGGTGATTCACCTTGAACTGAAGAGCGTCAATTCGCGTTTTCTCGACGTCGTGTTTCGCTGCGGCGACGAGCTTCGTTTCCTCGAGATGCCGCTGCGCGAACTGCTGGCGGCGCGCATCCATCGCGGCAAGGTCGAGTGCCGCCTCCACCTGATCCCGCGCCAGGGCGGCGTGCCGCGAGAGCTGACTCTGGACGCGGGGCTGGTGGATCAGCTTGGCCGGCTGGAAACCGCCGTGCGGGCCGCGCTGCCGGATGCCGCGCCGCTGTCCGTGGCCGAGGTGCTGCGCTGGCCGGGCATGCTGGGCGACGACGGCCTCGACCCGGCGCTGCTGCAGGGCGAGGCCGTGACGCTGGCCGGCGCGGTGATCGATGATTTCGTCGCCAGTCGGGCGCGCGAAGGCGGCAAGCTGGGCGCGACAATCGTTGACCGCGTCGCGCGCATGCGCGATCTGGTCGACAAGGTCGGTCCGATGTTGTCCAAGGCGCTGGAGGATTACCAGCAGCGTTTGGCCGCCAAGCTGCGCGAGGCCGTGGCGAGCCTCGACGAGGAACGCATCCGCCAGGAGATCGGGCTGTTCGCCGCCCGCATCGACGTTGCCGAGGAACTGGCGCGGCTGGCGACGCATCTCGACGAGGTCCAGCGCGTCGTCGACAAGGGCGGCGCGGTCGGCAAGCGGCTGGATTTCCTGATGCAGGAACTCAACCGCGAAGCCAACACCCTGGCGTCGAAATCCGTTTCGGCGGACGTCACCGGTATCGCCCTGGAACTCAAGCTGTTGATCGAGCAGATGCGCGAGCAAGTCCAGAACCTGGAGTGATCGATGAGCATGCCTGGCATCCTTTTCGTGGTTTCCGCGCCGTCCGGCGCCGGCAAGACTACCCTGGTCAAACTCCTGCTGGAGCGCGACCGGCAGGTGCGCCACTCGATTTCCTGCACGACGCGCCCGCCCAGGTCCGGCGAGCAGGACGGCCGCGAGTATCACTTCGTGGACATCGCGGCTTTCTGCGCCATGCGCGACCGTGGCGAGTTCATCGAATGGGCCGAGGTGCATGGCAATTTCTACGGCACTTCGCGCGTCTGGATCGAGTCGCAGATGCAGGCCGGATGTGACATGCTGCTGGAAATCGACTGGCAGGGCGCCCAGCAGGTGCGCCGATTGTTTCCGGCGGCGACGACCATCTTCATCCTGCCGCCGTCGACCGCCGAGCTGGAACGGCGGCTGCGTGACCGGGGCCAGGATGCCGAGGAGGTGATCCAGCGGCGCGTGGCAGCGGCGCTCGGCGAAATGCGCCACGTTGGCGAGTTCGATTTCGTTATAATCAACAAAGACTTGCAAACGGCTGGCGACGATCTGGCGGCCGTCGTGCGTGCGGCGCGATTGCGCCTGACGAGTCAGCGGGCGGCTTTGCCCGAGATGTTTCATTTTCTTGAACAATGATTGAGAAGGATACAGCCCATGGCCCGCGTTACCGTCGATGATTGCATGAAGAGGATTAGCAACCGTTTCGAGTTGACCTTGGCGGCCACCTACCGCGCCCGGCAACTGACCATGGGCAGCACGCCGATGGTGGATGCGGATCGTGACAAGGCGACGGTGATTGCCCTGCGCGAAGTCGCCGCCGGCAAGGTCGGGCTGGAGATCCTCAACCGCGGCCAGGCCTAGCCATGTGAGCGGACGGGACACCACTGACCATGGCGGCCGTGTTCCCGTCTTCGCCGCAATTGTTCGCGCCGAGGTTCGCTGAAAGCGACGAGCAGCCTATCCTGTCGGCGGACATGCATCCGCCGATCGATCTCGCGGAAGACCTCGATCGCTTCCGCGCCGAAATCCGGGCGTACCTGAAACCCGACGACGCAACCCAGGTCGAGGCGGCCTACACGTTCTCGGCGGAAGCCCATCGCGGCCAGTATCGCGTCAGCGGCGACCCTTATGTCTCGCATCCGCTGGCGGTTGCCGGGACGCTCGCGGGCTGGCGGCTCGACGCGCAGGCGCTGATGGCGGCGCTCCTCCATGACGTCATGGAGGACACGGCGATCACCAAGGCGCAACTGGCGGAACGCTTCGGCAAGACGGCGGCCGAACTCGTGGACGGCGTCTCCAAGCTCGACCGCATCGAGAACCAGTCCTACGAGGAAGCGCAGGCCGAGAACTTCCGCAAGATGCTTCTGGCCATGGCTCGCGACGTGCGCGTCATCCTGATCAAGCTCGCGGACCGGCTGCACAACATGCGCACGCTCGACGCCGTGCGGCCGGACAAGCGCCGCCGCATTGCCCGCGAGACGCTCGAAATTTACGGGCCGATCGCCAACCGGCTGGGCCTCAACGGCCTCTACCGGGAACTTCAGGAGTTGTCGTTCCGCCATCTCTATCCCGTGCGATACCGCGTGCTCGTCAAGGCGGTTCGGCAGGCACGCGGCAACCGGCGCGAAGTGGTCGGCAAGATCATGGCGGCGATCAAGTCGCGCCTCCCGGAAGCGGGCATCGAGGCCGAGGTGTTCGGTCGCGAGAAGCACCTCTACGGCATCTATCGCAAGATGCGCGAGAAGCACCTGACTTTTTCCCAGGTGCTCGACATCTACGGCATTCGCATCATCGTCAAGGACGTGCCGACCTGCTATCTGGCCCTCGGGGCCTTGCACGGACTCTACAAGCCGGTGCCCGGGAAGTTCAAGGACTACATCGCGATTCCCAAGGCGAACGGTTATCAGTCCCTGCACACGACGCTGATCGGGCCCTATGGCACGCCGGTCGAGGCGCAGATACGCACGGCGGCGATGAATCATGTGGCCGAGTCGGGCGTTGCCTCGCATTGGCTATACAAGAACGAACACAGCCTCTCGGACCTGCAGCAGGAAACCCACAAGTGGCTGCAGTCGTTGCTGGAACTCCAGTCGGCGTCGAACGACTCCGCCGAGTTCCTCGAGCATGTCAAGGTCGATCTTTTTCCCGGCGAAGTCTACGTTTTCACTCCGCGCGGCAAGATCCTGGCGCTGCCGCGCGGCGCCACCCCGGTGGATTTCGCCTATGCGGTTCATACCGATATCGGCAACCGGTGCGTCGCCTGTCGCATCAATTTCGAATCCATGCCCCTGCGCACGGAATTGCGTAATGGCGATCGCGTCGAGATCATCACGGCGCTGGCGGCAAGCCCGAACCCCGCATGGCTTGCCTTCGTCGTGACAGGCAAGGCGCGGGCCCAGATTCGCCATTTCCTCAAGACACAGCAACAGGGCGAATCCATCGCGCTGGGAGAGAGCTTGCTCGGCCAGGCCCTGCGCGCCAGCGGCGCGGCAAGCGGGGATGTCGACGCGGCGACTTGGGATCGCTTCCTGCGTGAATCCGGTCCCCGGAGCAGGGAACAGGTGTTGACCGACATTGGTTTGGGCGTGCGTTTGGCGGCCATCGTCGCTCGCCGGCTGGTGGAATTGCGCGACCGCCAGGAACCGCTCGGTTCGGCCGGCGAGGTTCGGTCGAGCGCCATCCTGATTCGCGGTACCGAAGGTGTCGCCGTGCAGCTGGCCAAGTGCTGCCGGCCCATTCCGGGCGATCCGATCATCGGCATGATCCGCAAGGGGCAGGGCTTGGTCGTGCACACGCACGACTGTAGCTCGCTGGCAAAGCTGCGCGGCGAACGCAATGACTGGGTCGATGTCGATTGGGAACCAGAGGTGCGAGGCAACTTCGAAATCGGACTTCATGTCGTGGCGGAAAATCAGCGAGGTGTCCTCGCCAAGATCGCCGCTGCCATGGCCGAGGAGGAATCGAACATCGCCAACATCAGCATGGATGACGATCGCAGCGCCACGACATCGCTATACTTCACGCTTCAGGTGGCCGATCGCGATCATCTTGCGAGGATCATGCGCCGGGTTCGGCGGATTCCCGAGGTGGTGCGGATCAACAGAACCAAGGATTGACGGGAGCGCGGCATGGCCTTGTACGAATCGGAACATACCAAGTGGATGCGTGAGTGGCTGGAAAAGCATCCGGAGGAACGCCAGGTCCAGAAATCCGGGCGGGCGCTCTGGTGGGACAAACCTCCGCGGGACGAGAACGAACAGTGCCGCCTGACCGAGGCCTGCGTGCCGCAAAAGGCTTATTACTACGACGCCAACTAGTGTTGTGGGCAGATGGCGGTACCGGGGCCGTCATGCCGGGCGATTAACCAAGCGCTTTGCTCGACAATCCAAAACCTTGACTGTCGTCAAGTCGTTGATATTCGTCCGTTCTAGGATGATGAGCTTGCGCCGGAGTGCGCCAACCGATCATCGAGGGCGGGATATTGAACATCTCCAGCATCATCGTACACCCCGGGCCCGGACAGGCTGAGGCAGTGCAAGCGCGGCTGGCTGCCCGGGCCGGCGTTGAAGTCCACGCGATCGGTGAGGATGGGCGCATGATCATTACCGTCGAGACCGACAGCGATGGCGCGATGATCGAGGCATTCGACGCTGTTAACAAGACCGAGGGCGTGCTGTCGGCCTCGATGGTCTTTCACCAAACCGAATCCAATCCAGACGCGGAAATTCCCCTGGGAACTTAATCTCCGCGTCATGCCCTTTCGAAAAGGAGGTCTGACATGCAAGTGACACGGCGTGAATTCATCAAGGCCAGCGCGATATCAGCGGCAGCCGGCGTTGCCGGGATGTCGATACCCGCAGCCCAGGCAATTGCACAGACGGGCAGCAAGGATGGCGTGCGCTGGGACAAGGGCGTTTGCCGCTATTGCGGCACCGGCTGCGGCGTGCTGGTGGGTGTCAAGGACGGCCGCGTCGTGGCGACCCAGGGTGATCCCGATGCGCCCGTGAACAAGGGCCTGAACTGCGTCAAGGGCTATTTCCTGTCGAAGATCATGTATGGCCAGGACCGTCTGACACGGCCGCTGCTGCGCATGAAGGACGGCAAGTTCGACAAGAACGGCGAATTCCAGCCGATCAGCTGGGACCAAGCCTTCGACATCATGGCCGAGAAGGTCAAGGCCACGCTGAAGGACCCGAACCAGGGCCCGCGCGGTGTGGCGATGTTCGGTTCCGGCCAGTGGACGGTATTCGAGGGCTATGCCGCCGCCAAGCTGATGAAGGCCGGCTTCCGCTCCAACAGCATCGATCCGAACGCGCGTCACTGCATGGCCTCGGCCGTGGCCGGCTTCATGCGCACCTTTGGCATCGACGAGCCGATGGGCTGCTACGATGATGCCGAGCATGCCGATGCCTTCGTGCTCTGGGGCTCGAACATGGCCGAGATGCACCCGATCCTCTGGTCGCGCATCACCAACC
>CAYXZX010000108.1:0-9399 GCA_964469455.1 uncultured Rhodocyclaceae bacterium | reverse complement strand
AGCAGGAGAAAGTGCTGCACTGGGCGGGCGTCGCCGCCAAGACCTACGCCGAGATCGGCTATCTGCTGGCGACGCTGGCGCCGAAGGCCTTCGAGCTGCTCGACGATGAAGGCTTCGATGCCTGGGTGCTCTCCGGCCTCGATGCCTACGACCGCCTCGGCCTGCGGCCGGCCATGGACCAGCTGCGCAATATCGAGCTGTTCTGCGCGGAGCGCGCCGGCACGGCCGTCACGCGGCTCGCGGATGTCGAGATTCGTCTCGCGCGCTTCGTCCAGGGCCTCTCGGGACGGCCGCTTGCGGTGCGTGCCGGCAGCCATGCCTGGACCGACACCGAAAGCATCTTCCTGCCCGAACTCGTGGCGATACATACGAGCGGGGAAGCCAACCGCCGGTTATACAAGACGATGGCGGCGCTGCTCTGGGCGCAGACGCGTTATGGGACGTTCAGCGTCGATATCGAGGCGCGACTCGCCGGGTGGTCGGATCGTGAGCGGGCGCTCGGCTGGCTCGCGGCGCTGGAGGCGGTTCGCCTCGATGCGCGCATCGCCGCCGAACTGCCGGGTCTCGCGGCGGAGATCGCCGGCGTGCGCGGCGCGTGGCCCGAGGAACTGTCCGCGGCGATTGCGCACCTGGCCCGGCCCGAGGCGACGGTGAGTGACAGCCTCGACCTGCTTGTCCGATTCATGTCCGATGGCGGCGTGCCGCCACGGCTGACTTTCGCCGGCACGCTTGATCCCACCGCCGCGTGGCGCGTGCGTGCGGAGCGCATCCAGCGCGATACCGAAACGCTGCGGAAGGCGCTGGCCACCCTCAAGGGCATGGGCGGCAAGCGACCGAGCGGCGAGCATGCGGTGAGCATGGAAATGACCAACGATGGCGCCGGCATGGAAGTGCGCGTCGATGGCGAGGCGGTAGCGCTGCCGCCCGATGCGCAAGCCGCCGCGCAATCGCTGATCCAGGATCTCGGCGAAGTGCCGCCCGAGGCCCTCACGCCGGCCGGCCACGGCCAATGGACGCCGACCGACAAGACCGGCCCGGGGCCGGAACTGGCGAGCGACCGCGATGCCGAACACCGTTACGACGAGTGGGATTACCACCGCGGCGCCTACCGGCGCAACTGGTGCCACGTCTACGAGGTTGCGGTGAAGCCCGGTGATCCACAGTACGTTGGCGAGGTTGCCGCGCGCTATGGGCCACTGATCCGGCAGATCCGCAAGCGCTTCGAGCTCATCCGCGGGGAGGACCGCATCCTCGGCCGCCAGCCCGACGGCGAGGAGATCGACGTTGACGCCCTGGTCGACGCGCTGGCCGACCGGCGCGGCGGCGCCGAGCCATCGGAGCGCGTCTTCAGCCGCCGCGTCAGGAACGAACGCAGCCTCGCCGCGCTGTTCATGGTGGACATGAGCGGCTCGACCAAGGGCTGGGTGAACGATGCCGAACGCGAGGCGCTGATCATGCTCTGCGAGGGCATCGAGGCGCTCGGTGACCGCTACGCCATCTACGGCTTTTCCGGCTGGACGCGCACGCGCTGCGACATCTACCGCGTCAAGGGCTTCGACGATGCCTACGACGCCGCCGTGCGTGCGCGCGTCGCCGGCATCGAGGCGAAGGATTACACGCGCATGGGCGTGGCGATCCGCCATCTGACGCGGCTGCTTGCCGCGCAGCCGGCGCGCCACCGGCTGCTGGTAACGCTCTCGGACGGACGGCCCGATGATTTCGGTGACGAGTATCGGGGCACCTACGGCATCGAAGACACGCGCCACGCGCTGCTGGAGGCGCGCGAGCAGGGCATCCGCAGCTACTGCGTGACCATCGACCGCCAGGGCGCGGACTACCTGAAGCACATGTACGGCCCGGCCAGTTACACGGTGCTCGACCAAGTGCACAAGCTGCCGCTTAAGCTTGCGGACATCTATCGCCGGCTGACGCGGTGATCAACGGCTGACGACGCGCCAAAGTCAGCCGTGATGCCGCGCCGATCGTTGCCCTATCGGGATATCCTTCGCGCTCTCCGTGTAATGGCTGGAAAGATGGAAATGGCGTTGAAGGTTGTCGCAAGAAAGAGCGGGCTCCATGGCATGGGGCTCTTTGCCGCCCGCGATCTGCAGGCAGGCGAGAGACTGATCGAATACAAGGGCAGGAGGTACGGACCAGGGGAACTGCCAGACATGGGGGACGATGGAATGACGAAGTTCCTGCGCCTGTCCGACGGCACCGGCATCGACGGAACAGGATGGGCCGCCCTGGCCAATCACGGCTGCGATCCCAACTGCGAACTCAGGGAAGATGACGAGGGTCGTCGGCCGAGGGCGTGGCTGTACGCGCTGAGGGACGTCAAGAAGGACGAAGAGCTGGTGTGGGACTACCGCTTGGACGTGGCATCGCGCACGGAAGCGTATTCGGATTGGGCATGCGCGTGCGGCTCCGCGGGATGCCGTGGCACCATGGCGGATACGGAGCCGTTCACGGGCGGCTAAGGGAGCCATTGGGCGGCGGTCGGTTGAGGCGAAGGCCCGGGTGACCCGGGGTTCCCGCACCCAGGCTATCGCCGGAAAGCCTTTGCGCGGATGCGAAGCGCGAAAAAGAAAAACGGCGCCGTTCCGAAGATGGGCGCCATTCGTCCCCCTGAGTTAAGTGCTGTTATTTCTTGGCGAGGGCCTCGAGCTTGTCGGCCTTGATGACTTGTCCGTCGAGGCCGGCTTGCCCGGCCGAGCCGCCGTAGGCGACCGACATCAACTGCGTGTAATACACCACCGGCATGTTGAGTTTGGTGCCGTGCTTCTTGTTGATCTCGGACTGGTAGATCTCGACGTTGGCCTGGCAGAGCTGGCAGGGCGTGACGATCATGTCGGCGCCGTGGTCGTAGGCGGATTCGACGATGTCGCGGATCTGCTTCTGCGACTTGTCGGGCTCGGAGAACGCTAGCGCACCACCGCAGCAGGCGACCTTCTGCTCGTACTTGACCGCTTCGGCGCCGACGGTTTCGATCATCTTGTCGAGGTATTTCGGGTTCTCGAACGACTCGCCGGCGATGCCGAACGGCCGGTTGGTCTGGCAGCCGACGTAGCCGGCGATCTTCAGGCCCTCGAGCGGCTTGATGACCGGCGCCTTCAGGGCATCCCAGCCGAGATCCTCAATCAGCACCTCGGTCATGTGGCGGGCCTTGATGGTGTTGTTCAGCTGCAGGCCGGCTTCCTTGAGCGCCTCGTTGGTTTCGGCCAGCAGGCTGGAATGCTCGGCCAGGCGCTCGTGCGTCTCGCGGGTGGCCAGCCAGCAGGCCGGACAGCCGGACACCATGTCCTGCCCCGGCAGTTCCTTCTCGGCGATGGCCAGATTGCGGGCGTTGATGACCAGGCGCGGCAGTTCGCCGCCTTCGCCATAGCCGATCGAGGCGCCGCAACAGTTCCAGTCGGGGATCTCGTTCAACTGGATGCCGAGTTTGTCGACCACGACGTCCAGCGAGGTGAGGAAGTTCGATGCCGTGGCGCCTTTCTGCGAAGAGCAGCCCGGATAGAACGCGTATTGTTTCTTGGCCATGTGGGGGAGTCCTCTGTCGGGCGGCTAGGCGAGACCGCGGCGGCGGTCTTCGATCTCGCGAGCCTTGGCAATCATTTTCCGGATGCCACTGATGTCCTTGCACTTGTGGCCGCCGATGATCTCCATCGGGTTGAGGCGCTTGGCCTTGAGCATGCTCAGGCCGGTCGACTGCATGGCCATGGCATTCTTGACCCCCTGGCCGAAGCCGTCCTTGAAGTACATGGTCAGCGAGAACTTGAGTTCATTGACGCGGCCGGTCTTCGCCAGGTTGTCCCAGAACAGCTTGGCGATGTCGCGTGTCGGCTGACCCTTGGGCGCCAGGTCGAGGCGGTGGGCGTAGTTGGCCAGACCGTGCATGATGTGCGTGATCGGCAGCTTGCGCGGGCAGCGCACGATGCAGTTGTAGCAGGAAGTGCACATCCACATCGAGTCGGAGCTCAGCACTTCCTCCCGCTTGCCGGCGCGGATCATCATGAAAATCTTCTGCGGCGAGTGCTGCCAGTGCGGGCCGAGCGGGCAGGAGCCGGCACAGACGCCGCACTGCATGCACATCTTGACCCAGTGGCCATCCTCGACATTCGCTTCGACTTCCTTCAGGAAGTTGTTCCTGTACCTGGCGAGGGCATTCTGGTTGGCCGCATTTGCGTTCATTGTCATCGTCATGCGCTCCTTGCTAGCCGAATCCCTTCATCGGCGACAGACCTATCTCGTTGATCTGGGCGACATACTCGTCGATCAGGCGCGCGACCCGGGCGTTGTCGGTGATGGCGACCTCTTGGGTCTGCACGCGCTCGGGCTCGAGGCCGAGCTGTTTCAGCGTGTCGCCGATCTTGCTCATCCGGTAGTGCGCCATCTCCGAGCCCTTGACGAAATGGCACTGGTAATCGTCGCCCTTCTTGCAGCCCATCATCATCACGCCGTCGTAGCCGGAGTTGAGTGCGTCGGTGATCCAGATGGTGTTCACCGAGCCCAGACACCGCACCGGGATGGCGCGCACGTAGGCCGAGTAGGTAATGCGCTGGATGCCGGCCATGTCGAGCGCCGGGTAGGCGTCGTTCTCGCAGGCGAGGATCAGGATGCGCGGCTTTTCCTCGAATTCGTCGGGAATGTTGACCGCCTTGATCTGGCTGCCCACGGTGTCGCAGGAATAGTTCTCGAACGAGATGACGCGCACCGGACAGGCGCCCATGCAGGTGCCGCAGCGTCGGCAGCGTTCCTCGTTGAACAGCGGGAAGCGCCTTTCGTCCTCGTCGATGGCCCCGAACGGGCATTCCACCGTGCAGCGCTTGCACTGGGTACAGCCTTCCAGGCGGGCTTTGGGGAATGACAGATCCCAGGCGCGCGGATGCGCGGCGCGTCCCTTCGCGGCATTCTCGACCGCCTGGATCGCCTTTAGCGCTGCGCCAGTGGCGTCTTCCTGAGCCTGCAGCATGTCCATCGGCCGGCGCACCGGGCCGGCGGCATAGATGCCGGTGCGGCGGGTTTCGTACGGAAAGCAGATGAAGTGCGAGTCTGCGAATCCGTACTTGAACTGCGGCATGTCCGGGCCTTGACGATACGCCAGCTTGAGCACCGAAGTTGCCTCGAGATCGCTGCGCTGCTGCTTGGCGGCCTCGTCACCGCCCTCGGCCTTGGTGTTGATTTCGGTCCAGACGTCGAGGTTGACGCCCGCGTTCGGCACCTGGCCGGTGGCGAGCACCACCAGGTCGGCTTCCGTCGAAGTGTCCTCGTCGAGGATGAGGTCGCGGAACTCCACCTTGCAGGCGCCGCCGCCGGTGACCCTGGATGCCTTGCCCTTGGTGAAGATCACGCCCTTCTGCTGGGCGCTGCGGTAGAAATCCTCGCCCATGCCAGGTACGCGCAGGTCCTGGTACATGACGACGGTGTCGACAACCGGGTTGGCGTCCTTGAAATACATCGCCTGCTTGATGCTGGTGGCGCAGCAGTGCCCGGAGCAGTAGGCCAGATGCGTGCCGGTCGTGTCGCGCTGGCCGGCGCACTGCACGAACACCACGGACTTCACTTCCTTGCCGTCGCCGCGCTTGATGGCGCCACCGTTGGCGGCCTTGGCCATGGCTTCAAGGCCGGCCTGGTCGACGACGTTGGCCTGGCCGCCACCGAGTTCGGGCAGCTTGGCGATGTCGTAGGTCGTGAAGCCGGTTGCCTGGATGACGGCACCGACGGCCTCTTCGGTCACCGAACCCGATTCCTGGGCGACGTTGATCTTGAATCGCCCCGGCGCGCCGGCAGTCTTGGCGACGGTCGAGTTGAGATGCACCTTGATGCGCGGATTGGCGCCGATCCTTTCTGCCATGTCCTCCGCGCCGGTCGGTTGCGGCTCGGCATAGGGGCCCGTGAACGGTACGCGCTTCAGAAGATTGCGGGCGAAGCCGCCGAGCGCGCCGGTCTTCTCGACGATTACGGCTTCGTAGCCGGCGTCTGCCGCGGCGAGCGCCGCCGTCATGCCGGACATGCCGCCACCGACGACCAGGATGCGCTTGCTCGACGATTCCTTGACGTTGCCGCCCGGCGGCGTCATCTTCTTCACCTCGGCGCAACCCATGCGCACGTAATCCTCGGCCATTTCCTGGCGGACTTCGTCGTGGTCGGAGCCTTCAGCGACGACCCAGAGGACGCCTTCACGCAGGTTGGCTCGCGAGACGGCGGTGCTCGAAAAGCTGAAGGCCTCGGCCTTGGCCCGGCGCGAGCAGGCGGCGATGCACAGGTGGGTGACGCCTTCGTTGGCGATATCGTCCCGGATCATCTGCACGCCTTCGGCGTTACAGAGGAAAGGGTGGCTCTTCACCATCGCCATCTTGCCCTCTTTTTGGGCGATCTTTTCCAGCGCGCCGACATTCAGCACGTCGCCGATGCCGCAGCCCGAGCAGATGTACGCAGCGAATTTGTTGTCGGCCATTACACGGCCTCCGTCGAAGCAGTTTTGTGGATGACCTGGATCGCCCGCAGGCTTGCCGCGGTGGCGCTCTGCACGGCGCGGTTCACATCCAGCGGGCTGGATGCGGCGCCGGCGCCGAACATGCCGCCGTCCCTGGAGCCTTCGATGAAGTTCGAGGAATCCTGAATGATGTCGGCTGGCAGCTTGACCCCGGTCACTTCCGGCTCCATGCCGACCGCCAGCACCACGAGGTCATGCTCGGTGGCATAGCGGTGGTAACCCTCGGTGTCGACACCGTGCAGAACGGGATTGCCGTTTTCCCTGTTTTCGGCGATGCGCGCGACCTTGGACTTGACGAAGCTGACGGTCGCGTCCTTCTGGACGTTCTGGTAGAAGTCCTCGAAGCGGTCGATGGCGCGGATGTCGATGTAATACACCGTCGACTTGCCGCCGTCGCCGCAGGCTTCGCGCACGTACTGGGTCTGCTTCAAAGTCGCCATGCAGCAGATGCGCGAGCAGTGGCGCAGGTAGTTTTCATCGCGCGAGCCGGCGCACTGGATGAAGGCGATGTCCCTCGCCTCCTTGCCGTCGGAGGGGCGCAGCAGTTTCCCTGCTGTTGGGCCGCGCGGATCGGCCAGGCGCTCGAACTCGACGCTGGTAATCACGTTGGCATAGCGGTCGTAGCCATAGGGCTGAATCCTGTTGGCGTCGAAAGGGCGCCAGCCGGTGGCCCAGATCACGGCGCCGACGTTGATCTGGACCGACTCCTCCTTCATGCCCAGATCGATGGCGCCGTACTTGCATGCATTCTTCGCCGCCTCGCCTTCGGGGGTACCGGCGATCGACGGGTCGATCACGTAGCGTTGCGGATAGGCCATTGCATGTGGCAGATAAGCGGCCCTGAGCTTGGCGCCCGTTTTGCCGTTGCCATAATTGAAAGTGTCGGCGATTTCCGACTTCACCGCCTTGGCGCATTGGCCGCAGGCGGTGCAGTTCTCGTTGACGTAGCGCGGCGAGACTTTCAGCGTGACCGCGTAGTTGCCGCGCGAGCCGGCGACGGCGACGACTTCAGTCATCGTCATGACCTTGACGTTCGGGTTGCCCTTGATGCGCTTGAGGTTGATTTCGAGTCCGCAGGTCGGGTGGCACATCTTGGGAAAGTACCGGTACAACTGAGCGGTGCGGCCGCCGAGTGCCGGAGTTCTCTCGACCAGGATGACCTGTTTGCCGCATTCGGCGGCTTCGAGCGCGGCGGTCAGGCCGCTGATGCCGCCGCCCACGACCAGGATTGTCTGGTTGGTTGCGATTGGAGCCGTCACGTCTAGTCTCCGGTGGATGGGATTCGGAAGAACGGCGGCGATTCTACCGTGGCGGTATCGGCGCCCGGCTTGCTAAAGGTCAAGCTGCCTGGAAAAATGTTTCTATCCGGAAATAGAACTACAGAATGCCGCCCAGCATTACGCTGGCGTCGGCTTCACGTCGAAAGTCAGTGATGATAGGTCGCCGAGTATCCAGGTGGCGGACGGCGCGCCAAGGCCCGCGACGGTGCCGGGATTGACGAGCCAGGTGTGGCTGCCCATGACGTTGACCTGCCGGCGTATTTCCGGCTCGTGGCTGTGACCGCAGCAGACGAGATCGTAGTCGCCGGTGCAGGCCATGGCATGGGCATAGTGCGGATAGTGCGTGATGAAAATGCGCCGGTCGCCAAGGGCGATGCTGCCGTCGTGGCCATGGTAGTGGAGCAAGCCGTTCGATTCCCAAGCGAGCCGTGAGATCGCCACCGGATCGCCCAGGTTGTTGCCGTGCACCGCGTGGATCGGCAGGCCGAGTTTCAACGAGGCCTTGAGCGTGTTGCCGCCAATGATGTCGCCGCAGTGAATGACGGTTTCGGCGCCGTCGGCCTTGGCGGCTTCGATGGCACGGGCCAGCATCGGGCCGCGGTCGTGGCTGTCGGAGACGATGCAAATCTTCATGTGCGAGCGTAGCAAGGTTGCGGGCTCGTCCCCGTGATGGGAGGTTGCGCGGGGTGGGTAACCAGCCTCACTAGATCACCAGCGGGCCGTCGTAGTTTTCGCCTTCGATGTCCAGCCGCGTCATGCCCGAACGGATGCCCTTCATCTGCTGCTCGTGATCGGCCTGCACCTGCAGAAGCGTGACCACGCAGTCGCCGAGATTGTCGAAACTCTCCTTGCCGGTACCGTACTGGGTCGTTTCGTTGTAGAAGAACTGCGCCTTGAAGCGGGTGTCGCCGAGCTTGAAGACGACGAAATGCGCGCCGCGCTCCTCCCAGTAGACGACCGGACAGGTGTCGAGCGCACCGCTCTCCGCGTGAAGCTGGATTTCTGCGTCGCCAGTTTGCAGGGCCACCATGCGGCCGTAGCGTTCGAAGAGGGTCTGGCCGATCAGTTTGAGTTCGCTGTCGGAGAAATCGGAGATGGCGTCTGGCATGGCTTATTGGCGAATAAAAGTTTTCGGCTGTTGATCCTGCTCCATCCCTGCGAGAATATCGCAAATTTCTAATTTACGAAAAGCCTGTCCATGCCTGCGGTCGAGGAGATCAAGAAAACGACGTGCTACATGTGCGCGTGCCGCTGCGGCATACGCGTGCATTTGCGCGACGGCGAAGTCCGTTACATCGACGGCAACCCGGATCATCCGCTGAACAAGGGGGTGATCTGTGCCAAAGGCTCGTCGGGGATCATGAAGCAGTATTCCCCGGCACGACTGACCCGGCCGCTCAGGCGCAAGTCGGGGGCGGAGCGGGGCGCCGGTGAGTTTGAGCCGATTTCCTGGGAAGAGGCGTTCGCGACGCTGGCCGAGCGCCTGAGCAATATCCGCTCGACCGACCCGAAGAAGTTCGCGCTGTTTACCGGCCGAGACCAGATGCAGGCCCTGACCGGCCTGTTCGCGCGCCAGTTCGGCACGCCCAACTACGCGGCACACGGCGGTTTCTGTTCCGTGAA
>CAYXZX010000107.1:0-9407 GCA_964469455.1 uncultured Rhodocyclaceae bacterium | reverse complement strand
CGTCCCACCCGGGCCATGCTCAATCGTCCCCAATGACAGAGCAATTCTCGGTGGCGGACAACTTGTCCGTGGCTCAAGCCTTGTCGCGGACGAAGGGAAACCGGCGCATGGCGGCTGAAATGCTTGGCATCAGCCGAACGACGCTATGGAGAAAAATGCGCGAGGGTTGAGCCGGAACGCCGGAGGTCGGCTGCTATCTGGGGCGCCATCGGGATTTCCCGGCGAGATACTTCTTGGCATCGCGCAGATCCTCGGGTTGATATGGCGTGAAGAGATTCGGCGGGTAATTGCTTCGATATCGCTCGAACACCGGCAGGTAAAGTTCCGAGTGCACCACCGGCTGACGGTGCTTTTCCCTGAACGCCGCGATCGGGATTCGTGCCGTGATCATCGTTTCGAATTTGGAATCGGTGGTGGCAAGGGCCTTGCCGTCCGGTCCATAAATGACCGAGCCGCCCGCGCCGGAACCGGGGTCGTCGAAAAACCCTGGGTTATCCGGTGAATAAGCATTGTTGGCCAAGGCGACATAGATCGAGTTGTAGAGGGCGGAGGCCTGGATATCCAGCGGGCTGAAGCCGCCGGTCGCCGTGCGCAGCACGATTTCGGCGCCCTTCATGGCCATGGCCCGAATGAGTTCCGGCTCGAGCTGGGTGGATGTCGTGGCAATGTTCCCGATCGGGGTGCGGGTGACCGGTATCACCTCGTCAAGGCCGTACATCTCCACGTAGCGGTCGTAGACATCGTAAATCGTGGTCGTAAACAGCTCGAAGCCATGGAATACCCCCTTGATGTTTCTGGCTTTCCAGTGCTTGCCGACAATCTCGCCCTTGGGATCGATGATCGTGGTGATGCTCAGCACGTGTCCCGGCCAGTCAGGGTCCTTGGCGTAGGTGCCGAAGACCACGTAGCAGCCGTACTCACGCGCCTTTTTTGAAATTTGCTCGGTTTCTTCGCCGGGGAGTTCCAGCGCGAAACCCAATATTTCCTTGCGCGTCCAGGTATTCCAACCGGTGATCGGGAACTCGTGGAAAAACAGAATGTCGGGCCGGGGACCGTAGTGAAACGCCTTGTCGATCAACTCAAGAAAATGTTTCAGGTTCTCCTTGAGGACATCCTTGTTGCCCGCCCGGAAGGAACGAACCCGCGCCTGAACGACGCCAAGCGTGATGTCCGGCTTTGCCAGGTCGACCTTGTCGTATTCGCCATCGTTCCGCATCGACAAGGGGGCCGGCGCGCCACGCTGGGCCGCGCGCGCCGAGTGATCCAGCATCAGGGCGCCAGTGGCGCCCATCGCCATATTGAGCATGAACGCTCGACGCGATTTCATGGTTCCTCCCGGAGTAGCGCCAATACCATGGTGTCCGATCAAGGGGTGGATATTAGAAGTCGTAAGTCACGGTCATGCCAACCTGGCGCGGCCGAGCCGGCATGTCGGCGGCGGTTCGCCGGAAGGTGGCCGGATCCAGGTAGCGGAATGCCGTCATCGACTTGTCGTTGTCGGTCGCGTTCTTGACCCACAATGCCGCGCGCCAGGTCTTGGCGCGAACACCGAGCGTGACATTGACATTGGTGAAGGGATCGGCCCAGAGCATGTTCTGGATGTCGCCATAGCGACGGCTCTGGTGAGTCACATCCAGCCGTCCAAAGCCACGCAACGCCGTGCCCGCGATCGGCAGGTCGACGGCGGCGGAAACGGTCGCGGCATGCTTGGGCGTGCGTGGCAGATAGAAACCGGCGACCGAGGTATCGCCGCCGAAGACGTGGCCATTCATGTTCTCCGTGCCCTTGGTTGCCTTGGCGTCGGTGTACGCGTAGTTGCCACTCAGTGTCAGCCATTCGAGCACTCGTGCCGACACGTCCAGTTCCAGGCCGCGAGTGCGGGCCTTGCCGACGTTATTGACGATGGTGGTCGATGTCGATGTCCCGGTGATGGGATTGACGATCGTTGCTGCGTTGGAAAGTTGCAGTTCCTCGATGTCATTGTGGAAAATGGCGGCGTTGATACCGATGCGATCATCGGCCATGAGCGTCTTGTAGCCGATTTCGTAGGCTTTCACTTTCTCGCCGTCATACGAGAAATCCCCGCTGGACAAGCCGGCGTTGTTGTTGAAGCCACCGCTCTTGCTGCCGCGGGCAATCTGCCCGTAGACGGTCGTATTTTTGGCCAGCTTGTAGTCGACCGTGAGTCGCGGCGAAAAGTCCTTGAACGTCTTTTCCCCGCTCAGTGAACAGACTTGTCCGGTTCGGCATGCGCCGGTGGTGACCGTCGCGACACCGAGGTTGGTGCCGATGATCTTGACGGTTTCCTTGTTCTGGCGCCCTTCGAGGGATACGCGCAGAGGAAGGCTCGGGCCAAAATCATACTGGACGCGCCCGAATGGAGCGACGTTGCGAATCTCGACACCGGCGGTGGGTAGCAATGGCACCCGGGCTCCGCTGGCCGTGGTCACCGTGGAGGACTTGCCATTCAGTTCCTCGTTGTAATAGAAGGCGCCGACCAGCCAGGTCAGGGGCTTGTCTTCGGGCGACGCAAGGCGAATTTCCTGCGACTTGTAGTCCACATGATCGCGAGCGTAAGTGAGCCAGGAAGTTCCGGCGCCGATACCGGTACCGTTGCCTATGCCGTTATATGACTGGTCAACGCCATTGTTCAACTGCTGCCTGGTCACGCCGGTCTGCGAGGTCAGGGTATAGCCGCCGCCGAACTGGTAGTTCATGGTCAAACCGGTACGGTCGATTTCGCGGTCCAGACCAAGAATATTGCCATAGGCGGTGCCGGAAGCGGGGTCAGTGTAGTTGAGCAGAGGCCCGTCGACGCGCGGCATGGAATGACTGGAGAACGATACCGACCCACATGGCCAGCCGTTGGCCTTGGCCGCGGCGGTGGCGGTGGCCCCCGGTACCGTGGTGATGTTGACCGTGTGACCATTGCACGTGGCGCCATTGGGTACGTTGCTGGACCCATTCTGGCTGATCACCGTTCCCGGTGGCGATTGCGTCGGTACCGGTCGCGTCACGATCGGAAAGTGGCCATCCCGGTTTTCGGCATGATCATGGGTGAGCAAGGCGTCGAAGTTGGACGTCGGCTTGAAGGAAATGCTGATGCCCATGGTGTCGTTTTCCATGTCGCCTATCTTTCTGCCGGTCAAACTGTTCTTGAACTGACCGTCGTACTCATAGTGCTTGGCCCGCAAACGAATCGACAGCGATTCGGCGAGCGGTATGGTCATGGCGCCGGAGGCCGTCCGTTCGCCTCCCTCGGCCACGCCCAGGGAAACAGTGCCATTGAAGGTCTTGCCGGGCTTTTTCGTGACGTAGTTGATGGCGCCCATGTAGGTGGCGCGGCCGTACAGCGCGGATTGCGGGCCCTTGATGACTTCGACGCGCTGCGCATCGTCCAGCATGAGCGATAGCGCGCCATCCCGGATATACAAGCCATCGATGAAGATCGACACCGGTTGGGGCGAAGCCGGGATATTGGCCGAAATGCCGCGAATAACCGGACGTTCGCCAGCCCGCCCGAAGTCGGAACTGTAGTTGAGTCCGGGCGTGATGCGCGACAGCTCCTCGACATTGTTGATGCCGCGTTCCTCGAGTTCCCTGCCGGTGAGCGCCTGGATCGACAGCGGAACGTCGATCATCCGCTCGTTGATGCGCCGGGCGGTGATGACAATGGTTTGGATGGCTTCGGGACTGGCGCCAGGTGTGCTCTCCTGGGGAGACGACTGTGCGAAAGCCTGGGCGGTGGCGACCGCCAGAATGGTTGGGATCCCGATACGACGGGCATCGTGGAACTTACTGGACTTGAGCGGCATTGTTATCTCCCCTTGCTTGATGTGTACGATGTCGACGGCTCGGTGTGACGCCACCAGAAAAGACGATGGTGATCGCCGGAACGGTGCTGGCCCTCATGAATGCAAGATGCTTGCCAACAAAGAAGATTTCACTCCATTCAGGCTTCTCGCGGAAAAACGGATAGTTTGTTTCCCCGCTGAAACGCATGCCGTTTCATAACGTTCCTTTCGTTTCGGCAATCGATTACATCCGTGCCAGGATTTCGCTGGCCGCGCGCTCCCCCGATTCCATGGCGGCTTCCATGCCGCGAAAGGTCTTGGTGGTGTGCTCGCCGGCAAAATGAACCCGGCCATGGCTGCGCCCAATGGCGTCGCTGTAGCGGGAAATCTGGCCGGGGCGCCAGTTCGCCCAGGCGCCTCCGGCCAAGGGGGAGCGGTGCCAGGCGACGCGGCGGGCGACCCGCAGCTGCCCCCGGGATGCGGGGAATATCTTGCCGAACTCCAGATCGACGCGCCGCTGGACTTCCTCGTCGGTGAGCCGATCCCAGGAGTCGGTTTCCGCCCCGTTGATCCAGACCGTGAGGGTATCGGCGCGGCCAAGGCCGCTGGGGTCATGGGGGAATACCCGCTCCAGCGGACCGTCGGACCAGATCCACGGCGACAGGCGTTCGCTTTCCCAGAATGGCGTCTTGACTTCGAGATGCAGTTGGGTCACCCGCGCATAGGCCAGCATTTGCACCGCCTCGGCGTGACGGGATGGCAGGGGCGGATCGAAATGCAGGTGCCGCATCGCCGGCAGCGGCAGGGCGCAGACCACAAAACGCGCCCGGTGGGTGGCGCCGTCGGCGCAGGACACCAGAACCTCGGTGCCTCGTTCCGTGACCGAGACGGCCCGCTGCCCAAGCAGAACACCACCTTGGAGCCCTTTGGCCATGGCTTCCGGAAGTCGCTGGTTGCCGCCGGCAAAGTTCTGGACCGGTCCCGGTATTTTCATCAGCTCGACGAGATTGGTCTGGATATAGTAAAGATTCAGTAGCGAAGTGTCGGCCAGGGTGTCGCCGTAACTGTTATTGACCTCCATCAGACGCCTGGCCTTGGCGTCAATGCCGCGGGCGAGCAATTCGCCGTCGACCGGCACGTCGTAGGCGAAATTGGCGGCATCGCGCCAGGCGCCGATATTTTTCAAGGGACTCGGCCCCAGGATGCGGCCCAGGGCGCGATCCGGTGACATGCCGCGCAGAGGCTGTGGCAGGGTGTTCTCCGGGGCTCGGCCCCACTCCTCCCGCGACATGCGGCGGCCGGCGACGTAATAGAGCATCCGGCTTTCGTCCGCCATCAGGGGCGACTGGCTGCGTTGCAGTGTCAGCCCCAGGCGGTGCGCGACGTCCATGGTGCGGGCGTAGCCGGGAACGATGGAATTGCCGCCGGCTTCCGGATGACCCGGAAGGTCGTCGAGCGAATGGAGGCGGCCGCCGATGCGGTCACTGGCCTCGAGGACGTGCACGCGCAGGCCGAATTGCTCAAGGGTCAGGGCGGCATTCAGACCGGCCAGGCCAGCACCCACGACCAGTACGTCCCACACGGGCTCGCGGGCCCACAGGGGGTGGCAAATGAGCGAGGCCGGTGCGGCTGCCAAGGCCCTCAGCACTCGCCGGCGAGAGTTGGTCAAGGTCATGGGGAGGGTTCCAGAGGTCGGTTGAGGTAAATCCATGGGCGTTCCTGCCGGTCCTGTCGTTGAAACGCATCGATACGGTCGGCCAGTTTGAGGGTCAGGGCCACCGGGTCCAGGCCTTCCAGCAGCATCTCCCGCTGGGCCGGCGGGATGTTGAACGAATAGACCGAGCCCCCCGGGGAGAATACCTGGCAGGAACGAAGATCGACGGTTACCGGTCCACCGGCGCTGCTGTCTTCGGCAATGGCAATCAGTTTGGTTTCGTCGAGGACGATGGGCAGAACCCCGTTGCGGATGCAGTTGTCGCGGAAGATCACTCCGAAGCTCGGCGCCATCACGGCGCGGAAACCATATTCCTTGAGCGCCCAGACAGCGTGCTCGCGCGAGGAGCCACAGCCGAAGTTTTCTCCGGCGAGCAGGATGCTGGCGCCCGCATAGCGGGCCTGATTGAGCACGAAGTCCGGTTCCGGTTCGCGGCTGTCGCTGTTCCGGTAGCGCCAAGCGGCGAACAGGCCTTGGCCAAGGCCGGTCTTGCCGACCCGCTTCATTTCACGGGACGGGATGATGGCGTCGGTATCGACGTTCGCGCGCAGCAGCGGCACGGCGATACCTCGATGAGTGGTAAACGGCTCCATGTTTCAGTCCGCCAAAGTCAGTCGTCGCGGATCGGCGATATGGCCGGCAATCGCGCTGGCGGCGACGGTGGCCGGGCTGGCCAGATGGGTGCGGGTGCGCGGTCCTTGCCGGCCTTCGAAATTCCGGTTGGTGGTGCTGACCACCCGTTGTTCCGCACCGAAACTTTCGCCGCCCGCGTTGAAACACATGGAACATCCCGAAACACGCCACTCAAAACCGGCGTCCAGGAATATCCGGTGCAAGCCTCGCGCTTCCGCATCCCGGCGGACCTGCATCGAGCCGGGCACGCAAATGGCCCGGACGCCTGGCGCAACCTTGCGACCGCGCAGGAGACGGGCGGCACTTTCCAGGTCCGACAAGCGGGCATTGGTGCAGGAGCCGATGAAGGCCGCGTCGATGGGCAGGCTCTGCAGGGCCTCATGGGGCCGTAGTCCCATGTAGGCCAAGGCCCGTTCGCGACCCGTCCGGCTGTTGGCGGTGGCGGCGATCGAGGGATCGGGAACCACTCCGTCCACCGGGACCGCGTGCTCAGGACTGGTGCCCCAGGTGATCATCGGCGGAATCTCGGCCGCGTTCAATGTCAGCTCACTGTGGAAGCGGGCATCCGTGTCGCCGGGCAGACTGCGCCAGTGTCGCAGCGCCTGTTCCCAATCGTGCCCCTGCGGTGCGAATGGCCTGCGGTGAAGGTATTCGAAGACCTGGTCGTCCGGCGCCACCATGCCGGTGAAGGCCGCGAATTCCACCGCCATGTTGCACAGGGTCAGCCGCGCCTCCACCGACAGCCCGCGGATGGCCGGGCCGGCGAATTCGATGGCATGGCCGCTGCCGCCGGCGGCGGTGTGCCGGGCGATCAGGAACAGCATCAGATCCTTGGCGCCGACTTGGGCAGGCAGGGCGCCATCGACGTGTATGCGCATGGACTTCGGCTTGCTAACCCGCAGCGTCTGGGTGGCGAGGGCGTGCTCGGCCTCCGAGGAACCGATGCCCCAGGCCAGCGCGCCGATGCCGCCCTGGGTACAGGTATGGCTGTCGGGGCAGACGATCGTGGCGCCGGGCAGGACGATGCCTTGCTCCGGCGAGATGACGTGGACGATGCCGTGGTCGGGGTCGCGGACATCGAACAGCCGGATACCCGCCCGGCGGGCTTCCGTCCTGGTCGTCTGAATGAAGTCCTTGCCTCCCGGCATGAGGGTGTCGTCGCCGCGCCCCTCGAAGGTATCGACGATGTGGTCCATGGTGCAGAAGACCAGTTCCGGATGGCGCACGGGGCGGTGTTCCTGGGCAATGGACTGCAAGGCGACCCCCCCCGTGCGTTCATGGAGGAATATCCGGTCGATGTGCAGCAGGCTGAACTGGGCATCCAGTTCGGCAATGACATGCAACTGCCACAGCTTGTCGAAAAGCGAGCGAGGCGTCACGTTGCGGGTCTGTCCGACAAGCGCACGATACCCTCGGCGGCCAGGCGGGTGATCTCGGCATCACTGTAGCCCGCCTCGCGCAACACCGCCGCCGAATGCTCACCCTCGCGCGGGATTTCGTGGCGCAGACCGCAACGCTGGCCGTCCAGTTCCACCGGCAAGGCGGGTAGCCGCGTGGTGGCGCCGGAGGGAAGCGTAAGCGGTACCAGGCCGTCGCCGGCGTTGAGGTGGGGGTCGTCGAACAGGTCTTCCGGGCGGGCGATGGGGGCAAACGGCAAGCCGATCACATCGAGACGGCGCATGATTTCGGCTTTTTCAAGCTGGCGCAGGCCTTCGCGGATGACGCCGATGATGCGCTCGCGCTGCCGGACACGGTCGCCATTGGCCGTCAGGGAGGGGTCGGCGAGAAATTCAAGGAAGCCGAAGGATTCGCAAAACTTGCGCCACTGGGAGTCGGTGACGACGCCGACAAAGATCTGGTCGCTGTCGCGCGTTTCGAAAATGTCATAGACAGCCCAGGCCGACTGCCTGACCGTCATCGGTGGTGCGGCGACGCCGCTGACCGCCTTCTGCGCCATGTGCTGACCGACCAGGAAGGCCGTAGTCTCGAATAGCGAAGTCTTGACCTCCTGGCCGCGGCCAGTGCGGTGACGTTCCTCGAGAGCTGCGAGGATGGCGATGACCCCGAACATGCCGCCGGTGACGTCGATCACCGAGGCGCCGGCGCGCATGGGCTTGCCGGGCAGTCCGGTCATGTAGGCGAGCCCGCCCATCATCTGCGCGACTTCGTCCAATGCCGTGCGATGCTCGTAAGGGCCTTTCAGAAAGCCCTTGGCGGAGCAATAGATCAGTCGGGGATTGCGCGCGGACAGGGTCGCGTAGTCCCAGCCGCTTTCCTGCATCGCCCCGGGCCGGAAGTTTTCGATAAGCACATCCGCCCGATCCAGCAGCCGCCCTATCGCCTCCCGGCCGGCGGCTGACTGGGTGTCGATGGTCAGGTTGCGCTTGTTGCGGTTGTACATCGGGAAGTAGCCGGCGCCAGAACCTTGCAGTCGGCGCGTGTTGTCGCCTTTGAGCGGCTCCACCTTGATCACCTCGGCGCCCAGGTCGCCCAAGATGAGGCCGATGGCGGGCCCCATGACCATGTGCGTGAATTCAATGACCCGGATGCCTGCCAAAGGCTGCTCGCACACTTGCATGGAAAATCTCTCCTGAAAAGCTCGTCAACTGGGCTCAGCAAGTTATGTACCATGTTCAGCCCGGGCAGTGTTGCCCGTCTGTTTGTTGGCCTGAAGTTTGCTTTGTCACTGCGCCTCCTTGTTGTTCAAGTGTCCCTGAATGGAAGAATTGCCATGAGTTACGAGTTGAAAGCCATTGATGCCGTCGTGAATCTCTGGACCGCGGAAGTGCTGTCCTCGATGCCGCCCCGACGCCAGTTCTATGTGGACAAGATGAACGTGGATGACTCCACTTTCGCCGGCGTCAGCCTGGAGCAGATGTTGGCGCGGATGGACGCGGCGGGCATCGAACGGGCGTTCCTGATCGCCGCGAAGGTCGGCGTCCAGCACCATCCGGCCTGCTATCACGTGCCCTATCGGTTGGTGGTGGACGCTGTGCAGAAATACCCCGAGCGGTTTTCCGGCTTGGCCGGCATCGACCCCACCGAGGGCATGACTGGCGTCCGCGAGCTGCAAACGCTGGTGCGTGACTACGGTTTCATCGGCGCTCACAGTTATCCCCACTGGTACGAACTGGCGCCTGACCATGCGCGCTACTACCCCTTTTATGCCAAGTGCGTCGAGCTGGATGTGCCCATCCAGTTGCAGGTCGGGCAATCGATGGTCTATGACTCGCGGTTTCCCAGACGGAGTGTTGCCCGGCCGGTGA
>CAYXZX010000106.1:0-9433 GCA_964469455.1 uncultured Rhodocyclaceae bacterium | reverse complement strand
GTGGTGCGCTCGATGGTCTTCATCGGTTCGCTGCTGTACATCCTTGGCCTGCTGCTGACCGACATCTCCTACACGCTGGTCGATCCGAGAATCCGTTTCCAATGAAGCCGGTCGTCCTCTGGTCCGACGCGCTGTTCTTCCTGCTGGTCGCGGTGATGGTCGCCGGCGCCTGGTGGGGCCGCCGGCAAGCGCACGTGCGCGCCGGCTGGGCGCGTGTTTTTGCCACTCGGCGTTCCAGGATCGCGGTGGTGGTGCTGGCCATGTTCCTGGCCATCGGCCTGCTCGATTCGCTGCACTATCGGCGGCAGCTGCCACCTGAGCCGGACAAGCCGCCTTCCCATTCGGTGGAAGTGTTGTCGGTGCTCGATGCCGTGCTGATGCCGCTCAAGAACAATACCGAAAAGACCTACTCGGAACCCCTCGCCACGCACTTGTTTGCCAAGGAAACCCTGGAGGAAGGCGGGCGCGATTTCCCCTTGCTCAAGCATCCTGGCACGCACCTGTTCGGCACCGACAAGGTTGGCCAGGACGTGCTCTACCTCACGCTGAAGAGTATTCGCACGGGATTGCTGATCGGCACGCTGACCACGCTGATCATGCTGCCGGCAGCGGTGCTGCTCGGCATCGTCGCCGGTTACGTCGGCGGCTGGGTGGATGATGTCATCCAGTATCTCTACACCACGCTCAATTCGATTCCCGGCGTACTGCTGATCGCGGCGGCCGTGCTGATGATGCAGGTGGTGATCGACACGCATCCCGACTGGTTCGCCACGGCAGCGGAGCGTGCCGATGCGCGCCTGTTGGCCCTGTGCGCCATCCTCGGCATCACCAGCTGGACAGGACTCTGCCGGCTGCTGCGCGGCGAGACGCTCAAACTGCGGGAAATGGAGTACGTGCAGGCGGCGCGAGCCTTCGGCGTCGGGCCGCTGGCGATCATGCTGCGCCACATCCTGCCCAACCTGATGCACATCGTGCTGATCGCCATCGTCATGGACTTCTCCGGCCTGGTGCTGGCCGAGGCGGTGCTCTCGTATGTCGGCATCGGCGTCGATCCCAATACCATCAGCTTCGGCACCATGATCAACGCCGCGCGTCTCGAACTCGCACGCGAGCCCATGGTCTGGTGGTCGCTGGCCGCGGCCTTCACCTTCATGTTCGTGCTGGTGCTGGCGGCGAACCTGTTCGCCGATGCGGTGCGCGATGCGTTCGACCCGAGGGCGGCATGAGCGCGTTGATCGATGTGCGCGATCTCGCCGTGGCGATCGGCAATCGCCGCGTGGTGGATGGTGTTTCCTTCGATCTGGAAGCCGGCGAAACTTTCGCGCTCCTTGGGGAATCCGGATGCGGTAAATCCATGACAGCGCTGGCCATGATGCGCTTGCTCCCGCCTGTAGCGACGATAGCCAACGGCAACGTGGATTTCGATAACTCAGGTATTTTCGCGTTGCCGGAATCGGAAATGCGCGCACTGCGTGGCGGCGGCATGGCCATGATCTTCCAGGAGCCGGCGACCAGCCTGAATCCGGTGATGACGATCGGGCAGCAGATCGGGGAAGTGCTGGACATGCATGGCGGTGATCGCGGCCGGGTGGTCGAACTGCTCGAGGCGGTCGGCATACCGGATCCGGAGCGCAGGGCCCAGGAATTTCCCTTCCAGCTTTCCGGCGGCATGAAGCAGCGGACCATGATCGCGATGGCGCTGGCCGGCGATCCGAAGTTGCTGATCGCCGACGAACCGACCACGGCGCTCGATGTCACCATCCAGGCGCAGGTATTGGACCTGCTGAAGGACTTGCAACGGCGGCGCGGCATGGCCCTGCTGCTGATCACCCACGATCTCGGGGTCGCCGCGCGCATGGCCGATCGCGTCGGGGTGATGCATGCAGGCCAACTCGTCGAGGTCTCGGACACGAAAAAGTTTTTTCGCGGGCCTGCCCATCCTTATTCGCAGCGTTTGTTCGCTTCGCTGCCCGAGAATCTGCCCAAGCCGCCGGGCGTCGGCGGGGCGTCGGGTGAACTTCTCGCAGTGCAGGATCTGGCGGTGCATTTTCCGATCCGGCGCGGCCTGTTCCGGCGCGTGGTGGGACATGTCCGGGCCGTCGATGGCGTGTCGCTCAAAGTCAGCCGTGCCAGGACGCTGGCAATCGTTGGTGAATCCGGCTGCGGAAAAACGACCGCCGGCAAGGCCGTCCTGCAGCTCATCCCCCCGACGGCCGGTCGGGTCAGCCTGGACGGCCATGATCTGGTCGGGCTGGCGCCGCACGATGTGCAGATGGTGTTCCAGGATCCGTTCGGGTCGCTCAACCCCCGCCTGCGCGTCGGCGACATCATCGCCGAGGGCATGCGGGCGCTCGGCGTCCAGGCCGGCACCGGCGCGGTGGGTGATTTGCTCGAACAGGTCGGACTGGAGGCGGGCATGGCGAGCCGTTATCCACACGAGTTTTCCGGCGGCCAGCGCCAGCGCATCGCCATTGCCCGCGCGCTCGCCGTCAATCCCCGCCTGATGATCTGCGACGAGCCGACCAGCGCACTCGACGTCTCGGTGCAGGCGCAGATCATCGCCCTGCTCGGGGATTTGCAGCAACGGCGGGGACTCGCCTATCTGTTCATCACGCACAACATCTCGGTGGTCGATTACCTCGCGCACGACGTGGCGGTGATGTATCTCGGCCGCATCGTCGAGCAGGGCAGCGTCGACGAGGTCCTGCGCGGCGCTCGTCATCCCTACACGCAGGCGCTGCTGGCGGCCGTGCCGAGGATCGACGGCAGTGCCGGCGAGCGGCTGCTGGTTCCGGGCGATCCGCCGTCACCGACGAAACCGCCGGCCGGTTGCCATTTCCATCCGCGCTGCCCGAGCGCGATGGACCGCTGCCGCACCGCTTATCCCGAGGCCAGGGTCGTCACCGGAACCCATCGGCTGCACTGTCATCTGTATACTTGATTCTGTTGACTTCTTTCGTCTGGCCCGACAGTTTCCTCCACACGCGCGATGCCCTCGTCCAATACGCCCCGGTGCCCGAATTGCGATGGCATCCATCTCGGCAGGTCGCAATGGCGCTCGCATGACGAGAAGCACCGTCACCCGGGCCTGCGCCCGGTGCGCTGCGCCGACTGCGGCCACCGTTTCCTCGCCGAGGCGGCGCCGAGCGATGCCAATACGATCCGTGCCGCGCTGATCATCGGCGGCGCGGTGGCGGCGCTGGCGGCGACAGTGACCATCGGCGTCATGATGTCTCCGCAGGGCGGCGGTGTGGAGACCATCGAGCCACCCGCCGCCGTGTCGACATCCTTCACGCCGGCGGCGATGAAGGCGGCCGAGGAGGGCGATGTCGAGGCACAGTTCATGGTGGGCAGCGCCCTGCTGGCCGACGCCGAAACCAATCTGGCCTACTCGACCAAGGCGCTGGGTTTCTTGCAGCAGGCGGCCGAGCACGGTCATGGCCGTGCCATGCTGCGGCTGGGCGTCATTTACAAGAAAGGCATCGACGCGCCGCAGAACTACGGGCTGGCCGCCAAGTGGATCGAGAAGGCAGCGCTGCTGGGCGAGCCGCAGGGCATGCTCGAACTCGGGCGTCTGTATCGCGAAGGCATCGGCATGCCTCAGGATCTGGTCAAGGCCTACGTGTGGCTGAATCGGGCGGCTGCCGCGCGCGACCAGGATGCGCCGCGCGAACGCGGGGAGGTTGCCCGCCTGCTGAGCCCGACCGAATTGCGGCATGCGCAGGATGCCACCCTGAGCGCAGACACGGCGGCAAGCAATGCCGTCCTGGTCGCGCTGCCCGCCGGCGCGCCAAACAAGGGTCGCTAGCGCCGCTTGCCTTTTGCGGGCTTGCGTGTCGACGCTGCCGGCTTCGTTTTCAGCTTGCCCTTGACCGGTCTTGCCGACTTGCCGGATTTGGCGGCCTTTCCAGGTTTCGCCCTGGCCGGCTCGACGGGAATCTTCGGCAGGTGCGCGGCCAGTTGTTCGGGCAGCTGGGCGCCAGGCCCCGGCACCAGCAGGTTCAGCCCCGGATGAGTCTTGGACCTTGGGCCGATGCCATTCAACTGCTTGAGCTGCGCGAGGGCGAGGCCATAACGTCCGGCAACGCGCTCGAGCTTTTCGCCCTTGGCGAGAACGTGTGTACGCCAGTTGGCCAGCGGCTTGGACTGCGCCTCATGGCGTGCCAGGTTTCGCAGGAAAGTCTCGACCTTGTCGGCGGGCACCACCAGTTGGGTATCCTGCGCCCCCTTGATCAAGGGCCGGTGGTACGCGGGGTTGAGGGCGATGAATTCATCGACCGGCATTTCAGCAAGTTTGGCTGCGAGGGTCACGTCCATGTCGCCTGGCAGCGCCACCGTGCCGAAATACGGGCGGTTGGGCAAGTCGTCCAGCCGAAAACCAAACACGTCCGGTTGGGCGATGATGTTCTTCAGCGCCTGCAATTTCGGCACGTAGTAACGTGTTTCCGATGGCATGGTCAGGCTGGCGTAATCAGTCGGCAGGCCCCGGGCGCTGTTCTTGGCAATGGCGCGCGCCACTGCGCCTTCGCCCCAGTTGTAGGAGGCCAGCGCCAAGTGCCAGTCACCGTGCATTTCGTAGATATTCTGCAGGTAGTCGAGGGCCGCCGACGTCGATGCAATGACGTCGCGTCGTTCGTCGCGCCACCAGTTTTGCTCCAGCGCGTAGTTCTTGCCGGTGGAAGGAATGAACTGCCACATCCCGAGGGCACGGGCCGGCGATGCCGCCATCGGATTGAACGAACTTTCCACCATAGGCAGCAGCGCCAGTTCGGTGGGCATGCCGCGCCGCTCGAGTTCGTCGACGATGTGATGCAGGTACTTCCGGCCGCGTGCCAGCGTCCGCTGCAGGAGGTCGGGGCGGTTCAGGTACCAAGCCTGGCGGTCGGCCACCAGCGGACTGTCGAGGTCGGGCATGCCGAAGCCGTTGCGGATCCGCTGCCATAGATTGTCGGGCGCCGTCGTGAGATCGATGGCGGGCGCGGGCGGCGTCCCGCCGGTGACGACTAGCGCGGCGGTTTCGGGCGAAGTCGGCGACGGTCCGGCGATGGCTCCATCCCGCGACTCGGCATTGGCTGGCGGCGCCATGCCGATCAGCATGGTCAGCGCGACGAGCAGGAGGTGGCGACTCGACATGGCGGCGATTCTATCGGGTTGGGCCGGTCGCCGATGGCGCTCGGGTCAGAAGTGGTCCCGCCATTCGCGCAGGGTGGCGAACACTTCCAGTTCGTCGACGGGTGCCCGTCCCAGCCTTCGCGCCGCGGCGGACATGACGCCGGGCTCGCGGCAACGCAGGAAGGGACTGGTGGCGAGTTCGTCGGCGAGCGTGAACGGCACGGTGGGCTTGCCGGCGCCGAGGCGTTCATGGACTTGCCGGCCACGGATACCGATGGCCGGGTTGTCCGGCTCGACGGCGTTGGCGAAACGGATGCCCGATTCGGTGTATTCGTGCGCCGAGTAGATCAAAGTCAGTGGCGGCAGGGCGCCGATTTTCGCCAGGGCCTCGTGCAACTGCGCGGCCGTGCCCTCGAACAGGCGGCCGCAGCCGCAGCCGAACAGGGTGTCGCCACAGAACAGCGACCCTGGGCGATAATAGCCAAGGTGCCCGCGCGTATGGCCCGCGAAGTCGAGCACGTCGAATTCGACGCCAAGTTCGGGCAGTTCGATGCGGTCGCCGGCCTTGATCGGGTGCGTGGTGCCGGCGATGGCTTCGATGGCCGGCGCGAATACCGGAACGGGATGGCGGGCGGTCAGTTCGGCGATGCCGCCCGTGTGGTCGCGGTGATGATGGGTGACCATGATCGCGGCCAGCCGCTCGCCGGATTCGGCGAGGTGGCGGAGCACCGGCGCGGCATCGCCCGGGTCGACCACGGCCAGCGCCCGATCGCGGCGGATGCACCAGATGTAGTTGTCCTCGAAAGCGGGCAACGGAAAGATATCCAGGGGCTTCATAGGGAAGCATTGTAAATGTCGGCGCAAGGATTCTCCGATTGGCTGGAAACGCCCCAGGGGCGGTATGTGCTCGACTGGGAGCAGACCAAGCACGACCAGTTGGTCGCCGACATCTTCGGCTTCAATGCCGTGCAGATCGGCTGGCCGGGTCTGGACTACCTGCGCGCCAATCGCATGCCGTTCCGCTTTCGCTGCGATGACGGCGATCGCCTGATCGAGGCGCGGGCCGACCTGCATCAACTCCCATTCGCCGGCAACAGCCTCGATCTCGTGGTGCTGCCGCACATCCTCGAGTTCGATGCCAATCCGCACCAGATACTGCGCGAGGTCGAGCGCGTGCTGGTTCCCGAGGGCAGCGTGGTGGTCACCGGTTTCAATCCGTACAGCCTCTGGGGCGCGCGCCGCAGCCTGGCCAAGCGCAACCAGTTGCCGCCATTCGCCGGCCGTTACATCAGCGTGGCGCGGCTCAAGGACTGGTTCGCCCTGCTCGGCCTCGAACCGCACGCTGGTGCCTTCGGTTGCTACGCGCCGGCCGTGACCGAGGAGAAATGGCTGGCGCGCTTCCGCTTTCTCGAGGCGGCGGGCGATCGCTGGTGGCCGATCGGCGGCGCCGTGTATGTGATTCAGGCAATCAAGCGCCAGCACGGCATGCGCATGATCCTGCCGGCCTGGCGCGAACGCAAGGCGCGCGCCAAGGCGCTGGCGCCGGTGGCGCAGCGGACGGATCACCAGTGAGCAGCAAGCCCGAGGTCGTCGACGTTTTCACCGACGGCGCCTGCAGCGGCAACCCCGGCCCCGGCGGCTGGGGCGCCATCCTGCGCTGGAACGGCCGCGAAAGGGAAATGTTCGGCTACGATCCCGCGACCACCAACAACCGCATGGAAATGACCGCCGTCATCGAGGCCTTGCGTTCGCTCAAGCGCGCGGTTCCGGTACGGGTGCATACGGATTCGCAGTACGTGCAGAAAGGGATGACCGAGTGGATCCACGGCTGGAAGCGGCGCGGCTGGAAGACCGCCGGCAAGGAGCCGGTGAAGAACGAGGATCTCTGGCGAGCGCTGGATCAACTGGTGGCCCACCACGAGATCGAATGGCTCTGGGTGCGCGGCCATGCCGGACATCCCGAGAACGAGCGCGCCGATGAACTGGCTAGGCGCGGCATCGAATTGAAGCGGGGACACTGAAGATGCGGCAGATCGTGCTGGATACCGAGACCACGGGACTGAGTGCGAGGACCGGCGATCGCATCGTCGAGGTCGGCTGCGTCGAACTCGTCGACCGCAAGCCGACCGGGCGGCGCTTGCACCGCTACCTGAATCCCGAGCGTGAGGTGCCGATCGAGGCGCAGCGCATCCATGGCCTGACCGACGAGTTCCTCGCCGACAAGCCGAAGTTCCGCGATGTCGCCGCTGAGTTGGCCGACTTCATCCGCGAGGCCGAACTGGTGATCCACAACGCCGCCTTCGACATGGAGTTTCTCGACACCGAGTTCGGCTTGCTCGGCAACGCCGACATGGAGAGTGCGAACCGGCTCTGCGCCAGCGTGGTGGACACGCTGAAGATGGCGCGCGACATGCGCCCGGGCAAGCGCAACTCGCTCGATGCCCTGTGCGTGGAATACGGCGTCGACAACTCCAATCGGCAGTTCCACGGAGCCTTGCTCGATGCGCAACTGCTGGCCGAGGTCTATCTGGCCATGACGCGCGGCCAGGAAAGCCTCATTATGGAATTCGACCAGCCGGCGGCGGGAATGATTTCGTCCGCTCCGGGTCTTCGATCGCCGTTGCGAGTTGTCCGCGCCACGGAGGCCGAACTCGCGGAGCATGAGCAGGTGATCGAGGAAATCGATCGGATTACCCGGGGAAACTGCGTATGGAAGCTCGCGGCAGGGATGGGATGAGGTAGGAGGCTGACACGCTTGATGTCAGGAACAACGAGATCTTGATGCGCCAGGCGTTGCCGTTGAAACGGTGTTGATCGCCGTCTGGCGCCGAGAACAGGAGCGGGAGGTCAATTTGCCATGTTGGCTGTCGACAGCGTTCGCGGTACTGCCGACCGCGCCGGGCGGGCGTTGCTTTTCTTCATCCCGTTAACGATATTCGTCGCATTCGTCTTGTTGTCGTTTGCTGCCTTTCCTGGCGCCGATGACTATTGCTATGCGGTCAAGACGAAACAGCTGGGGTTTTGGGGAAGCCAGGCCTACTGGTACCAATACTGGTCTGGTCGATTTACGGCGACGGTCCTCATGGCAGCGCTCGCCTGGTCGGGCGACATTGCCCGTGCCTACGCGCCTGCCCTGATTTCCGCTCATCTGGTTGCATTTGCGGCAATCGTTGCTTTCATCTCGAGCCTCATGCGGCAATGTTCGCTGCGAGCCGTGCTTTCAGTGGCGCTGTGCGCTTATGTCATCTTTCTCGGCGGCCTTGCCGAGATTTCCCACTACGCCTATTGGTTCATGGGAGTTGCCGACTACGCCGCAGGCAATATTGCCCTGTTGATACTACTGACGGTCGGTCTTCGATACGAGTCATGGAACGAGCGAAGCGGGTGGCGTGCAGTCGTGCTGCTGATGCTTGGCGCGCTTGCGTCCGTGTTTGCGGCCGGCACCAACGAAATCACTCTTGTTACCGTCGTGGTGCTTCACGCCACGGCCCTGGTCGTCGCGCTCAAGCGAAGGACAGGCAGCGCCTGGTTCTGGGCGTCGCTGTTGTTGTTAACACTGATTGCCGCGTTCGCCTCGGTGCTTGCTCCGGGCAATTTCGCAAGACTTGCGAGTATCGAAACGGAAAAAGCGCTGCGTCCAAACGGATTCGTGGCGGCACTGCTGTTGGTGCCGTGGTATCTGTTGCGCATCGTCAATTGGATGGCCTACCCGCTGATCTGGATCTCGGCGGCAATCGTGCTGCTCGCATCCAGGAGCCAGGCCGAGAGGTTGCTTTACCGTGACGGCGTGTTCGTCAGGACTTGGCTGTTTGTCCCGCTTGGGTGGTTGGCTCTGCTGTTCGCTCTTACCGCAATTGGTTTCGTTGTCAATCGGTATCCGCTTCCCGAACGAGCTGAAACCACGGTTTGGTTTGCGTTTCTGGTCGGCTGGTATCCCTCATTTGTCATTCTCTCGTACCTTGCAGCGGGCAAGGCGAACATCGCGAGACTAGTCCGGTTCAGGAAGGCATTGTTGCTTGCCCTTGTGATCGCGATGCTTGGCGCGCCCCACGTCTTCGAGGCCTTCAAGGATCTCGCCTATCGCGCCATTCGCTATCGGCACGAGATGGACAGCCGGCTCGAGTTGATCAGGAAGGCCGCGCTGAACGGAGTGCTTGATCTCAAGGTTCCCAGTCTGTCGCGTGTGCCGCGGACCGTGCATGTAACGGAAGTCACTACGGATCCGAGCAACTTCAGGAACAGTTGCCTGGCTGAATACTACGGACTTAGGACTATTGCCTTGGGAGTCCCGGAAGGCGTATTGCCGTGACGATGGCGATTC
>CAYXZX010000105.1:0-9538 GCA_964469455.1 uncultured Rhodocyclaceae bacterium | reverse complement strand
GCATCGGAAGCTGCGCTGCAGCGGGGCAGAATCATGAGGCGCGCTCAAATGAATCCTCATTGGGTAGAATACGCACGCTTCACATTGTTTGAATCGGGGTCGTTAGCTCAGCTGGTAGAGCAGCGGACTCTTAATCCGTAGGTCGAGTGTTCGAGCCACTCACGACCCACCACCCGATTCAAGGGCTTAGCCGCAAGGCTAGGCCCTTTGTCTTTGCGGGTGTGGGGAATAAAAGGACATTCCCACCACCGTCACCATCGCCTTCGGACTTGCGCTCGATCCGTGCCGCTGCTGCCGCCAGATGCTCGGTCGCAAACTTCGCGTATCGATCTACCATACTCCGCGTCTTCCATCCTCCTAGGTCTTTCAGCTCGTCGCAGGAGGTTCCCGCCTGCCGATGCCAAGCTGCCCAGGTATGCCGGAGATCATGAAAGCGAAAATCCTTGATGCCCGCTTTCGCCAATGCCGTTAGCCAGGCCGAATTGCTGACCTGCCAACGGATCGGCTGACCCCGGAACGTAAAACAGTAGCGGTCATGCTTGCCCCGCTGCGCTTCCAAAACGGCGATCGCGTCTTTGTTCAACGGCACGCCTCGCGGCGTTCCATTCTTGGTCTGATTCAGCCAGGCGGTATGCCTGCCCAAATCGACCCGCTCCCATTCCAATCCGGTGATCTCCCGCGCCCGACAACCTGTCGCCAGCGCAAACTTCACTAGCGCCGCGAGGTGTTCCGGGCAAGCTGCAATGAGCCTGGATACCTTACTGGTTCAGCAGCACAGTTACGTGAAGCAATTGACTGCGGAAGTCGGCCAGGAATTCTTTGCGGCCTTTGCCATGGCACTTGGCGGCCGACCCTTTCCTCCTCATGCACTGACCATGCAGCCCTATCCGGCCCCGATGCCCTGGTGGAAATCTCCGCGGTCGCTATTGTCCCCGACTGAGGCCGCCACGAGGTTCGTCGATGGAGCTTCGCATCTTGGTCGAAACGTTTGAGCGAAGTGCCCTCTGCCAGCCTTGGCAATGCCGCGAGGCGGCGATTCCTACATGAGCAAAAAAGGGTATGCTGGGAACCACCAAGCAAGTGGAAGCAGATCATGATCGTGCGTCGCCGGACGTGGCTTTACCGACTTCCCGGGCAGCGCTTTGTCCATTGCATATCGTTCAAGGTGCCCCTCACGGCCTCCCAGGTCAAGGCGGCGTTACAACGGTCCGTCGGATTGCCCGAAGAGTTGTGGGGGCGAAGCGTTGACCATCCGCGCGAACCCCAACAACCATGACGAAATCCATCGACCAGACCCAAGAAATAGCTTGCCCTGGCAACCTGCCTGGTTCATAGTGTCGCCCGCGATCTTCAAGTAGTGCCGTTGCTGTTCGGTCTTATCCGCATTTTCTCGCGGAATCCTCCTTCATCATCCCGCTGTCTTGATGCTCGCCCCACCCGGGGCAGTCCCCATTTCCTTTCTTCTTAAGGGCATCACGACATGGCAACTGGCACAGTCAAGTGGTTCAACGATTCCAAGGGGTTTGGTTTTATCACCCTGGAAGGCGGCGGCGAGGATCTCTTCGCGCATTTCTCGGCGATCCAGGCGCAGGGGTTCAAGACCCTGGCTGAAGGGCAGCGGGTCACCTTCGACATTACGACAGGCCCGAAGGGAAAGCAGGCGTCGAATATCCGGCCCGCCGAGTAACCATTTTCGAAGGCAAGGCCCAAGACCTTGCCCGTACAGCCTGACAAGCCCGGCATGCGCCGGGCTTTTTTTCCCATTGCGTTTGGAGGCTTTCTCGTGGCCAAAGAAGATTTGCTTGAAATGAACGGTGTCGTGAACGAAGTTCTGCCCGACTCGAAGTATCGCGTCACCCTGGACAACGGACACATCCTGGTGGCCTACAGCGCCGGAAAGATGCGCAAGCACCACATCAAGATCATCGCCGGCGACAAGGTCTCGCTTGAGATATCTCCGTATGACCTCAGCAAGGGCCGCATAACGTTCCGGCATATCGAGGGCCGGCAGTCGGCTCCAATGGCACGTCGCGCTTAACGCATGCGCTTCGGTCGGGGAAACCTGCTCCTTGACCGCTGAAGCCTGGTTGCCTCCGAAGTCGCTCGTACCGGACCCAATCCGTCGTCACTCGCCGTAGCCGCGAACCTTGAGTGGCAGGAAACCAATGATCGCAACCAGGATGGCGCCGGCAAGCACGAGGAAAGCGGCCGTATAGCTGCCGGTCAGATCGAACAGGTAGCCGGTCATCGGCATGGTTACCATGACCATGATGATGGTGACGGGTTGCATGCGTCCCATGATGCGGCCGAACACCAGCGGGCCGTAGATTCGGGCCAGTATCGCCCCCCACGCTGGCAGGAAGGCGCCAGAGGCCAATCCGACCGAAACGGCCGAGACGACCATCATCCAGTAGCTGTGGAACTGCACGAGCAGCAACATCGGCAAGCCGGCCATCATCAGTGCGGCAAGCAGCGCCCATTTCAGATTGATCCGATCCGCGAACACACTGAACAGCAGCTTGCCGCTTACGCCAGCCACCGAGATCGCCGACACCAGGAAGGCGGCCTGCTTGGCGGCAACGCCGTGCCCCACCGCGAATGGCACAAGATTGGCCAGCACGGCGGTGAAAGCCGCCATGAGCACTCCGACAGCCAGCGAGATCCGCCAGAAAGCGCCATCCTTCATCAGGTTCGGAAGTTCGGCGCTCGCCGCCGCACCGGTGGCCCCCCGACCCGACGAAACCGTGGTTTCACCATCAGGCTGGAGCCCGATGTCCTCCGGTCGATTGCGCACGATCCATAGCACCGGAGGCAAGAGCACGATCAGGACGACGCCTGCCAGCAAGAGACTGGCCTGGCGCCAGCCATAGGCATCAATCAGGGTCTGGAATAACAAGGGAACCAGCAATCCGCCTAGCGAGGTGCCGACCGCCGCGATGCCCAAGGCGCGCCCGCGATGCCGCGAGAACCAGCGTGTCACCAGGGTATTCGCCCCCAGGGGCCCAAGCAGCGTGCTCGCAACCGACATCACGCTGCCGAATACCAGCACGAATTCCCATACATTGCGCGACAGCGAAAGCAGCACCAGCGCTCCCGCCAGGCAAAGCGCACCGACGGAAAACAGCAAGCGCGCGGAGCGCTTGTCCATCAACGATCCGGCCGTCGGCGAAATCAGGACCGCCGCCAGCGCCCCCGCCGTCATGCCCCACATCATCTCCATCCGGCTGGCACCGAACTCGTTGCCCATCGGCAAGACCAGCAGTCCGTAGGAATAACTGGCAACCCCGTTGCTGAGACCGAGCGCCAGCATTGCCACGGCAACAATGCGCCAACCGTAATACATGCGTCAAACCTCCAGAAAAGGAATTTGATTCCGACCGAGCCCGCGGGCGCCGGTGGCGAAATAAATGAAAGTCAGCCGCGACGGCACGCCGGTCACCGCAAATGAGGCAGTACGCCCGCCGCGGCTGACCGTGACTAAAGGTTGCAGAAGGTCAATTCAAATGGAATATCGATTTCGGACTGCTTCGGACGCAGGTCGGTATCCGGCATCGTAAAGCGGATGTTGAGGGCGTACTTGTTGGCGCTGATCTCCGGAACCGCCGAATCGGCGCGCCGCAGGCGCAGGCGCACCAGTTGCGCCGTCCGCCCCGCAAGCATCAACTGATAGCTGCCCCGGACCGCGACCTGCGGCTCGGGCCGACCGGAGGCCCGCAGCAAGCGCAGGACGATGCCGATGCCCTGGCGGATCGGCAACATCGGCGCCAGCCAGCCCTGGAGGTCGCGTTGCCTGAACGCCGAGTCGCGATTGAGCCAGTAATGGTAGCTGGGCAGATCGAACTCACAGACGCCGCCGGGAATGGCCGCGCGATTCTTGATGCTCATCAGCCATTCGTTGTCGCGCAAGTACTGGCCGATCTTGCCCTGCATGGCCAGCAGCGCCGCCGAGGCCTGCTCGATTTCGTAAAGTGCGCCACTCAGCGCCTCTTCCGAGATATCGGGATTGTTTCTGAACGAAAGCAGGATCTGGCGCTGCCGCTCGAGCTCCTGGACAAGATCGAACTTGAGGTCGGCTCGCCCTGCAACTTCAAGGATTTCGAACAGGGTCACCAGCGCGACGTGGTGCTCGGCCGGGCCTTCGGTTGCCACGAAATGTGCCACCCTGTCGAAGATATCGTCGAGGCGCAGCAAAGTTCGAATGCGCTCGTTGAGAGGATATTCGTAGGTGATCACGGGCCGTCCGCTGGCAAATTCCGCCAATTCTGACCGAATCGACGGCAAATCTCAACGTTTTGGCGCTTTTTCTCCGCACAGGACCGCCTGACGGCAGTACATGGCGTGCAGGGCATCCACCTGGGTATTCAGGTGGTCAAGCGAGCCGTTGTTGTCGATCACGTCATCCGCCGCCGCCAGTCGAGCCTCGCGGCTGGCCTGGGTGGCCATGATGCGCTCCACCTCGGCCCTGGCGAGGCCATTGCGGGCCATGACGCGTGCAATGCGAACCTCGTCGTCGCAATCGACTACCGCAACCCGCTGGACACGCTGGCGATAATTTCCGGACTCCACCAGCAGCGGCACTTCCATCACCACATAGGGCGCACCACCGGCGAGCGCTTCCCGGCAGCGCCTTTGCGTCTCGGCACCGATCATCGGGTGCAGTATGGCCTCCAGTCGCATGCGTGCGTCAGGGTCGCCGAACGCCAGCGACCGCATCGCCGCACGGTCCAGACGGCCATCCGCGGCGACCACGCGCGGGCCGAACTCGGCCTCGATGGCCGGCATGGCGGCTCCGCAGGGGCCCGTCAGATCGTGGGCGACGGCATCGGCATCCACCACCGTCGCGCCCAGGCGGGCGAAGGCATCGGCGGCGGCGCTCTTGCCGCTGCCGATGCCGCCGGTCAGGCCGACGATAAAACCCATCAACCGCCCTCGCAGTCGGCAACATCCGCTGTCAAGCCGGTCAATGCCCGATCGATGGCATCGGCTGGTGCGCGAATTTCGAGAATGGTCTTATCGGTCTTGCGCGGCTTGCTGTCCACCCTGGCAGACTTGATGCCCTTCTTCGCCAGGCGCTGCAGCAGATCATTCGCGGCATCTTCCTTGTGGAAAAGGCCAAGCGAAAAAGCGCCGCGATTCGGGCCGTCATCGCTGACCACGAAAAAGTCGCTGAGGCCCGCCTGACGCAGCTGCGCCGCTGTCTTCTCCGTCGGCTTGGCATCCGCGGCCGCAATGAACACCCAGTAGCTGCGGCCTTCCACCGGCATCGACTTCACCTCGCCAAGGGCCGCCACCTGGGCCGCCAACCGGTCGGCATCGGCCGTCGCCATCGGCCCGACCCGGCGGCAAACGGTTGCCGGCGGAGCCGGGGGAGCGGCGGCAGGTTCGGGCTGCGCTTCGGGCGCGCTCCTGCCTGCCTCCGCCACCGCGATCCGCAGCTTGTCCGGGTTGATCTGATTGCGCAGGCGATCGGGTTCCCGGCCTTCGTCGGTGCCGCCCAGATAGCCCGCCGCCCAGACGAAGAAGGCCAGATTGGCGAGTACCAGCAGCAGGAACGCCAGGCGTGCCACCTACCGCGCTACCGGTCAGCCCACTTTCGGCAAGTGCTGTAGCGAGAGTTCCACCGCCTCGCGCGGATATTCGTAGTCGTCGAGCGCGCCCGAGAAATAGCGGTCGTAGGACGCCATGTCGAAATGCCCATGGCCCGTCAGATTGAACAACAGCGTCTTCTTCTCGCCGGTCTGCTTGCAGCGCATGGCCTCGTCGATACAGGCACGGATGCCGTGGCAGGACTCGGGCGCCGGAATGATCCCCTCGGCGCGCGCGAACTGCACGCCGGCCTCGAAGGTCGCGAGTTGCGGCACCGCCACAGCTTCGATCAGCTTCTCGTGGAAAAGCTGCGAGACCAGCGGCGAATCGCCGTGATAGCGCAAGCCGCCGGCGTGGATGCCTGGTGGCATGAAATCGTGGCCCAAGGTGTACATCTTCATCAGGGGCGTGTAGCCAGTGGCGTCGCCGTAGTCGTAGGCATAAACGCCCTTGGTCAGGGTCGGGCACGAAGTCGGTTCGACGGCGACCAGGCGCAGGTTCTTCGCCTTCGGGTCCCCCGCCGCCTTGTCGGCAAGGAAGGGAAAAACGATGCCGCCGAAGTTTGAACCACCGCCGCAGGGCGCGAAGATCATGTCGGGATACTCGCCGATCTTGGCCAGCTGCTTCTTGGCTTCCAGGCCAATGACGGTCTGGTGCAGCAGGACGTGGTTGAGTACGGAGCCGAGTGCATAGTTGGTGTCGGCGCGGCCAGCCGCCTCTTCGACCGCTTCGCTAATGGCGAGACCGAGCGACCCCTGGTTCTCGGGGTCCTTGGCCAGCGCATCGCGGCCGGCCTGGGTGATGTCGCTGGGGCTGGCGAACACTTCGGCGCCCCAGGTCTGCATCATCGAGCGCCGGAAGGGCTTCTGGTTGTAGCTGACCTTGACCATGAAAACGCGCACGCTGACGCCGAACATCTGCCCGGCGAAAGCGAGCGAACTGCCCCACTGGCCGGCACCGGTTTCCGTGGCCAGGCGAGAAATGCCGGCTTGCTTGTTGAAGAAGGCCTGCGGCACGGCAGTGTTCGGCTTGTGCGATCCCGCCGGGGAAACCGCCTCGTTCTTGTAGTAGATCCTGGCCGGCGTGCCGAGCATTTTCTCCAGCCGATGCGCGCGGTAGAGCGGCGAAGGCCGCCATAGGCGATACGCCTCGCGCACTTCGTCCGGAATGGCGATCCAGCGCTCCGCCGACATCTCCTGCTCGAGGAGGTTGCCGGGAAAGATGGCCAGCATCTTCTCGGGCGGCACCGGCTGGCCGTCCGGCCCCAGGGGCGGCGCAGGAGGATTGGGCAGGTCGGCAACAATGTTGTACCAGTGGGTTGGAATCTCGTGCTCTTCCAGCAGGATCTTGGTCGGCTCAGACATCTTCTTTCCCTTGAAACGATAATCGCTAAAACCTTCTAAATTACCGTTTTCCGTGCCGTGGTCAAGTAATTCCTGTTAATGGCCGCATCGACGGCCATGCGGCCAGCCCGCCGTTCAGCGCACCCGGACGGCGTATTCGAGTACCTGCTTGCCGCCGGCCGGCACCCGCAATTGCCAGACCGCCGCATGCGCCTCGCCCTTCTCGTGCGGCTGGCTGGCGCTGATGATTTCCCAATCGCCCGGCATCGGCTCGACGACTTTCACGGTCACTGGTTGCTCCTTGGCGTTGCTGACATCCAGGCGCCAGGCGGTTTCATGGACCGGGTTGGGTCGGCCGGCCAGCTGGCGGAAGGCGGTCTGCTTGCGCGTCGCCGTGACATCGAAAGCGTTGCCCATCTTCAGCCGCAGGCGGTCGTTCTTGGGCGTGTGGTCGATGGCGTCCTCGCCGATGAAAATGGCATTGCCGCCGGCATCCTTCTTGTAGACCCGGACGATCCCCTTGGGCAGGGGCTTGCCCAGGTCCCCGCCGGCATTTTCGAATTCGAGGAAAACCGCGACTTTCTGCTTCTGGCCAAGATCGGACGCCTGGCCCTGGTAATACCAGCCCTGCCCCGCCAGCAAGTATTCCTTCCTGACCGGCACGGCGGCCGCCGACAGCAGCGCCACCTGCTTGGTCTGGTTGTCGAGGATGCTGGTCGGCCGGCCAAGGGTGTAGAGGTGGTAATCGAACACTTCCTCGCGCGCCATCTCCCGCGCGGGCGCCGGCGCCGCCATGGCCACCATGCCCGCCTTGGCGACCATGTCCTGGCGCACGCGATTGACATCGCCGGCCACCAGTTGCAGCCTGGCATTCTCATAGGCGGTGCCGCTCTGGTTGGTCAGCGTCACCCAGCCGGCGAGGTCCAGCCGGCTCTCGTCGCCGGCCAGCTCGGCGACGTAATCCGCCTTCCACGACAGCCCGCCGGACAGATACGAAAGTTCGGCCACCTGCCTGCCGGCAGCGGCGCTTTCCAGCTTGACCACCAGCGTCGGCCGCTCGCGCAGGTTGCCCGGAATGGCGTTGAAAGTCAGCCGTCCCGGCACGCCGGTTTCGATGCGGTCGGCAAACTTGAGCACCGTGCCGCTGTTGGTGGCCAGCACTTGGGCCGTTTCGCGCGTCTCGACGCCCGTGGCCGGATTCGTGCGAATCACGCCGATGGTCTGGCCGACATGCTTTTCGAGCAGCTTTTGCGGCGTCAGCAGGTCGAAATCGAAATTCTGCTCGAGCAAGCGCAGCGGCGGCCCTGCCACCGCGCGCAGGCTGGCCGTCTCCGGCCGCATCTCCGCCGAGACGTCGCTCAGCGCAATGTCATTGATGCCGCGATCGAGCTCGAGCCGCCGCACTTCCTTGATCAGCGCCAGCGTGTCGTTGTAGATGGCCACGGCCACCGCCTCCCGGTCTTCGGCCCGGCTCACTTTTTCCGCGGCCTGCGCGGCGAAAGTCAGCCATGGCAATACGCCGAATATCGATGCCCATGCCATTGCCCGCATAATGTCATCCGCCTTTCTCTTAGGTTGAGCGAAGCCCATGCAAACCGGACCCCGTGAAATCGTAACGCCTTACCGCCCGATTCCGCTGACCGTGCCCGAGGGCATGAAGCCGAACGAATTCTTCAACAGCGCCGAGAATCTCGCCGACCTGGTGCAGAACAACGGCCTGCTGCGCAATCCGGAAGGCCTGCTGCTCTACCGCAAGGCGCTCGGCCACAGCAACGTCTTCGACACCTCGATCATCTACGACACCTCGCGCAGCATCCTCGATCCGCTGGGCCGGCCGGTGCGGCGCACCCAGGTGCCCGCCGCCGCGAAGAACGTCTGGAACCGCATGAACCAGATCATCATCGAGTTCATGCTCGAGCGCTATCCCGATCCCGGCTCGCACCTCGTGCTGGCCGGCGAGGCCAGCCTCGATGCCACCTGGCCGCTCACCTCGCCCGGCGTGCCGAGCATCCGCATGCTGCACAACCATTTCATCGTCTTCGACCAGGCGCAGCTGCGCGCCGCGCCGCTGGCCGATGCCAACAATCCCAACCTCACCGACGGCGGCCAGCATTCGCTGTTCCAGGCGCACATGGGCAAGGTCTATCGCGCCTTCTTCGCGCGGCTCGATCTGGAGATTCTGCGGCCGTGCGGCGACGACTCGCGCCGCCTGGCGCTGACCGGCTACCCGCAGGGCCTGCCCAGCTGGGAAATCGCCGGCGGCGCGGCCGCGCTGCGCAACGTGCGGTTCTGGAAGGAGTATGACACCATCCTCAAGGGCTTCCTCGACTTCTATCGCAGTTTCTTCCATCAGGTATCGACGCGCAATGCACCGATGCTGACGGACCTGAATTTCCCGCAACTGGTGGAGGAAGAACTGCTATTCGACAGCGATTTCCTCCAGGCCGCCAAGATGGTGCGTGACCGCTGCATCCACGACGCCCGCTACGCCAACGCCATCCGCTGGCAGCCGGCGTTCAAGCAGATCATCTATCGCGACGACCAGGGCGATCTCATCGTCACCATCAGCCAGAACTCGATCGGCAATGCCATCACCGAACTGCTGGGCG
>CAYXZX010000104.1:0-9560 GCA_964469455.1 uncultured Rhodocyclaceae bacterium | reverse complement strand
CGAACGGCACCTCGATGGCATCGCGCGTGGTGCCCGGCATGTCGAAGGCGATCACGCGCTCCTCGCCAAGCAGTGCGTTGACCAGGGTGCTCTTGCCGACGTTGGGCCGGCCGACGATGGCGACACGCGGCCCTTGCTCGGAGCCGGAAGAACCTTCCTCGTCGGCACCGTACGGCGCCAGCGCCAGGTCGAGCAACTCGCGCACACCCTCGCCATGCGCGCCGGAGATCACGCGCGGCTCGCCCATGCCGAGTTCGTGGAACTCGGCGGCCACCACGGCGCGATCCATGCCCTCCGCCTTGTTCACCACAAGATGCACCGGCCGGCCGGCACGCCTCAGCAGGCTGGCAATCTCCTTGTCCTGCGGTGCAAGGCCGGCTCGGGCGTCGACCATGAACAGGACGACATCGCCTTCGGCGATCGCGGCTTCGGCCTGGCGCGCCATCTCGTGAACAATGCCTGACTTTGCCAGCGGCTCGAAGCCGCCCGTGTCCACCACGAGAAAGGGTTTGTAGCCCAGCCTGCCATGGCCATAGTGCCGATCCCGCGTCAGGCCCGGCAGATCGGCGACCAGGGCATCGCGCGTGCGCGTCAGTCGATTGAACAGCGTGCTCTTGCCGACGTTGGGCCGGCCCACCAGCACCAGCGTCGGTTTCACTTGACTCCCAGCGCGACGACTCCGCCCTTCTGCGTTTGCACCACCAGCCCGCCGGCAATCCGTCGCGGTTCGGCGCGGACCGCGCTGCCATCGGTCACCGCACGCGCGGTGAACGCACCGTCCTCTCCGTTGAGGAAATGCACGATGCCCTGAAAGTCAGCCACGGCGACACGCCGGTCGAGGGCGATTGGCCGCGACAAGCTCCGGTTGGCCAACTTGTCCTGCTTCCACAGGCTGGCTCCGCCTTCGCGGGAGAAAGCCTGGACGGCACCCTTGTCGTCGCTGACATAGACGCGCGCTTTGTCCATGTCGAGTCCGGCGCTGCTCGAGACGTCGCGTCCCCACACCTGGTTGCCGGTGGACAACTCGAAACATGCGACGCGGCCCTGGTAGGCGACAGCGCAGACCTCGCGGTCATCCGCCACGGGCGTGCTGGTAATGTCGGCGATGCGCTCCAGTTCGGTCGCGCCCTTGGGCACGGCAACGGTTGCCTCCCACATTGCCGCACCGTTCTTGCCGTTGATGGCAACGAGCTTGCCACCCGGGAAGCCCGCCAGGACCGTGTTATCGGCCATCAGCATGCCGACGCCAGATCTCAGGGTCAGCGCCGGCGTGACGCGCTGGTAAACCCAGCGTCGCTTGCCATCGGCGGCGTCGAGGCCGACGATGCGCGCGTCCACCGACCGCACGGCCACCAGATTCTCGCTGACGACCGGCGCGGCCAACACTTCCGAACTGACGCGCGCCGTCCAGCGCGGCTTGCCCGATTCGGCGTCGAAGGCCATCACCTGCCCCTTCTCCGTACCGACCACCACCAGGCGACGATCCGCGCCGACACCCCCCGCCAGCTTCTCGCCGGCGGCGATGCGCCACGCCTGACGACCGCCGTCGAGCCGCGCAATGCTGCCGTCGCGGGCAGCGACAAAGACACTGTCGCCCACCACGGCCGGGGCAAGCACGAAATCGCCGGACTCACCGATGTTCGACTGCCAGCGAACCTGGACGTCCGCCGTTGTCTGGATCGACGTCAACTCCGCCGGCTTGATTTTCGGCTCCGACTTGAATGGATTGATCTTGTCCAGTGTCGAACATCCACCCGCGAACAAGCCGGCGGCGGCAATGGCGATGAAACTGACCGGCTGTTTCACTTGCTATCTCCCTTCACCTCGGTGCCGCCCAGCGAATCCACCTTGATCTGCAGCGTCTCACGGTAGGCGTTGCGCGCCCTTGCCTCCGCGCCGCCTTCCTTGATGAGCCCATCGAGCTTGGCCAGCGCAGTCTCGTAAGCCGCCTTCGCCTCGGCATTCTTTCCCTGTGCCATCAGGATGTCGCCGCGCAGGTCGTTGAAACGCGGCGCCAAGGAAGGCGCCGGCTCGGCGGCGATCCTGGCGAGCGCTTCGTCGTAAGCCTTGTCGTCGAGCATGACCGTGGCCAGGCGGAGTCGGGCCAGATCCCGTATCCCGTCATCCTTGGCGTTATCCGCGGCCCAGGCCAGTTGCATGCGCGCCGACTTGAGATCGCCGCCCTCGAGCTGAGCCTTGGCGGAGAGCAAGGCTGCCAAGCCCGCATAGGCCGTCCCGGAGAACTTATCGATCAATTCCCCGGCCATCTCGCGAGCACGCTTGGCGTCGTTCTGGGCGACGGCCGACTGGACGCCGCCGAACAGTGCCGACGCCTGCGCGGCCTGGGTCCGCTGCCACCAGTTCCATCCTTGCCAGGCAAGAACGGCGAGCGCGGCCACCGTGACGATGGTCGTGACCAGGTTGCCATGCATCTTCCACCAGGTCTTCAGCGAATCTAATTGTTCCTGCTCTTCAAGATCGTAAGTTGCCATCGCCAGTTTTCCCGTTCCCGTCGCTATTCACATTCATTGCCAAGAATCCACTCGCTCGCCGTTTCGGCCAGCCGCTCGACGGCGACGCGCCTTTGGCCGGCGTCCTCGCGCAGGGCCTTGATCGTCGCCTCGTTCGCCTGCGCCTCGTCGTCGCCAATGATCACGGCAATTGTCGCTCCCGAGGCATCGGCCTTCTTCATCTGCGCCTTGAAGCCGCCCGCGCCGCAGTGCAGATGAACGACGAAACCGACGTCGCGCAAGTGCTCCGCCACCCGGAACGCATGGCGGCCGGCCTGCTCGCCCTGATGCACGACATAGATGTCCGGAACCGGACGTTCGTGGCGGTTGCCCTGGTCGGTCCAGAGCGCCAGCAGGCGCTCCACGCCCATGGCGAACCCGCAGGCCGGTGCCGGCTTGCCGCCGAGTTGCGCAATCAGGCCGTCGTAACGCCCTCCGGCACAAACCGTACCCTGCGCGCCGAGCTGATCGGTCACCCACTCGAAAACGGTGAGATTGTAATAGTCAAGCCCGCGCACGAGGCGCGGGTTGATTCGATACGGCAGGCCTGCATCCTTGAGCAGCGTCTGGACGCCTTCGAAGTGCTTCAGCGAGGCCTCGCCGAGGTAGGCCATCAGCCGTGGCGCGCCCTCGACCAGATCCTGCATGGCAGGGTTCTTGGTATCGAGGATGCGCAGCGGATTGGTGTGCAGCCGGCGCTGGCCGTCGGCGTCGAGCCGGTCGCGATGCTGCTCGAGATAGGCGATCAGGTCGCCCCGATGTCGGGCTCGTTCTTCCTGCTGACCGAGCGAGTTGATCTCGAGTTCGATGCCGGAGAGGCCGAGATCGCCCCACAGCCGCGCGCCCATGAGGATCTGCTCGGCATCGATGTCAGGTCCGGCGTACCCCAGCGCCTCGACGCCGACCTGATGGAATTGGCGGTAGCGTCCCTTCTGTGGCCTCTCATGGCGGAACATCGGTCCCATGTACCACAGGCGGCGCGGGCTGTCATAGAGCAGATTATGCTGGAGCACGGCACGCACGCAGGAGGCGGTACCTTCCGGCCGCAGCGTCAATTGCTCGCCGTTGAGGCTGTCGGTGAAGGAATACATCTCCTTCTCGACGATGTCGGTCACTTCGCCGATGGCGCGAGCGAAGAGGGGTGTAGGCTCCACCAACGGCATGCGCATGGGTCGATAGCCGTAAACCTGCAACCAGTCGCGCACCAGTTCCTCGAACTGTTCCCAGAGTTCGGCCTCGTCGGGCAGGATGTCGTTCATCCCGCGGATCGCTTGCAATGTGCTCATGTCCTAGGTGCGCGGCGCATACTTGCGCGCCACGTAGTTCTCGATGATCTGTCTGAATTCCGCGGCGACATTCTCGCCACGCAGGGTGGTCGTCCGCTCGCCGTCCATATAGACCGGCGCCACCGGTTCTTCGCCCGTGCCCGGCAACGAAATGCCTATGCTGGCATGCTTGCTCTCGCCCGGGCCATTGACCACGCAGCCCATGACCGCCAGCGTCATGGCTTCGACGCCAATCCGTTGCAGCCGCCACTCGGGCATGCGCTCGCGCACGAAGTCCTGAATATCCTGCGCCAGTTCCTGGAAAACGGTACTGGTGGTGCGGCCGCAGCCCGGGCACGCCGCCACCATCGGCGCGAAGGCCCGCAGGCCCATGGTCTGGAGGATTTCCTGCGCCACCACCACTTCGCGCGCGCGCTGGCCGCCGGGTTCAGGGGTCAGCGAAATGCGGATGGTGTCGCCGATACCCTCCTGCAGCAGCACCGCGAGCGCCGCCGTCGAGGCGACGATGCCCTTGCTGCCCATGCCGGCTTCAGTGAGGCCCAGGTGCAGCGGGTAGTCGCAGCGCGCGGCGAGGTCACGGTAGATGGCGATCAGGTCCTGTACGCCGGATACCTTGCATGACAGCACGATCATGTCGCCGGGCAGGCCGATCTCCTCCGCCCTAGCCGCCGATTCCAGTGCCGAGGCAACCATGGCCTCGCGCATGATGCCGGTGGCATCGAGCGGCTCAGGCCGGCGCGCGTTCTCGTCCATGACGCGGGCAAGCAGTTGCTGGTCCAGGCTGCCCCAGTTGACGCCAATGCGCACGGGTTTCTTGTAGCGTGTGGCGATCTCGATCAGCTGCACGAACTGCTCATCCCGCCTTGCACCCTTGCCGACGTTGCCGGGATTGATGCGCAGTTTGGCCAGTGCCTCGGCGCAGGCCGGCACTTCAGCGAGCAGTTTGTGGCCATTGAAATGGAAATCGCCGACCAGGGGCACGTCGAGGTTCATGGCCAGCAGGCGTTCCCGAATCTCGGGCACCGCGGCAGCGGCTTCGCGGGTATTGACGGTGATGCGAACGATCTCAGAACCGGCGCGCGCGAGTTCCGCCACCTGCATGGCCGTCCCGAAGGCATCGACCGTGTCGGTATTGGTCATGGACTGGATGACGACCGGCGCGTCGCCACCGATCGCGACGCCACCGACCATGACACTGCGCGTGGTACGCCGGCAGGGATGACAGCCGGGCGAGGTGCTCGAGGTCGTCGTCATTCCAAAGTCAGTCGTGCCACTTCGGCGCGCGTATGTGGCTTGAGGTCGATGACCGAATCGTCATAGCGCAGTTCGACGCCGGCGGCGCTGCCGATCACGATCTGGAACGGCGGTGATCCGGCAACCACCTGCCTGATACCTGGCCCGTACTGACCGGTGAAAATGATCTGCTCGGTGGCGTCCTTGACTTCCACCCAACTCGTGCCAAGAAAATCAAAGGTCAATTGCCGGCCAACCGCCCCCGCCTGAACGGCGGTCGCAGGCGGTGCCGCGACCATGGGCGAGGACTCGATGGCTGGCGAAGCCGACATGCCCGAGCCAGCCCCCTGAGGCGCGGGATCGGCGGCGCCACCGTCACGCGCTTCGCTGTTTGCGGTAGACGCAGACGCCTTCTCGCCAGGCCGGCGATCACCGAAGAAGTGCCAAGTCACCAGCGTCGCCGCAAACACCAGAAGCAAGACAGACAATGCCACCAGCATCGGTATCTGCCGCACGCCTACGTTCGGCATGGCATTGCCCATGTTGTCAGGCGGCCGCACATCCGGTGCCGCCGTCGGCATCCGGCTTGCCAACCGTGCCAGCAAGGGCTCGGGATCGATCCGGAGGAAGCGGGCATAGCTGCGAATCATGCCGCGTACAAACATGGCACCGGGCAGCGCCTCGATATCATCGGCTTCCAGCAACTCGATCTGGCGAGGATTGAACTTCAGCGTCTGCACGACGTCGTTGATGCCGAGGCCACGCGCTTCGCGCGCCCTGGCGAGTATCGGGCCGATACGCCCTCCATCGGCGGGCAGTGCGTCGGCGGAGGCAATATCGTTGCCCTGGTCTATTGGCTCTTGCGCTTCGCTCACTCGTAATTGCCTTGCATCAGGAGTTGGTACTCCCGGGATTCCTGGAACTTGCGCCTGAGCTGGTTGACGTAGCGCATTTCCTCTTCGCGGTCCCCCAGTTTCCGCTCTAGGCGCAAACCCAACCAGGTGGTCTGAGCAGTGGGCTCGCTCATTCTGTGGACGTCGGCCAGACGATTCTTGGCCTGGGACAGGCGTCCAGTGCGATAACAGATGTCGGCCAGGAGAAACTGCGCATCGCTATTCGTCGCATCAGCGCGCAAGGCCCGCAGCAGAAACTCCTCGGCACCTTTGTCATCCCTGATCGAGAGCGAGCAGATTCCCGCGTTGGTCAGCGGCTTCGTCGGTGTCGAATACAACTGGCTCCTGCTCGCGATCTCGAAATGGCTCAGCGACTGCCGTTCACGTCCGCTCTGGCAAAGAAACCAGCCGAAATCGTTGTTGATCTCCGGATCCGCCGGTGCCAGGCGCAGGGCGCGTGTGAAACTCTCTTCTGCGGCCTTCTCATCCTTGAGATACATGCGCACCAAGCCGAGCAGGTTATGGCCGAGCGGATAACCCGCATCCGCTTCAATCGCCAGCCGCGCTTCATCGAGCGCCACGCTGAGCCGGGCCTCACGCAGATAGACCATGCCAAGATCAGTATGGGCCTTTGCCCGCTGGCGGGCGTCGCCAATGGCCACCTGCTGCGACACCGGCGTCGACGAGGTCTCCGTCCCCGGCGTCGGCCCGCCAGCGCATCCGGCAAGCATTGCCCCCCCCAGACAAGCCATCGCCAGTCTCTTCACGACACCACCTCCATTGGTCGCCGGGAGGGCGTCCGCCCGAGAACTGCTGCCGTGACGCGTTTCGACTTGTCCCTCACCTGACCGGCCAGCTGGCCGCAGGCGGCATCGATGTCGTCGCCGCGCGTCTTGCGCACCGTGGCAACCAGTCCGCCACTCAGAAGGATTTCCTGGAAGCGCCTCACTCGCTCCGGCCGCGATCGATGGAAGCCGGAGCCAGGGAAGGGATTGAACGGAATCAGATTGAACTTGCTCGGCACGTCCCGGACCAGCCGCAGCAAGGCATGGGCATGGGCATCGCTGTCGTTGACGCCGGCGAGCATGACATACTCGAAGGTGATGAAATCGCGCGGCGCGTGATCCAGATACCGGCGGCAGGCTGCCATCAGTTCCTTCAGCGGATACTTCCTGTTCAACGGCACGAGCCGGTCGCGAAGCGCATCGTCCGGCGCGTGCAGCGAAACCGCGAGTGCAACGGGCACGGTCTCCCGCAGCCGATCCATGGCCGGCACGATGCCCGACGTCGACACGGTAACGCGCCGCCTGGACAGGCCATAGCCGTGATCGTCAAGCATCAGCCGTAACGCTGGCACCAGGGCCTCATAGTTCGCGAGCGGCTCGCCCATGCCCATCAGGACGACGTTGCTGATTACGCGTTCGCCTTCATCGGGCGCGCCGGTTGCCTTCACGGCTCCGAGCGCCCGGTTGGCGTGCCATACTTGACCGATGATCTCGGCCGTCGTCAGGTTACGATTGAAGCCCTGTTTGCCGGTGGAACAGAACGCGCAGTCGAGCGCGCAACCCACCTGGGTGGACACGCACAGCGTGCCGCGATTGGCCTCGGGGATGAACACCGTCTCGACGGCATTGCCCACGTTTTCGCCGTTGTCGACGCCCAGAAGCCATTTGCGCGTGCCGTCGGCGGCGGTCGCGTCGCGCATCGGCCGAAGGCCGCGGACCTCGGCGCTCTCTGCCAACTTGGCGCGCAGGGATTTCGCCACGTCGGTCATCTGCCCGAAGTCATCGCAGCCCGCGCGGTGCATCCAGCGCAGCACCTGGCGCGCGCGGAACGGCTTCTCGCCCAGTTGCGCCAACCAGGCTGCCAGGCCGTCGACATCGAAATCCAGCAGATTGACCATTCGGCGCTCAGCGGCCGGAGAAGACGTTCAGTTCTGGGAAGAAATAGGCGACCTCAACCTTGGCAGTATCGGGGCCGTCCGAGCCGTGCACGGCATTGGCGTCAATGCTCGCGGCAAAATCGGCTCGGATGGTGCCCTTTTCGGCCTTCTTCGGATCGGTGGCGCCCATAAGCTCGCGGTTCTTGGCGATGGCGTTTTCGCCTTCCAGGACCTGAATCATCACGGGGCCGGACGTCATGAATTGAACGAGGTCATTGAAAAATGGGCGCTCCTTATGCACAGCGTAAAAACCACCGGCTTCACGCTCGGACAGCCAAGCCATGCGCGAGGCAACTATCTTCAGCCCGGCGTTTTCAAAGCGGGAATAGATCTGGCCGATTACGTTCTTGGCCACAGCATCCGGTTTGATGATCGACAGCGTGCGCTCGATTGCCATTCGTTGAACCTTTCTTTTCTGAAGCAGTTTGGTAAGTAAAACAACTAATTGCGAATTTTATCGCAGAATAGTCAGTCTTCGCCGGACGCCAAATGAAAAAAGCCCGGTCGGCGGTCGCCAACCGGGCTCCCAATCTGGAATCTGACGGCTAACTGATCATGCCCAATGTCCTCGGCAACCAGAGCGACAGGGGTGGCCAGTAAGTCACGATGATCAGGAAAGTCAGCATGGTCAACAACCACGGCCAGACGGCGATGGTGAGTTCGGTGATGCCCATCCTGGTGATGCCCGATGCCACGTACAAATTCAAGCCGACCGGCGGGTGGCACATGCCGACTTCCATGTTCACCACCATCAGGATGCCGAAATGCACCGGATCGATGCCCAGCTTGATCGCCACCGGGAACAGGATGGGGGCGAAGATCAGGACGATCGACGACGGCTCCATGAAGTTGCCTGCCAGCAGCAGGATGATGTTGACCGCCAGCAAGAAGGTGATCATCCCGAGGCCGTGTCCCAGCATCCAGTCGGCCAGCGCCTGCGGGATGTTCTCGTTGGTCATGATGAACGAGAAGAGCACGGCGTTGGTGATGATGTAGAGCAGCATCGCCGACATGTTGGCCGAGTTCAGCAGCACCTTGGGCACGTCCCGCAGCCCCATGTCGCGGTAGATGAAAACGGCGCAGATGAAGGCGTAGACCGCGGACATCGCGGCCGCCTCGGTCGGGGTGAAGATGCCGGTGTAGATGCCGCCCATCACCACCACGATCAGCAGCAGGCCCCAGACCGATTTGCGGAAGCTGTCCCAGCGCTCGCCCCACGACGCCTTGGGCTGGCGCGGGTAGCCGAACTTGCGGGCGCGATACCAGGTGACGCCGCCGAGCGTCATCGCCAGCGCGATGCCGGGCAAGACGCCGGCCATGAACAGGGCGCCGACCGAGGTGTTGGTCGCCACCGAGTACATGACCATCACGATCGACGGCGGAATGAGGATGCCGAGCGCGCCGGAGGTGGTGATGACGCCTGCGCCGAACTTGTTGGGGAATCCGGCTTTTACCATCGCCGGTAGCAGGATCGAGCCGATGGCCACAACCGTGGCCGGCGAGGACCCCGACACCGCCGCGAAAAGCGCGCAGGCGAACACGCCGCCGAGGCCGAGGCCGCCATACCAGTGGCCGACCATCGACGTGGCGAAGTTGATCATGCGCCGCGCCACGCCGCCATGGGTCAGGAAGTTTCCGGCGAGGATGAAGAACGGGATGGCCATGATCTCGAACTTCTCGATGCCGGTGAACAGCT
>CAYXZX010000103.1:0-9625 GCA_964469455.1 uncultured Rhodocyclaceae bacterium | reverse complement strand
AGATCGACGTTGATGTGGAACACCGCCACCGCCGCGCCGACCAGGTAGCCGCCGATCAGGTTGGCAGCCAGTGTGCCCAGCGGCAAGGTCGGCAGCAGGGGGTTGAGCCACAGGCCCAGCCCCCAGCGCAGCCAGGCGCCGAGCATCGCGCCGATGCCGATGGCGAGAAGCGCTCCGCTGCTCATGACAAAGGAATGGCTGGCGAATCGAATTCCGCCAAGGCCTACTCCGGCAGCGGCGCGAAGTCGATGGGCACCCAGTTATAGCCGTTGCCTTCCTTGCGCACGTGGCCAATACCGGGGAACGGCAGGTGCATGCCGGCGATCAGGAGACGTTCCTTGGCCGCCTTGGCCAGGATCTTTTTCCGCGTAACGACGGCCGCCTTCGGATCGACATCGAACTCGATCGCCACCTGCGGACGCGCGAACTGCACGGCGTGGTTATGGACGATGTCGCCCCAGATCAGCAGGCGATCTTCGCCCGCGCCGATCAGGTAGCCGCTGTGGCCGGGCGTATGGCCGTTGGCCGCAAAGCTGGCGATGCCGGGAACGAGTTCCTGGTCCGAGGCGAAGGTCTTCCACTGGCCACTCTTGAGATACGGTGCCGCGGCGTCGCGGGCCATCTTGAAGAAGGGCTGGGCTTCCTTTGGCGCCTTGGCGGCGATGGCCTCGTTCAGCCAGAAATCGTTGTCCGCCTGTGCGGACCAGACCTGGGCATTGGGAAACACGACCTTGCCTTCGGCATCGACCAGCCCGGCGACGTGGTCGCCGTGCAGATGGGTGATCAGCACGACATCGATCTGGTCGGGCGCGTGGCCCGCTGCCTTGAGGTTGGCGACGATCTGACCCATCTTCGGTCCGAACGCCCTGCCGGCACCGGCATCGACCAGCACCAACTTGCCGCCGATATTGATGACAAAAGCGTTGACGGCCACCTGGAGCGCGGAACCCTTGATGAACTGGCGCGCGTGCAACGATGACACTTCGCGCGCACTGGTGTTCATCAGCAACTTCGAATCGAGTTCGATGGCGCCATCAAAGAGCGCCGTCATCTCGATGCCGCCCAGCGCCATGCGGTAATAGCCCGGTACCTGGGTCTTTTGCAGCGGCGCGCCGGCCGACGCGAAACCCGTGGCCAACAACAGCAGGCCGGCGATGAGCGCCCGGCGGCCGGCGGACCAAGATCGTTGATTCATATACGGCTCTCCTTTGATGAAACGTCAGATGCCCGGCGCATGGGTGATGCGCGACAACGGCTCATTGATGTTGAAGACGCGGGCGCGGGCGTTGGTGACACCGAAGGACGGCAGGCGCGCCAAGTGCATCTCCAGGAATGCCCTTGCCGTTGCCTCGGTTTCGAACAGATAGATGCCGCCGGCCGTCTTCTCGGCGGCATTTTCCGTCCAGATCTTCCAGCGCATGCCCGGCTCCCTGGCGATCGACTCTGCAAGATCGCCGACCGCCGCACGCAACTGTTCTCCGAAAGGGCCTTCGCTGGGAAAATCGATTTGCACAATCGTGGGCATCCTGAACCTCCAATCATGGCGAAACGATGCGGCCGGCACGACCGCAACCGGGCTGAAGCTTCCAGCATGATTGTAAGTCAGGCCACTCCCTACCGGACGTTCGAGCGCGCCACGCTCAAGTACCCGGCACAGCCAGCTAGAATGAGGTCTTCACGACCTGCTTGCCGACCCAGACGCCATGTCGCCCAACGATCCCAATCCTGCCAAGGCCCCCGGCTCCAACTTCATCCGCAACATCATCGATGCCGATCTGGCGGCAAACAAGTTCGCGCCGCGCCGCTGGTCCGGACAGCCCGGCCCGGCCGAACAACACAAAGTCAGTTCTGGCGACACGCCTCGCATCCGCACCCGTTTTCCGCCGGAGCCGAACGGTTACCTGCATTTCGGACATGCCAAATCCATCTGCCTGAATTTCGGGCTGGCGAGGGATTACGGCGGCGTCTGCCACCTGCGCTTCGACGACACCAATCCGGAGAAGGAAGAACAGGAGTACGTCGATTCCATCGTCGATGCCGTGAGATGGCTTGGCTTCGACTGGGGCTCCAATCTCTACTACGCCTCCAACTACTTCGACTGGATGTACCAGTTTGCCGAATACCTGATCGAATCCGGCAACGCCTACGTCGACTCGCAGTCGGCCGAGGAAATGCGCGCCAGCCGCGGCACGCTCACCGAAGCCGGCAAGGCCAGTCCGTTCCGCGACCGCGGCGTCGCGGAGAACCTCGACCTGTTCCGACGCATGAAGGCCGGCGAGTTCGCCGACGGCGCGCATGTGCTGCGCGCCAGGATCGACATGGCCTCGCCCAACATCAACTTGCGCGACCCGGCGATTTACCGGATAAAAAGGGCCACGCACCATAACACCGGCGACACGTGGTGCATCTATCCGATGTACACCTACGCGCATCCGATCGAGGACGCGCTGGAGAACATCACCCACTCGATCTGCACGCTCGAATTCGAGGACCAGCGGCCGTTCTACGACTGGCTGCTCGAGCGACTCGCCGAAGGCGGCCTGCTGCAACGGCCATTGCCGCAGCAGATCGAGTTCGCGCGGCTCAACCTTTCCTACGTCGTCCTGTCGAAGAGAAAACTGATCCAGCTGGTCGAGGAAAAGCACGTCGATGGCTGGGACGACCCGCGCCTGCCGACGCTGGTCGGCGCGCGCCGGCGCGGCTTCACGCCGGAGGGCTTCCGCCGCTTCGCCGAGATGATCGGCGTCGCCAAGTCGGACTCGTGGATCGACATGAGCGTGCTCGAAGGCTGCATGCGCGACCATCTCAACGAGACCGCGCTGCGCCGCATCGCCGTGCTCGACCCGATCAAGCTCGTCATCGACAATTATCCCGAAGAGCAGGAAGAAAACTGCGAGGCGCCCAACCACCCGCAGCAGCCGGACTGGGGCAAGCGCGAGATTCCGTTCGCCAAGGAGCTCTGGATCGAGCGCGAGGACTTCACCGAGCATCCGCCCAAGGGCTACTTCCGCCTGTTCCCCGGCAACACGGTGCGGCTGCGCTACGGCTACGTCGTCAAGTGCACCGGCTGCGTCAAGGATGACGCCGGCAACATCAAGTCGGTGCACTGCATCTACCTGCCCGACACCAAGTCGGGCACGCCAGGCGCCGACAGCGTGAAGGTGAAGGGCAACATCCACTGGGTTTCGGCGAAGCACGCCTACCAGGCCGAAGTGCGGCTCTACGACCGGCTGTTCAGCGCCGAAGCGCCTGGCTCGGGCGGCCGCGACTTCCTCGCCGACCTCAACCCGGCATCGAAGCGCGTCATCACGGCGCAACTGGAGCCGGCTTTGCGGGAAGCGGTCGCCGAGGAGCGCTTCCAGTTCGAGCGGCACGGCTACTTCGTCGCCGACCGCTGCGACTCGCAGCCCGGCACGCCGGTGTTCAACCGGACGGTGACCTTGAGGGATTCGTGGGCGAAGGAACGCTGAGCCCGTCGGCGCCGGCATCGGGCGCCAGCGCCACTTTCAGCAGGGAAACTCCCAGCGCGACGCGCATGGTTTCGGCCAGCATCGACAGTTCGGCATGCTCGCGCGTTCCCGGCCCGGGCGCCAGCAGTTCGCCATCCTGGCGTCGGATCAGCTGACGGGCGACAAGAACGGTCAACACCGTCTCGACACCCCCGGGGATCTCACCCGGTGTGCAGTTCATGAACAGTTCCTCGCGCGCGAGAACCAGCAGTCGGCGGATGGCGCCGATCGCACGCTCCAGCGACAGGCGCGGTTCCATGACGAGCAGGCAGGCCAGCAACGACGGCAATGCCACCAGATGCAGCACGTTGTTCCGGAAGTAAGCCAGCAAGGGCAGGCCGCCCGTCGGGACACGCAACTGCTCGCCGCCGCCGGCGACCCGCTCGATCGCGCCGAGGCGGACCGCATGGCCGATGATCTCGTCGGCCGCCACGTCGCAAAACGCCGTCAGGGCACAATAAGGCGCCGCGCGCAACAGGGCACGGTAATGCTCGATCATGCGCCGAACCGCCTGCTCGTCGGCCGCACCGTCCGGTGCGGCAAGCATTATCAGCGCGGCAAGGTTGGCCGGGGTAATCACCGCCGCTTCATTGATGCGCAGCGTCAGTTCCCAGGCCACGTCCGCGGTCGCCGACCGCAGCCACGAGCCGGCCGCCTCGATCGGATCGTCACGCCAGCCGGGATGCGCGCGATCGAGATACTCATCCATCATCAAGGGGCGGCCGAAACCGACATGCACCTTGCCGAACTCGCGGCGCAAGCTGCGCACCGTGGCCAGCAAGCCACGCAGCGATTCCTTGCGCTTGGGCTGGCCAGCCAGTTCCTCGACGAAGCTGCGGCCCTCGATCAGCTTCTCGTAGCCTATATAGACCGGGACCAGCACCAGTGGCCGGCCGTGGTCGCGCAGGAAGCTGCGGATGGTCATGGCGAGCATGCCGGTGCGCGGTGGCAGCATGCGCCCCGAGCGCGAGCGCGTGCCTTCGATGAAATATTCCACCGGAAAGCCGCGCGAGATCATCAGGTGCAGGTATTCGTCAAAGACCGCGGCGTAGAGCGGCTCGCCCTTGAAGCTGCGGCGGATGAAAAACGCGCCGCCACGGCGCAGCAGCGGCCCCACCAGCGGCAGGTTGAGGTTGACGCCGGCCGCAACATGCGGCGGTGTCAGGCCATGGCGGTAGATGATGAACGAGAGCAGCAGGTAATCGATGTGACTGCGATGGCAAGGCAGGTAGACGATGCCGCTCCCCGGCGCGATGCGCTGGAGCACCTCGGCCTGGCGCACTTCGATGCCGTCGTAGAGCCGATTCCACAACCACTCGAGAAACAGTTCGAAGGCCCGGGCGACGCCGTAGGAGTAGTCCGAGGGAATCTCGAGGGCGAAGCGCCGCGCCCGCGCATGCGCCTCCGCGTGGGTGATGTGGTGTGTCACCGTTTCCTCGGCGATGGCCGCTCGCACTGCGGGCGCAGACAGCAGACGCTCGACCTGGGTGTTCCGGTGCGAGAGATCGGGGCCGATCGCCAGTTCGCGCTGCCGCCGGAAATGCACCCGCAGCACGCGCGCCAGCTTGCGCACCGCGCGCGTCGCGTCCGGCTCCGTGCCCAGCAGCTGCCGTGTCGAGATGGGCTGGGCAAAACGGACCATGGCATCGCGGCCGTGGAACAGGATGGCCATCAGCTGCCGGAAATGGCCAGTCGGCCCCCATGTCTCAGAAAATAGCGCCTTGAGCAGCGACTGCTGGCTGCCCGGTGCGCGCCCCCACAGAATGGTGACCGGCACCAGTTGCACGTCGTGGCCGGCATCCGCCACGGTGGCGCGCACGATCCGCTCCAGCATCGGTGGATGTCGATGACGATCGCGCGCCGGTTCCGCCAGCGTGGTGGTCCGGTTGAGAAAGAAATGGCCACCAGCGGCGGGCAGGCTGGCGCGGCGCACTTCCTCGCGCAGCACCAGCAGATTCGAATAGCGCGGCTGCTGCAGGACGTAGCAGACCGGCCTGGTCGCGTCGAGACCGAGTTCGCCGGCATCGTCGGGAAACACGCGTGGCCGTATCCATGCATAGAGCAGGCGGGTAGCGATCCGGTCGCGATAACTGGAGAACGTAGCCATGTCGATAATGCGTCCGTGCGCGGGCGGACCGCGCTGGATGTCGGGCCGGACGACGCGCGTCGACTTTACTACCAAGCGAACTCGGGCAACAATTCAGGGGTTCTCCACTTTCGCTCCCGAAGCATACGACGACATGGCCGGCGGCTGGGGTTGCCCCCACGAACTCGACGACACCTGCACGAAGGTGAACAACCTGCCTTGCGATCCGGGCATGAAGGGTTGCGTCTTGGCCGGCCGCTATGTCTTTGCCAACGAAGACAAGAACACCCGGCTGCGCGAGAGGCAGGCGCGCGAAGCGGCCGCCTTTTCGGCACCGGAAGACGAACCGGGTTCGCTGCCATGAGCATGGCAATGAAGAAGATCAGTTCTGGCAGATTGCGCGCCATCGGCTACGATGCCGGCGCACGCCTGCTGCGCGTGCAACTGGATGACGGCAGCACGCTCGAATACGGCGGCGTCGGCCAGGAAATCTGGCGCCGCCTGTCGACGGGCAGTTCGGCCTGGAGCGTCTATCGCGACAGCGTCGAGGAAGAGTTCACCGCGCGGCGCATCACCACGGCTGACTCTGCGGCGGGCACAACATCGGCCCCCCGGAAGAATCCCCTTGATGACTTATTTGGATAAGAACATGGCAACACGCACCAAGACCACTGCAAGCACCACGACAACAACAACCCGCAAGCGCCCACCTGCCGCCCGGGTTCCGAGCGCCGGAAACCAGAAGCCGTTGCCGACGCCGCGCACGCGTCCAGCTGGTGCGGGCGACACCGGACCGACGACAACTCCCGAGCGCATCGAGGCCTTCGCCGTCGCACAAGCGGCCGATGCCGCTCAGCAGGCGCGCCTGACGGCGGTGCGCGACATTCTTTCGGGCGCACCGGCGGAAGAGTCGATGTCCATCCTCAAGTCCCTGCTGCGGCAGCAGCGCATGGCCGAAGAAACCACCAGCGTCCATCCCGACGAGGAACTCGCGCCCGGCTGGCGCGAAGGCGGCTACCCCTACCAGAACCTGATGTCGCGCAAGACCTACGAGCGCGAAAAGTATCGTCTGCAGGTGGAACTGCTCAAGCTGCAGGCCTGGGTCAAGGAAACCCGGCAGAAAGTGGTGATCCTTTTCGAAGGGCGCGACGCCGCCGGCAAGGGCGGCACCATCAAGCGCTTCATGGAACACCTGAACCCGCGCGGCGCACGCGTCGTCGCGCTCGAGAAACCCACCGAAACCGAACGCGGCCAATGGTACTTCCAGCGTTACGTTCAACACTTGCCCACCGCCGGCGAGATCGTGCTGTTCGACCGCTCGTGGTACAACCGCGCCGGCGTCGAGCGCGTCATGGGCTTCTGCACCGATATGGAGTACCAGGAGTTCATGCGCCAGGCCCCCGAGTTCGAGCGCATGATGGTCCGGAACGGCATCCACCTGATCAAGTTCTGGTTCTCGGTGAGCCAGCAGGAACAGCGGCGGCGCTTCAAGGAACGGCGCGTCCATCCGCTCAAGCAGTGGAAGCTGTCGCCGGTCGACATGGCCTCGCTCGACAAGTGGGACGAGTACACCAAGGCCAAGGAAGCGATGTTCTTCTATACCGACACCGCCGACGCGCCCTGGACGGTCATCAAGTCCGACTGCAAGAAGCGCGCGCGACTGAACGCGATGCGCTACGTGCTGCACCGCATGCCCTACGCGAAGAAGGACAGCGACCGCATCGGCTCGCTCGATTCGCTGATCGTCGGCCGCGCCAACGTGGTCTACGAGCGCGGCGAGAAGGAAGGCGTGCCGCTGCTCTGAGTCGGGCTATTTGTTCAGCTCGCGCATCGCCCGTGCCAGGCCGTCGAGCGTGAGCGGGAACATCCGCGATTCCATGATCTCGCGGATCAGCCCGATCGAGGGGCGGTAGTTCCAGGCACCCTCCGGCTCCGGGTTGAGCCAGACGGCGGCGGGATAGGTGTCGAGCAGGCGCCGCAGCCAGACGGCGCCGGGTTCCTCGTTGTTGTATTCGACCGAGCCGCCCGGATGCATGATCTCGTAGGGACTCATGGTGGCGTCGCCAACCAGCACCAGCTTGTAGTCGCTGCCATAGCGGTGCATGACATCCCATAGCGGCAGCCGCTCGCCATGACGGCGCGTGTTGTCGCGCCAGACGAAGTCGTAGATGCAGTTGTGAAAATAGAAATGCTCGAGGTGCTTGAACTCGCTCTTGGCCGCCGAGAACGTTTCCTCGCAGACGCGCACGTGATCGTCCATCGAGCCGCCGATGTCCAGGAACAGCAACACCTTGACCTTGTTGTGCCGCTCGGGGCGCATCCTGAGGTCGAGCCAGCCGGCGTTGCGGGCGGTGCCGCGGATGGTCTCGTCGAGGTCGAGTTCCTCGGCGGCGCCTTCGCGGGCAAAGCGCCGCAGGCGCCGCAGCGCGACCTTGATGTTGCGCGTGCCCAGTTCGACGTTGTCGTCGAGATTGCGGAACTCGCGCTTGGCCCAGACTTTCACCGCCGTGCGATTGCCGGCTGACTCGCCGCCGATGCGGATGCCTTCCGGATGGTAGCCGCTATTGCCGAAGGGGCTGGTGCCCCCGGTGCCGATCCACTTGCTGCCGCCCTGGTGCCGGCCCTTCTGCTCCTCCAGGCGCTTCTTCAACTCCTCCATCAGCTTGTCCCAGCCCAGGGCTTCGAGCTTGGCCTTCTCCTCGGGCGTCAGCAGCTTCTTCGCCATCGCGCGCAGCCATTCCTCGGGCAGTTCGGTCTCCAGACCCGGAATTTCAGTCACGCCCTTGAAGTACTCGCCGAAGGCGCGGTCGTAGCGGTCGAAGTAGCTCTCGTCCTTGACCAGACAGGCCCGCGACAGGAAGTAGAAGTCGTCGATGCTGTTGTCACCGACACGCTTCCGCAGCGCTTCCAGCAGCGTCAGAAACTCGCGCGTCGACACCGGCAGCTTGCGCGCCTTGAGGTGGAGGAAGAAATCGATCAGCATGGTCCGGCGCGGCGTTCCGCCAAGGCTGACTTTCAGCGATTGCGCTGCGCCATGAACACCAGGCGCTCGAACAGGTGGATATCCTGTTCATTCTTGAGCAGGGCTCCGTGCAGCGGTGGCACGACGACCTTCTTGTCCTTCGAATGCAGCGCCTCGGGCGGAATGTCCTCGGCCAGCAGCAGCTTCAGCCAGTCGATCAGTTCCGAGGTCGAAGGCTTCTTCTTCAGGCCCGGCACCTCGCGCAGGCCGAAGAACACTTCGAGCGCCTCCTTGAGCAGTTCCTTCTTGAGGCCGGGGAAATGCACATCGACGATGCGCGTCATCGTCTCGCGGTCGGGAAACTGGATGTAGTGGAAGAAGCAGCGGCGCAGGAAGGCGTCCGGCAGTTCCTTCTCGTTGTTCGAGGTGATGAATACGATCGGCCGGTGGCGGGCGCGGATGGTCTCGCGCGTCTCGTACACATGGAATTCCATGCGGTCCAGTTCACGCAGCAGATCATTGGGAAACTCGATGTCGGCCTTGTCGATCTCGTCGATCAGGATCACCGTCGGCTCCTCGGCTTCGAACGCCTGCCAGAGCACGCCCTTGACGATGTAGTTGCCGATGTGGCGGACGCGGTCGTCGCCCAGTTGCGAATCGCGCAGGCGCGACACCGCGTCGTACTCGTACAAGCCCTGCTGCGCCTTGGTGGTCGATTTCACGTGCCACTGCAGCAAGGGCAGGCGCAGCGCCGCCGCCACCTCCTCGGCCAGCATGGTCTTGCCCGTGCCGGGCTCGCCCTTGATGAGCAGCGGACGCTGCAAGGTGATGGCGGCATTCACCGCCAGCTTCAGATCGGCGGTGGCGACGTAGGTCGAGGTTCCTTCGAAACGCATGGCGAACTCCGGCGGGAAAGCGTCATTATAGGTGCGCCACTGCCTACCGAAATTTCTGAATGCCGTCAGAAGCAACGGGCATCAAGTATCGAGTTGGGACCAAAATGTCGCCAAATGGCATCGGAAGCTGCGCTGCAGCGGGGCAGAATCATGAGGCGCGCTCAAATGAATC
>CAYXZX010000102.1:0-9634 GCA_964469455.1 uncultured Rhodocyclaceae bacterium | reverse complement strand
AAAGTGTTTGAGGAGCGATTGTCATGAGCCAGAACAAGAATGGTGTGTCCCGCCGGGATGTACTCAAACTCTCCGGTCTTGTGGTGGGTTCCGCGGCGGTCGCAGGGCCGGCTGTGGCGGCAGGCATGAGCACCCCTGGGCCGGAAAACCCATCCCCGCCTTCCCAGCCCTTTGCCTACAAGGAACCCCTCAAGCCTGAGCCAATACCCACGGGCGACGACTTTCTTAACCGCTATCGCAAGCGTTGGACCTGGGACTACACCAAGCGCAGCACCCATTTCAACAACTGCGCCTACCAAGCGCACTGTGCGTTCGAGGTCTATGTCCGCGACGGCAAGGTGATTCGGGAGGAGCAGGCCGCCACCTATACCACGCTACGCAAGGGCCTGCCCGATGCCAATCCACGGGGTTGCCAGAAAGGCTGTGGTTACAGCCACCTGATGCAGGGTGAGGCGCGACTCACCCGCCCCCTCAAGCGCAAAGGCGAGCGGGGTGGCGGTGAGTGGGTGGAGATCAGTTGGGAACAGGCGATCGGCGAGATCGCCGAGAAAACCGTGGATATCCTTGCGCGGGAAGGCTCGAATTCACTGGTGATGGATCTGGGGACGACCGCTGAAATCGGCGTGACGACCTTTGGCGCCGCCATGCAATTTGCCGATGCGACCGATTGCGTGCTCCTCGACCTCAACACGGAAGTCGGCGACGACATGCAGGGGGCGAGCGTCACGTATGGGACGATCATCGGCGCCCGGACTTCGGACGAGGTGTTTCATTCCGATCTGGTGCTTTGCTGGAGCGGCAATCCGGCCTTCACCCAGATTCCCAATTTTCACTATCTCACCGAGGCCCGCTATCGGGGAACCCAGTTCGTCGTTATCTCGCCGGATTACAACGCCACGGCGATGCATGCGGATCACTGGGTGCCCGTGCGCCCCGGCACCGATACCGCCCTGGCCTTAGCGATATGCAAGGTCGTCATCGACGAGGGCCTCCATGACCAGGATCTGCTGCGCGAGCAGACCGACATGCCGGTGCTGGTACGCCTGGACAACAAGCGTTATTTGCGCGAATCCGATTTGAAACGAGGCGGTTCCGAAGAGCAGCTGTATTTTTGGGATGAAGGCAGGAACCGCCTTCGGGAGTTGGACGCGACTTCCTTGAGCCTGAATGGCCACCGGCCCGCGCTGGAGGGCGTTTTCGAAGTCGAGACCCTGGGCGGATTGGTCAAGGTGCAGCCGGTATTCGAACGGCTGAAGGCCCTGGTCGCTGCCTACACGCCGGAAGCGGCAAGTGAACTGTGTGGCACGCCGCCGGCCATCATCCGGAAGCTTGCCCATATGATCGGGAAAGCCCGCGCCGCGTGCAACGTGGAAAGCTTCGCCCTGGGGAAATACCATCATGGCGACCTCATGATGCGCGCCCAGATCCTGGTCTTCGTGCTTTGCGGTCATCTCGGTCGTAAAGGGGCGGGCTGGACGACAGGCGCGGCCATCGTCTATCCCGATGCGCTGGGGAAGGATGTCGCGCGCCGCCGGACACGCAAGCTGACCAAGAAGCTCAATATGCGTCAATGGTACGAGCTGATTCGCAACAACTTCCAGGAGAAGCCCATGTCGCGCTATGCCAAGCGCGGCCTGGAGGATAGTTGGGTTGAGGCCAAGGTATCGGCCTGCGCAACGCTTTTCTGGAACGTGCATGGGGGTGTTTCCCAAGTCAGCAACCAGCCCTGGGACAAAACCCTGCCCCGCGCTCCCGAGGCCTATCTGGAGGAGGCGCTGGACAAGGGCTGGCAGGGGCTCGAACCTCCCAGAGACCATACGCCCAAGGTCTTTTTCCAGGTGGGGGGCAACGTGCTGCGCAGAGTCCGCTCCTCCCACAAGCTTCTGGAGGTGCTCTGGCCCAAGCTGGAGTTGGTGGTGGTCACCGACATGAGGATGAGCAGCACCGTTCATCATGCCGATTATTTCCTGCCGGTTTCCGGGTTTTACGAAAAGCCCAACGCCGGCTTCTATTCCGGCTCCATGATCAACGCCTATGCGGCCCAGCCGGTGGTTCCCGCCCTGGGGGAGTCTAGGGACGAGTGGGAAATCTACTGGATGCTTGCCAACGAGATTCAGAAACGGGCCATCGCCCGGGGACTGGAGGGCTTCCTCGACCGGCATCAGGAGATGCGACGCTTCGACGAGTTTCTCGGTGTCTATACGATGAATGGCGCGCTGGGGCGCAATGACGTGGAGAAGCTGTGCCGGCAGTTGATCGAAAAATCATCCAACCTGGGGGGCGTGAAATGGGAAGAGATCAGCCAGCGTGGCTATGCGCCAATTACAAGCCTCGGAAAAAGCAGCAACGATTCGGCAACCGACTGGAAGGCCGATGAAACGATTACCCCCTTTATCTGGCACACCCGGGACAAACTGCCCTGGAACACCCTGAGTGGTCGTATCCAGTTCTACATCGATCATCCCTGGTACCTCGAACTCGGGGAGGAACTACCCGCTTTCAAGGCGCCCCCCAAGGCCGGCGGCGACTATCCGCTGATGCTGAACTGCGGCCACGCCCGTTGGAGCATCCATGCCTTGCAGCAGTCCGATTCCCTGATGTTGCGCTTGCAGCGGGGAGAGCCCTGTTTGTATATGGGCGTGGAGGATGCGAATCGGCGTGGGATCAAGGACTGGGATCGGGTCGAGGTCTTCAACGATGTCGGGCGGTTCCGGGTCCGGGTGAAGATTTCTCCGGCGATTGCTCCCGGGATGCTGATGCATTACCACGCGTTCGAGGACTACCAGTACGAAGGTGGCGTCGGCAGCCGGGTGGTCATGGCCAGTCCCATCAATCCGGTGGAACTGGTGGGCGGCTCTCCTTACCTGCAAACGCCGGGGCATATGCGCCAACCGGGCATGAGTGACCGCGATACCCGCGTCGAGGTGCGGCGCTTGTAAGTGGCGGCTGCGCCGCTGAAAACTTGCACCTCATGGAAATGCATGAGGTGCAAGGTATTGCATCACTTCAGGCTGTCATGCACCTCGCGCCAACGCTCGAACATCCCGCGCATCTTCGCCGGATCGTAGATATCCTCCTTGAAGTGCCATTGATCGTTGCCGGCATATTTCATCCGGCTGAAGCTGCGCATTTGAAAGGCGGCGCCGTTGCCCGGGTCCTTCATTTGGTTGAGGCACTCGAACACCACCCAGCCGCGGGTTTCGTCGATGACGTGCCAACGGACGGGCACGGCCTGCCTCTGGTTATCGGGAAAGGTGTTTGATCGTTGCGCGAGCCAGTTCAGGATGGTCTTGCGGCCGCGGATTTCTTCCTGCCAGCCGTTCTGGAAGCCGAAACCGAGTTCGCGGTACACAGCCTCATCGGTGAAGCAATTCGCATGGTCCTCCGGCTTTCCTTGCGCACACGCAATGTATTTGTCGAAAGCACGTTGAATTTCCTCCCGCGACCAACTTTGCCCGAGTTCTTTCTCTTGGCTGACCAGACGCAATCCCCAGTCGAGATCCAGCGGTGGCATGGGGATGTTCGCCGCCTCGGCCTGCCTGCGTGCGTTCTGCCAGCGGACTTTCATCATCCGCAGTCGCGTCGGATTGTAGATGTCCGCTTCGAAGCGCCATTTTCCATTGCCGCCGTAAATCAGCTGCGAATAGCACTTTTCCTCGAATACCGCGCCGGTTCCCGGGTCTCGCATCCGATTCTGCCACTCGCATAGCGCCCAGCCCCGTTCCTCATCCAGGATGTACCAGGGTACAGGCCAATATTTCATTTCCGTATCGGGAGGCCCGGCATTGAGGGGCGATGCCTTTGCCGCTGTCAGCGCCGCAGTCAGCCATCGGTTCACCTCCGCCCGCCCATTGAGTTCCTGATCCCAGCCATTGTTGAAACCGCTGCCGAGATCGTGCCAGAGAACATCGTCGGTGTAACAGTCGAGCCAGTCCGTCAGATCAAAGGGGTCCGATATGAAGCACCGGTCGGTTACATCCATCAACTTATCGAAGGATTCTTTCAGTTCCGCCCTGGACCACTTTCCCATTTTCGCGTCCTCCATTATTGAGTGTCGGGAGAGCTATGATAGGTAGTCGCCACCGACGGACGGAAGGATGGTTCCGCGTCAAACGACGGACATTTCCAGTCAATCCGCTACGGAATGAGGGCCTTGTATGACGGATCGGAATCGGAGGTGACAAGTATCGCGATGCCGAAAAATGGAAGCCTGTGGCAACCATCAACATTGATGATCTTCACGTACTGATGCAAAAAGCCATTCCCGTTGCTTATTTGAAGCCGGCGCTGGATGAACTGGAGCGTTTTGGCCATTCCCGTGCCTGGCTATTCCAGCAGGCCGGTATGCACTTGCCCGAAAACGAAATCACCACCTTGCCGGCCGAGGAATTCATTCGCTTCTATGGCTTTGTGCTCAGGATGCTGGAAGGGGAAACCAGCCGCCGTTCCGACCGCCAGCCATTTAGCAAGGAAGTGGTCGATTTGATGTGCTTTTGCGTCATCAATTGCGCCAATCTTTGGGAGGTCGTAGAACGCGCCGCGGCATTCAATCGGGCACTCGGCCCCCGGGGGGGGACCATCGAAGCCGAGCGGCATGGCGGATTGACGGAAATCATCGTTGATTCGCACCGGCGCCACCACGATTTTGCGGGGCTGATGGTGGATCTCGCCAGCATGAATCTCTACTGCAAACTATTTTCCTGGCTGATTGGCAAACGAATTCAACTGGCCAAGGCAACGGTCATGTATCCGCCTCCCGACGATCCCCTCCTGTCGCTGGATTTTCTCGGCGTTCCGCTCGAATACCGCCAGCCGACCAATCGACTCATCCTGCCAAGCAGTTACATGGATATGCCCGTCGTCAGATCCTATGCGGAACTGCTCCAGGCTATCGACTACCTTCCGTTCGACTCGTGGGCGACTTCTCTCCCCCATGAAGCCACATCGATTTCCGATCAACTGCGGGTTCTCCTGATGGGAATCATGCAATGCGGTCGGCCGTTGCCGAAAACGCCTGCCGCCGCACAGCTCTTTTACATGAGCGCAGCTACTTTATGCAGACGGTTGCGGGAAGAAGGAAACAGCTATGGGAAGTTGCGCAGCGACTGCCAACGGGAGTACGCCGAATATCTGCTGAAACATACGCTCATCCCCGTCCAGGAGGTGGCGACGCGAATGGGATTTGGCGACGATAGGGCATTTCGCAGAGCATTTGGCAAATGGGCCGGCTACAGTCCGAGCGACTATCGCCGTCGGTTTTCAGCACGGACGGTGTGCGGCTGACGCTTACGCCACTGACGAACCAAGGCCACCGTCGCTTGCATGGTGCATAGTGGCCACCAAGAATATTGTGGGCACCATGAACTGCCCCCTCTGACCTCAACGTGGTCTGATAACTGCCCAGCCACAGATTCATTTGACGATTCCACGCCGCCATCGCCGCTCGCCCGAGAGTCAGCCGTCGCGGCACGCCGCCGGCAAGTCCGGTGGCTGATGCGTTAAGCTACCGGCGAATCAAACGCGTTGGAGGTTCCGTGAAATCGATTCTTCTGCTCGCCGTGCTCCTCGTGCATTCGTGGTCGATTGCCCGGGCGACCGATGCGCCGGTGGTGCCGACACTGCCGGCTTTCCCGTCGCTGCCGACCGCCACGCGACTGGCCGAAACGACCGCTGGCGACATCGTTTTCGAGACAGTGACGCCTTACGACTTCGACATCCTGCTCGGCCGCGCGGCCAGCCTGCCCCGGCACGGAGGCATGGGCCGCCTTTTCCTGCCGGCGGGCGCGAGCGCGAAGCGACCCGTGCCGGCGGTGGTGGTCGTGCACGGCAGCGGTGGCATCGCGCCGGGACGCGAGATGGAGTACGGTGCGCTGCTCGCCGCCGAAGGCTATGCCGCGCTGGTGATCGACTACTACCGCCCGCGGGGCATCACCGAGGCGACGCCCTACGTCGCCAAGGTCATGGGCGTCACCGAGTTCGACGCCACCGCCGACGCCTACGCCGCCCTGCGCGCGCTCAACAGCCATCCGGCAGTCGATGCCAAACGCGTGGCCATGATCGGATTCTCCTACGGTGGCATGGCCGTGCGCATTGCCATGGATGCCCGCGTGCGCGCCGCGCTTGCACCGGATCTGCCGCCTTTCGCTGCCCACGTCGATTATTACGGCCCATGCTTCCAGGACTTCCGGCTCGTCCGCACCACCGGCGCGCCGCTGCTGACCCTGCGCGGCGGCGACGACGCGTCGAACGATCTCGTCGCCTGCGCCATGCGGGAAGGCGAGTTGCGCCGCGCCGGGTCGGACGTCAGTTCGACCGTGTACGCACGCGCCGGCCATGCGTGGGAAAACCTCGCGCCCCGCACCCGCAACCAGAATAGCTATCTTGCGGGCTGCACATTCGAGTACGACACCGCCGGTTTCCCGTCGGTGTCCGGTCGGCTGTTGGTTCCCGTGGAGGCACCACCCGATCGCGCTCGGCGTGCCCTCTTGCGGATGACCAGCGGCGACGTCATCGGCCCGGCCTGCGTCAAGCTTGGCTATATCGTCGGTCGCGACGACGCCACCAAGGCTCAGTCCGACCTCCAGTTGCTGCGTTTCCTGCGCCAGACGCTGAATTGAGCGGGGCGCTTGTGCACCCGGCCTTGCGGCCGCCCATGCCGACCCCTGGCTGATGCCGGGAAGATGGCCAGAGTCAGCCGTGGCGGCACGCCGGCCGGGCTGCCGCTACAATCCCGTCATCATGCCCGCCGCCAACGCCATCGACACCTTCATCGCCCGCTGGCAGGGCGTCGCCGCCTCCGAACTGGCGACGGCGCAGAGCTTCGTCACCGAACTCTGCCAGCTACTGGAAGTCGATCCACCGACGCACCAGCAGGACTACATGTTCGAGCGGCCGATCACCTTCCGCCACGGCGACGGCGGCGCCAGCGCCGGCCGCATCGACTGCTACCGGCGCGGTTGTTTTGTCCTCGAAGCCAAGAAACTGAAAGTCAGCCGTGGTGATGCGCCGGGCGGCGCGCCGAGCAAAGTTTTCGACGACGCCCTGCTGCGCGCCCGCTCGCAGGCCGAGGGCTACGCCCGCGCCCTGCCGGCCGAGGAGGGCCGGCCGCCGTTCCTGATCGTCGTCGATGTCGGCAACGTCATCGAGCTGTACGCCGAATTCACCCGCACCGGCGCGACCTACGTTCCCTATCCCGATCCGCGCTCGCACCGGCTGCGGCTCGCCGACCTGCGCGACGATGCCGTCCGCGCGCGTCTGCGTGCCGTCTGGCTCGACCCGCTGTCGCTCGATACGACCAGGCAGTCGGCGCGCGTCACTCGCGAGATTGCCGCGCACCTCGCCGAAGTCGCCAAGTCGCTGGAAGCCGCCGGTCACGCGCCCGAAACCGTCGCCGGCTTCCTCACCCGCTGCCTGTTCAGCATGTTCGCCGAGGATGTGGCGCTGATCCCGAAGGACAGCTTCAGCCAACTGCTGATTTCGCTGCGCGACGATCCCGGCCAATTCGTGCCGCTGCTCTCCGCGCTCTGGAAGGACATGGACGGCGGCGGCTTCTCGGTGGTGTTGCGCAAGACACTGCCGCGCTTCAACGGCAAGCTCTTCAAGCAGCCCGAGGTCTTGCCATTGACCCGCGCGCAGATCGGCCTGCTCATCGAAGCCGCCAAGGCCGACTGGACGCAGGTCGAGCCGGCCATCTTCGGCACCCTGCTGGAGCGCGCGCTCGACCCGCTGGAGCGCCACGCCCTCGGCGCGCACTACACGCCGCGCGCCTACGTCGAGCGCCTCGTCCAGCCGGCGGTGATCGAGCCGCTGCGCAGTGCCTGGGCCTACGTGCAGGGTGCCGCCGTGCTGCTCGCCAACGAAGGCAGGCACAAGGAAGCCGTTGCGGAAGTGCGTGCCTTCCACCATCGTCTGTGCTCCCTGCGCGTGCTCGACCCGGCCTGCGGCAGTGGCAACTTCCTCTACGTGGCGCTGGAGCACCTGAAGCGCCTCGAAGGCGAAGTGCTCAACCAGTTGGCTGACCTTGGCGAATCGCAATCGCTGCTCGAAGCCGAAGGCCTCACCGTCGACCCGCACCAGTTCCTCGGCCTCGAAATCAACCCGCGCGCCGCCGCCATCGCCGAACTGGTGCTGTGGATCGGCTACCTGCAATGGCACTTCCGCACCCAGGGCAGCGGCCTGCCGCCACAGCCCGTGCTCAAGGACTTCCGCAACATCGAATGCCGCGACGCCGTGCTCGACTTCGTCGAAGGCCCGCAAGGCCGCCTGATCGGCGCCCCGGCCGTCTGGCCCAAGGCCGACGTCGTCGTCGGCAACCCGCCTTTCATCGGCGCGTCGAACATGCGCGCCGCGCTCGGCGATGGTTACGTCGAGGCGCTGCGCGGGGCCTGGCAGCAGGTGCCGGACTCGGCCGACTTCGTCATGTTCTGGTGGCACCATGCGGCGCAGCTTGTCGCGCAGGGCAGGCTGTCGCGCTTCGGCTTCATCACCACCAACAGCCTGCGCCAGACCTTCAACCGCCGCGTCGTCCAGCACGCGCTGGACAGCGGCATCCATCTCGCTTTCGCCATTGCCGACCACCCGTGGGTCGATAGCGCCGACGGCGCCGCCGTGCGCATCGCCATGACGGTCGTTGCGCCCGGCGCGGGCGAAGGCCGGCGTGTCGATGTCGTCGCCGAGCGCGAAGGCAAGGGGGAGGGCCTGGACGTGGAACTAGCCGAGCGCAGGGGCGTGCTGCATGCCGATCTCGCTACCGGTGCGAACGTTGCTGCGGCGCAGGCGCTGCGGGCGAATGGCGGCATCAGTTCGCCGGGCTTCAAACTGCACGGTGCAGGCTTCATCGTTACGCCGGAAGAGGTGGCGGCACTCGAAGCCGACGCGCCGATCAGGGACTACCGCAACGGCCGCGACCTCACCGACCGGCCGCGCGGGGTCAAACTCATCGACCTCTATGGTTTCGACGCCGAGGAAGTGCGCCGCCGCTGGCCAGCGAGTTACCAGTGGGTGCTGGAGCGTGTGAAGCCCGAGCGCGACCACAACAACCGCGCCAGCTACCGCGACAACTGGTGGATTTTCGGCGAACCACGCAAGGATTTGCGTCCCGCGCTCGTCGGCCTGCCGCGCTACATCGCGACGGTGGAAACGGCCAAGCACCGCGCCTTCCAGTTTCTCGACGCCAGCATTGCGCCGGACAACATGCTGATCGCCATCGCGCTCGACGACGGCCATGCGCTCGGCGTGCTTTCGTCGCGCATGCATGTGGTGTGGGCGCTGGCAGCAGGGGGGCGGCTCGGTGTCGGCAACGACCCGCGCTACAACAAGTCGCGCTGCTTCGAGACCTTCCCCTTCCCCGCCGCATCGCCTGACCAGAAGGCACGCATCGGAGGGCTGGCCGAGCAGATCGACGCGCATCGCAAGCGCGTGCTCGCCACGCACGAATCGCTGACGCTGACCGGCCTGTACAACGTGCTGGCGAAAGTCAGCCGTGGTGACACGCCACTCAACGCCAAGGAGAAGGCCATCCACGAGCAGGGACTGGTCGCGGTGCTGAAGTCGCTGCACGACGAACTCGATGCCGCCGTGCTCGACGCCTACGGGTGGAGCGACCTTGGGGTCGCGTGCTGGCACGACAACGCCT
>CAYXZX010000101.1:0-9772 GCA_964469455.1 uncultured Rhodocyclaceae bacterium | reverse complement strand
ACCTGATGATGGCTGCCTGCCTGGCGGAAGGCGAAACCGTGATCGAGAACGCCGCCCGCGAGCCTGAAGTGCTTGATTTGGCCAACTGCCTGGTCGCCATGGGGGCCAGAATCTCCGGTGCCGGCACTGATGTCATTCGTATTTACGGCGTGGATCGGCTGCATGGCACGCATTACCGCATCATGCCCGACCGCATCGAGACGGGCACGTATCTGTGCGCCGCCGCGGCCACTGGTGGTTCGATAAGACTGACGGGCACTTCATCCGGCTATCTCGACGTGGTGATCGACAAGCTGACCGAAGCCGGCTGTGATATTGCCATTGAGCCTGATGCGATCCGTCTCACCGCGCCGGCCCGGTTGAACTCGGTATCTATCCGCACGGAGCCCTACCCCGCGTTCCCGACCGACATGCAGGCGCAGTTCATGGCGATCAACGCCGTTGCCGACGGCACGGCGGTGATCCGTGAAACCATTTTCGAAAACCGGTTCATGCATGCGGTCGAACTGATCCGCCTGGGTGCCGACATCAAGATCGACGGCAATACGGCATTCGTCAAGGGTGTGGCCAAACTGGACGGTGCCACGGTCATGGCCACCGACCTGCGGGCATCGGCCGGACTGGTGATCGCCGGACTGGCCGCCCAGGGCGAGACGTTGGTCGATCGCATCTATCACCTGGATCGTGGTTACGAGAAACTGGAGCAGAAGCTATCGGCGCTGGGCGCCCGTGTGCGGCGGGTAAAATGATACCGTTCCCCGGCCCTTCTCAGGGGGAAGGGGTTACGGTTGTTCGCGGCCCATGGCCGCTCCCCGATAGAATGCTCCCATGAACGCCGCCAGCCAGATCACCGTTGCCCTGTCGAAGGGCCGCATCTTCGAGGAAACCCTGCCGCTGCTGGCGGCGGCAGGCATCGTGCCGAGCAAGAATCCCGAAAAATCGCGCAAGCTGATCATCGAGACGAATCGGCCGGATGTGCGCGTCGTCATTGTGCGCGCGTCCGATGTGCCGACCTATGTGCAGTACGGCGCCGCCGACCTCGGCATCGCCGGCAAGGACGTGCTGATCGAGCATGGCGGTGCGGGGTTGTACCAGCCGCTCGACCTCAAGATCGCCAAGTGCCGGATGTGCGTCGCGATACCTGCGGGCTTCGACTATGCAGCGGCCGTGCGGCGGGGCGCGCGCCTGCGCGTGGCAACCAAATACATCCAGACGGCCCGCGAACACTTTGCCGCGAAGGGCGTGCACGTCGACTTGATCAAGCTCTACGGCTCCATGGAACTGGCGCCGCTGGCAGGTCTTGCCGATGCCATCGTCGACCTGGTATCGAGCGGAGGCACGCTCAAGGCCAACAATCTCGTCGAGGTCGAGGAGATCATGGCCATTTCGTCGCGCCTGGTGGTCAATCAGGCCAGCCTCAAGATGAAGCGGGCGCTGCTGCAACCCGTGATCGACAGTATTGCCGGAGCCGTGCCATGACGGCGCCGACGATTCGTCGCCTCTCGAGTCGCGATCCTGAATTCCTGTCGGCGCTCGATGCCTTGCTCCATTTCGACAATCGTACCGACGAAGTCATCGAAAGCACCGTCGCCGAGGTGCTGGCCAACGTGCAGACGCTTGGCGATACGGCAGTACTCGACTACACGCGCCGATTCGACCGGCTGGATGTGGCAACGATGGCGCAACTGGAACTCCCGAAGGATGTGCTGGGGGCCGCGTTCAATAAGCTGCCATCCATCCAGAGTCAGTCGTTGCGGTACGCCGCCGACCGCATTCGCGCCTATCACGAGAAGCAGCGCCTGGAGTCGTGGGAATACACCGAGGCCGACGGAACCCGGCTCGGTCAGAAAGTCACGCCGCTCGACCGCGTCGGCCTCTATGTGCCTGGCGGCAAGGCTGCATATCCGAGTTCAGTGTTGATGAACGCGATTCCCGCGAAGGTCGCCGGTGTCAAGGAACTGATCATGGTGGTGCCGACGCCGGGTGGTCAGAGGAACGAGCTGGTGCTCGCGGCAGCCCATCTGGCGGGCGTTGACCGCGTCTTCACGATCGGCGGCGCGCAGGCGGTGGCGGCATTGGCCTACGGTACCCAGACTGTTCCGCAGGTCGACAAGATCGTCGGTCCGGGTAACGCTTACGTCGCGTCGGCCAAGCGGCGCGTGTTCGGCACGGTCGGCATCGACATGGTCGCCGGCCCTTCGGAAGTGCTGGTGATCTCGGATGGCTCCGGCGACCCTGAATGGGCGGCCATCGATCTCTTCGCCCAGGCCGAGCACGACGAATTGGCCCAGTCGATCCTGCTTTGTCCCGACGCGGACTATCTCGACAAGGTGGCAGCAAGCATTGAGCGGCTGCTGCCGACCATGCCGCGCAAGGACGTCATCGCCGCTTCCATTTCCGGCCGTGGTGCGCTGATCCAGGTTAGCGACCTTGATGAAGCCTGCGTCATCGCCAACCGCATCGCACCGGAACACCTCGAACTTTCCGTCGAGAGTCCTCGAGCACTGGTCGACCAGATCCGCCATGCCGGTGCGATCTTCCTGGGGCACTACACATCGGAATCGCTCGGTGACTACTGCGCGGGTCCAAACCATGTGCTGCCCACCTCGCGGAGCGCGCGCTTTTCCAGCCCACTGGGGGTTTACGATTTCCAGAAGCGCACCAGCATCATCGAAGTGTCGTCTGCGGGGGCTCAGATGCTGGGCCCCATCGCGTCGACGCTGGCGCGCGGCGAGGGTCTTGCCGCCCACGCCCGCGCCGCGGAACTCAGGCTGAAATAATCTCCCGCAGGGCCGAGATCAGCGTACCGCACTGCTCGTCGGTGCCGATGGTGATGCGCAGGAAATGCTCGATGCGCGGCTGGCGGAAATGACGGACGATGATGCTGCGTGCGCGCAGCGCCTTTGCCAATGCACCGGCATCGCGGCCATGATGGCGGGCGAAGATGAAGTTGGCGGCCGACGGCAGGACTTCAAAGCCAAGCGACCTCATTTCCCGGGTCAGGACATCGCGGCTTCGCATCACCGCCTGGCGGGTTCGGTCGAACCATTCGCGGTCCTCCATCGCCGCCACGGCGCCTGCCAGGGCGAGGCGACCGAGCGGATAGGAATTGAAGCTGTTCTTGACGCGTTCCAGGGCTTCCATCAATCCGGTATCGCCAACGGCGTAGCCGACGCGCAACCCTGCCAGCGAGCGCGACTTCGACAAGGTATGCACCACCAGCAGGTTGGGATACTTGTTGACCAGAGGCACGGCCGATTCGGCGCCGAAGTCGACATAAGCTTCATCCACCACCACTACGGAGTCCGGGTTGCCGGCAAGGATGCGTTCGATGTCCGCCAGCGGCAGCGCTCGGCCCGTGGGTGCATTCGGGTTGGGGAAGATGACGCCCCCATTCGGTTGCAGGTAATCGTCCGGACGGATCTCGTACGTCTGGGTCAGCGGTATGGCGACGTGGTCGATGCCGTGCAGGCGGCAATACACGGGATAGAAGCTGTAGGTGATATCCGGAAACAGGATGGCCTTGTCGTGCTTGAGCAGTGCCAGAAACGCATGGGCAAGCACTTCATCCGAGCCGTTGCCCACGAATACTTGCGAAGGCGAGATGTTGCCGAAGTAGGCGGCGACGGCCGCCTTGAGCCGCGATCCTTCCGGATCGGGATAGAGCCGCAGACTGTCGCCGATTTCACCATGCAATGCCGTCAGCACCTTGGGTGAGGGACCATACGGGTTCTCGTTGGTGTTGAGCTTGACGAGATTTGGGAGTTTTGGCTGCTCACCGGGAACATAAGGCTTCAGTTCCTTGGCGGTGGTGCTCCAGTAGCGGCTCATGACGGCATGGCAAGGGCTTGTTGAATGGCATGAAATGGTATCATGGGCTCAATTTCATCCTTCGCGGCACATCCTTCAATGCGCAGCGCAGAAGTACAACGCAATACGCTGGAAACGCAGATTCGAGTCAAACTCGATCTCGATGGCAGCGGCACTTCCAGACTGGCCACCGGCGTCGGCTTCTTCGACCACATGCTCGACCAGATCGCCCGTCACGGCATGATCGATCTCGACATCGAGGCGAAAGGCGACCTGCACATTGACGCGCATCACACGGTCGAGGATGTCGGCATCGCGCTGGGTCAAGCCCTGGCCAAGGCCATGGGCGACAAGAAGGGCCTGCGCCGCTATGGCCATGCCTATGTGCCGCTCGATGAAGCGCTCGCGCGCGTGGTGGTCGATCTTTCCGGCAGGCCGGGGTTGGTGTTCGAGGTGCCCTTCGTGCGCGGTACCATCGGCGAGTTCGATGTCGACCTCGTCCGCGAGTTTTTCCAGGGCCTGGTCAATCATGCGGCGATGACGGTGCATGTCGACGCCTTGCGCGGCGCCAATGCCCACCATCAGGCCGAAACCGTGTTCAAGGCCTTCGGCCGGGCGCTGCGAATGGCCGTCGAGCCCGATCCGCGCGCCAGCGGAATTCCGTCGACCAAGGGCACGCTCTGACGCCATCATGAAGGTTGTTGCGGTGGTCGATTACGGCATGGGCAACCTGCGCTCGGTGGCCAAGGCCATCGAGCACGTGGCGGCCGGCGCGCGCGTAGTGGTGACCGCCGATCCTGCGATGCTGGCGGATGCCGATCGCGTGGTCGTGCCGGGCCAGGGCGCCATGCCCGACTGCATGCGCGAGTTGACGGGCAAGGGCTTGCGCGACGCGGTGGTCCGTGCCGCCACGGAAAAGCCGTTTCTCGGCATCTGCATCGGGCTGCAAATGTTGTTCGACCACAGCGAGGAAGGTGATGTGGCGGGGCTTGGCATCCTGTCCGGCCAGGTGCGCCACTTTCCCCGCGAAGAAACGGTCGCCAAGGGTCTGAAGGTGCCGCACATGGGCTGGAACGAAGTGGCCCAGAGCGAGCCACATCCACTCTGGACGGGCATCCCCGACAACTCGCGGTTCTACTTCGTGCATAGCTACTATGTCGAACCGTCCGAGCCGTCGGCGATTGCAGGCTCCACGGTGTATGGCATCCCCTTTACCAGCGCAGTGGCCCGCGCTAACATCTTCGCCGTCCAATTCCATCCGGAGAAAAGCGCCCGGTCGGGCCTGCAACTCCTCGGCAACTTCATGCGCTGGCAGCCCTGACAGGGTCGTGCCGGCGCGCCACCATCACTGACTTTCACTCCATTATGCTGCTGATTCCCGCGATCGACCTGAAGGACGGGCATTGCGTGCGCCTCAAGCAGGGCGCCATGGACGATGCCACGGTGTTTTCCGAACATCCGGCCGACATGGCTCGCCACTGGATCAATCAAGGCGCCCGCCGACTGCATCTGGTTGACCTCAACGGCGCCTTTGCCGGCAAGCCGAAGAACGAGCCGGCCATCAAGGCCATCTTGAAGGAAGTTGGAGACGAGATACCCGTGCAGCTAGGCGGCGGCATCCGCGATCTCGACACCATCGAGCGTTGCCTCGACGACGGCATCAGCTACGTCATCATCGGTACGGCCGCCGTGAAGAACCCCGGCTTCCTGCACGATGCCTGCACGGCGTTTCCCGGTCACATCGTCGTCGGCCTGGATGCCAAGGACGGCAAGGTGGCGGTGGACGGCTGGTCGAAGATGACGGGACATGATGTCATCGACCTGGCGAGGAAGTTCGAGGATTATGGCGTCGAGGCCGTCGTCTATACCGACATCGGTCGTGACGGCATGATGAGCGGCGTCAATGTCGAGGCGACCGTGAAGCTAGCGCAGGCACTGCGTATTCCGGTGATCGCCTCCGGCGGCATCGCCAGCGTCGCCGACATCAAGGCGCTGTGCAAGGTGCAGGACGAAGGCATCATGGGCGCCATCACCGGCCGCGCCATCTACGAAGGCAAGCTTGATTTCAAGAAAGCCCAGGCCGAAGCCGACAAGCTGTCGGTTAAGTAGCCCGCCTATGCTCGCCAAGCGCATCATTCCCTGTCTCGACGTCAATGCCGGTCGCGTGGTCAAGGGTGTCAATTTCGTCGAGTTGCGCGATGCCGGCGATCCGGTCGAGATCGCCAGGCGCTATGACGAGCAGGGGGCCGACGAAATCACTTTCCTCGACATCACGGCCAGTTCGGACGACCGTGACATCATCCTGCATATCGTCGAGGCCTGCGCCGAGCAGGTGTTCATTCCTCTCACGGTTGGCGGCGGCGTGCGCAAGGTCGAGGACGTGCGCCGCTTGCTCAATGCCGGTGCCGACAAGGTCAGCATGAATACAGCAGCGGTCAATGATCCGCGACTGGTGGCCGAGGCATCGGCCAAGGTGGGCTCGCAATGCATCGTCGTCGCCATCGACGCCAAGCAGACCGCTCCCGGCAAGTGGGAGGTTTTCACGCATGGCGGCCGCAAGAACGCCGGTCTCGATGCCGTTGAATGGGCGAAGACAGTTACCGAGCTCGGCGCGGGTGAAATCCTGTTAACCAGCATGGATCGGGATGGCACGCGCAACGGTTTCGATCTGGAGCTGACGCGGCGTGTCGCGGAAGCGGTCGATGTTCCGGTGATCGCCAGTGGCGGGGTCGGCAATCTTCAGCACCTTGCCGATGGCGTCCAGCAGGGCAAGGCCGACGCAGTGCTGGCTGCCAGCATCTTCCATTACGGCGAATACACGGTGCGGCAGGCCAAGGAATACATGAAGTCGAGAGGCATCGAGGTGAGACTGTGACGAGCAAGTGGCTGAACGAAATCAAGTGGGACGACCAGGGGTTGGTCCCTGTCATTGCGCAGGATGCCGTGAATGGCGACGTGTTGATGTTTGCCTGGATGAACCGCGAGGCACTGGAGAAGACCGCGGCCATTGGCCAAGCGGTCTATTGGTCGCGCTCGCGGCGCAAGCTGTGGCACAAGGGTGAGGAGTCCGGCCACTTCCAGAAAGTGCTGGAAATTCGCACCGACTGCGACAACGACGTGGTATTACTCAAGATCGAACAGGTGGGCGGCATCGCCTGCCACACCGGCCGCAAGAGCTGTTTCTTCCAGAAACTGGAGGACGGCTGCTGGTCGCCGGTGGATCCGGTCGTCAAGGACCCCAAGGAGATATACAAGTGATCGATCTCGAAGTATTGCACCGCGTCCAGGCGACGCTCCTGGAACGCAAGGGCGCGGCGCCCGATTCGTCCTACGTGGCGAGTCTTTACGCCAAGGGCACCGACACCATCTGCAAGAAGGTCGCCGAGGAGGCCGCCGAGGTGATCATGGCGGCCAAGGACGGCGATCGGCTGCATCTGGTGCGCGAGATCTGCGACCTGTGGTTCCACAACATGGTGCTGCTGTCGCACTTCGATATCGGCGTTGACGACATCATGGTCGAGTTTCGCCGGCGCGAAGGCATTTCCGGCATCGACGAAAAGAATTCGCGGGGCTGACACGGACATGGATGACTGCGTTTTCTGCAAGATTGCGCGTGGCGAGATTCCGTCGAAGAAGGTTTACGAGGACGATGACCTGTTTGCCTTTCACGACATCCACCCGCAGGCGCCCGTGCACTTCATGATCATTCCCAAGCAGCACATTGCCTCGCTAGATCATGCCGATGCCAGCCACGCCGGAGTGTTGGGCAAGCTGTTCGCCAAGGCCGGGGACATGGCCCGCTCGCAAGGCCTGACTGATGGCTTCCGCACCGTCGTCAACACGGGCCGGGTGGGGCGGCAGGAGGTGTATCATCTGCACGTGCACATCCTCGGCGGTCCCGAGCCCTTGGGTTCGATGCTGCCGAGAAGCTAGGAGAAAGACATGGGTTCCTTCAGCATCTGGCATTGGTTGATCGTTCTGGTCATCGTCATGTTGATATTCGGTACCAAGAAGCTGCGCAACATCGGCCAGGACTTGGGCGGTGCCGTCAAGGGCTTCAAGGACGGCATGAAGGAGAGCACCGCCGAGAAGCCGGCCGAGCAGGTCGGGCACACCATCGAGGTCGAGGCCAAGAAGGAAAAGGTTTGAGCCCCACTCCGGCGTTCCAGGATGGCGGAGCGGGTGATGCCCGCTCATTTTTTTCGGACATCCAAGCGTAATGTTCGACGTAGGGTTTACCGAGCTGATCGTGATTGGCCTGGTGGCGTTGATCGTCATCGGGCCCGAACGGTTGCCGCGCGTGGCGCGCACGGCGGGCCACTTGCTCGGACGTTTGCAGCGCTACGTCAGCGACGTCAAGGCCGACATCAATCGGGAGATCCAACTCGAAGACCTGAAGAAGCTGCAACAGGAGGTGGCGGAGCAGGCCAGAACCATGGAAGAGTCCCTTAACAAGCACGTCAAGTCGGTCGAGACATCGCTGAACGAGTCAATCGCCCAGGGCATCGGCGACAAGCACGAAGCGGCTGCCGCACCTCCGAGCGGCGTCTCGCCATCGCTGACTGTGGTGGACTCCGAAAAGCCCAAGGCTTGACGTGTCGGAGATCCAGGAAACTTTCATCAGCCACCTGGTCGAATTGCGCGACCGCATCCTGCGCGCGGTTCTGGCGATCGTCCTGGTGTTTCTCTGCCTGGCGCCCTGGGCGGCCAATGTTTATGACCTGATTGCACAGCCGATGATCGCCACGCTGCCACCGGGGACGAAGATGATCGCGACCGGGGTGATCACGCCCTTCATGGTGCCGATCAAGGTCACGCTGCTGGCGGCGTTTGTCATTGCCCTGCCGGTGGTGCTGTACCAGGCGTGGGCTTTTGTCGCGCCGGGCCTCTATGCCCGCGAGAGAAAGTTCGCGCTGCCCCTCGTGCTCGGCAGCACGCTGCTGTTCCTGGCCGGGATTGCCTTCTGTTACTTCTTCGTCTTCAACACGGTGTTCAAGTTCATCGGCGAGTTCGCGCCGCAAAGCATCACGCCGGCGCCTGACATCGAGCAGTATCTATCCTTCGTGATGACCATGTTCCTGGCCTTCGGCATCACGTTCGAAGTCCCCGTGGCGGTGATCCTGCTGGTCAGGTTCGGCGTCATCGGCATCGACAAGCTGAAGGAAGCCAGGCCCTATGTGATCGTCGGCGCCTTTGTCATCGCCGCCGTCGTGACGCCTCCCGATGTGCTTTCGCAGTTCATGCTGGCGGTGCCGATGTGCCTGCTCTTCGAACTCGGGCTGTTCCTTGCGCGTTTCGTGGGCAAGCGTCCCGAGCCGATACCGGGCGAGAGCGACTATGTCGCGCCGACCGACATCGAGATGGAACGCGAACTCGACAAGCTCGACGGCGGCAAACCCTGATCAGTCGCGCGGCGGCTTCGGCCGCTTGCCGATTGCGGTGCGGAGTTCAATCTGCTTGCCGTCGCGGCGCAGCGCAAATGCGCCGGTGTCGCCCGGCCTCAGGGCGGCAATGAGTTCAAGCATGTTCTCGGCATCTTTCACCTTCTTGCCGTCGATTGCCAGCAGCACGTCGCCGGGGAGGATGCCGGCCTTGTCGGCCGGGCTGCCGCGCATGACGCCGGCGATCAGCGCTCCTTCGACCGAGGGCAGGCCGAAGGATTCCGCCAGTTCCGGCGTGATTTCCTGGACCTCGACGCCAATCCAGCCGCGCGTGACGCTGCCGGTGCGAATGATTTGTTCCATCACGTTCCGCGCCAGCGACACCGGGATCGCGAAGCCGATGCCCATTGACCCGCCGCTCTGCGAATAGATGGCCGTATTGATGCCGACCAGGTTGCCGTTGCCGTCGGTCAATGCTCCACCCGAGTTGCCCGGGTTGATGGCCGCATCGGTCTGGATGAAGTTCTCGAAGGTGTTGATGCCCAGATGGCTGCGGCCGAGGGCGGAAACGATGCCGGAGG
>CAYXZX010000100.1:0-9887 GCA_964469455.1 uncultured Rhodocyclaceae bacterium | reverse complement strand
TCATGGTGCCATCCTTGAGATGGCCGGTGACGAACACGCAGGCCTGGGCATGGTTTCGATGGGTCAGCGGGATGCCGGCGTAGGCGGCCACGCCGGCGGCGGCGGTGATGCCGGGCACCACCTCGAAGGGGATGCCCTGTTCGACGAGCGTTTCGACTTCCTCGCCGCCGCGGCCGAAAGTGTAGGGATCGCCGCCCTTGAGGCGCACCACCCGCTTGTTGTCACGGGCGAGGCGAACCAGCAGCAGATTGAGTTGCTCCTGGGGCAGGGCGTGGTTGCCGCGCTCCTTGCCGGCATAGATTCTCGCGACGTCCGGTCGGGCCAGCATGGCCAGGATCTCGGTGGAGACCAGATTGTCGTAGACGATGACATCCGCCTCGCCGATCAGTTGCGCGGCGCGCAAAGTCAGCAGTGACGGATCGCCGGGGCCTGCGCCGACGAGATAGACCGTTCCTGCCTGGGCCGGCAGCGAGGTTCGCGTTGGCATCAGGCGCAGCCTCCGCTGCAGGAACCGCAGCCGCTGGCGCGTTCGCCGCCGCAGGTGCCGTCCTTCGGGTTGATGAAAATGAACTGGAATTCGCCGGGCCGCAATTCGACGAAGTCGAGCGTGGCTTCGTCCAGCAATTCCTGGCTGCGCGGCGAGATCAGCAACTGGAATCCCTCGCATTCGACGACCCGGTCGTTCTCGCGCTCCTCGTCGAAGCCCATGCCATAGGTTATTTCACCATCGTCGTCCAGCTTGGCCGCGACCCGCAAGGCCGTGCTCTCGGCTTGCGTTTCCGCGGCATTGAGGATCTGCGTGGCGGCGGCGGGGGTGACTCTGAACATCATTGGTTCTCCTTGAAACAGCCGGCAATCTTACAACGTCGGGCGAAGTCGACGAAGCGGGTTGGCCAATCGCAGTCACCGGTCGAGCGCAGGTGCGTGTAGGAGGCCAGCAGGTTCCTGTAGACGATGCCGTCGTGGAGGCCGTCGATACCGTGCCCGCGCTTGACGTCGTAGGCGAACTGCGTGTCCGATGCCAGATGGTCGAGACTGGAATAGTGAAACTCATGGGCCCGCAACAGCGTTGCCTGCTTGCCCGGGGAGCGCCAAGGATGGCTCCCGGTGGACGCGAGGATGACATAGCCGCGGCCGACCGGTTTCTCGTGCATCGTGATGTCGCCGGGTATTACGCCGACCATCTGCCGAGCCCTGCCTTGCCACGAAATGGATCGGGCCAGATACATGAGGCCTCCGCATTCGGCATAGGTCGGCAGGCCGGCCTCGATGGCGGCGCGAACCTCGGCCCTCAACGTGGCGTTCGCTTCCAGCGCATCGACGAACGATTCCGGAAAGCCGCCGCCGATCAGCAGGGCGTCGCAGGCGGGCAGGCGCGCATCCCGCAGGGTGTCGAACGGCACGAGGGTGGCCCCGGCGGCGGCGAGTGCATCGAGATCGTCGGCGTAATAGAAGCCGAAGGCCTCGTCGCGGGCGATGGCGAGCCGCAACGGCGCCCCGGAATTCACCTCGTACGTGGCGGGTGGTGGCGGCAGCGGCGTGTCGTCACGGCTGACTTTCAGCAGCGCGTCGAGATCGACCTGCGCCGCGATTCTTTCGGCGATGTCGGCGATGCGGAACGCGGCGGCCGGCGCTTCGTTCGCCGGCATCAGGCCGAGATGGCGCTCGACCAGCGCGAGTCGGTCATCCTCGTGAATCGCGCCCAGCACCGGAACATCGGTGTAATGCTCGATGACGGCGCGCAGTTTCGATTCGTGGCGGCTGCCGCCGAGTCGATTGAGGATGACGCCGGCGATGCGGATCTGGCGGTCGAAGGCCTGGTAGCCGAGAATCAGTGGCGCGATGCCGCGTGTCATGCCTCGCGCGTCGAGCACCAGCACGACCGGCAGATCGAGCAGGCGCGCCAGCGCGGCGTTGCTGTTGGCGCCGTCGAGCGCCAGGCCGTCATAGAGCCCTTTGTTGCCTTCGACGAGGCAGACGTCGGCATCATGACCGAAGCAGGCGAACTGGGAACGGATTTCCTCGTCGGCCGACAGGAAGAAGTCGAGGTTGCGGCACGCCCGGCCGGCGGCCAAGCCCAGCCAGAGCGGGTCGATGTAATCGGGCCCCTTCTTGAAAGGCTGGACGACCAGGCCGCGCGACCGCAGCGCCGCCGCCAGGCCGATGCTGACGGTGGTCTTGCCCGATGACTTATGCGCGGCGGAAACGAGGAAGCGATGCATGATTCATCGGGGTCGGCTCGACCGGCTTTTGGCGCGGTGGGTGGGGCCGACGTGGCGACCGGGAATCAATCGCCCTGGTGGATCGCGGCCTGGTCAAGATGCGCCAGGTCGTCCTCGGGCAGGAACTTGAGGACGCGCACGCCGACGGCGGTCATCAGGAACGCAACCCCGACACCGCCCAGCCCGAGCAGGATTTCCGGCAGTCGGGGCACGTAATGCTCGACCTGACCGTCATGGAAACTGCTGCTGACGATCATGCCCGGGAAGAGTTCCAGCGGATAGGCCTGGCCACCGATGATGAACACGTAGAGCGTGAAGAAGGCGCCGATCACGATCATGAGCGCGGCGGCGATCAGCGATCCGCAGCGCATGCTCAGCGCGGGCAGGTAGAGCAGCACCAGCGGCACGATGCCGCCGATCAGCACCTGGCCGATCCAGAACAGGGGTGCGAACTCGCTTTCGACCAGCAGGAACTTCTCGAACGACATCTGCCGCGCGAAGTAGAGGTTGGTGAGATGGTAGACCGCGACGAAGTACAACGTGGCGGCGACGAACAGGCCGAGCAGGTTCTTCATCCGCTTCAGCACGGTCGGATGCAGCGTCATCTGGTTCCAGCGGAACATCGCGGCCTGGACGATCAGGAATACCGCCAGGCCCCAGGCGAACGACATGATGATGAACATCGGGGCCAGGATCGCCGACTGGTAGGCCTGGCGCGCGACCAGGAAGCCGAAGATCGAGCCGGTGCCGGTGGTGAGGATCAGGCGCCACAGGAAGGCGGCGAGGCCCAGCGGTTTCGACCAGGGATTCATCCGCCGTTCCATGAGCATCCAGAGGTAGACGGCGACGATGCCGAACATGCCCGAGTAGAGGAAGACGTTCCAGGCGAACACGGAAGTGAAGTTGTAGTGGGTCGCGGCGACGATCACGCGGTCGGCCCGCCCCAGGTCCAGCATCAGCACGAACAGGCCTCCCGCCAGCATCGCGAGCGTCAGCAGGCCGGACAGCGGCGCCCGCTTCTTGTACACCGTCTTGCCGAATACCGAGCCGATCGAGGCGACGTTCAGCACACCGGAAGCAGCGACGATCAGGAAGATGGCGAACACGTGCGGCATGCCCCAGACCACCTGGTTGGTCATGCCCGTGACGACGTGGCCGCTGTGCTCCATGTGCAGCGCCGCCGCCAGCCCGATGGCGACGATCAGGCCGCCGACCGCGGCAAGGGCGTAGAACAGCCGTTCCTCGGCGCGAGAGTACGGGACCAGGCTCATGATGTCAGATTCCTTGGTAGCGAACGCCGGTGTTGAGCTTCAGGTCGGCCCGGACCTGCGTGGTTGCGGCGCTGGCGGTGCGGCGGGCGATCTCGCTGTTCGGGTCTTCGAGATCGCCGAAGATCATCGCCTTTTCCGGACAGGCTTCGACGCATGCCGGTGGCCGGCCCTTGTCGACGCGGTGGACGCAGAGCGTGCAGGACTCGACACAGCCGATGCCGCGCGGCACTTCGGGATTCTGCTGCGTCAGCGGCTGATGCACGAAGGAGCGTGCCTTGTACGGGCAGGCCATCATGCAATACCGGCAACCGATACAGACATGGCGGTCAACCAGCACGATGCCATCAGCCCGTTTCATCGATGCACCGGTCGGGCAGACATCGACGCACGGCGGCTCGGCGCAGTGCTGGCACATCATCGGCAGCGAATGTTGCCGGCCATTCCGGGGATCCTTGATGTCGATCTTCCGGATCCATTGCGATGCCTGGCGCCGATCGGCCACCGTCTCGTTGATGCCGTTTTCGGTGGCGCACGCTGAAACGCAGGCATCGCACTCCGTGACGCACTTGGTGGTGTCGATCAGCATGCCCCAGCGCTGGAGCTTGGAGGCTGGCTGGCCGGCCGGTCGGGCCTGCGCGACCTGCATCAGGTGCACGCCGGGGGCGATGGCGACCAACCCGAGGCCGGCCGTTGCGGCGAGGAAGCCGCGGCGATCGTTTTGGCTCATGGCTTGGCTCCGGTGGCCCTGAATCCTGCCTTCGGCTGGTGGCAATCCCAGCAGTCGAGTTTCACGGCGGCGTAGGCATGGCAGCTTTCGCAGAAATTATCCTTGCCCAGCACCGAGCCGGTCGACTTGCTGGCATGGCAGCTGATGCATTCGTTGAGGCTGGCCTTCTCGCCTCGGATGCCCTGGCGCAGCGTCCGGTCGCGTTGATGCTTGAGCATCTCCATGTGATTGCGGCGCATCTCCTCGGTCGGCGCGATGCAGGTGCCTTCGCTCGCGATCCTGATGGCCGGCTTGGGAACGCCATCTGCCGCCCGGACGGGGCCGACCGGCAAAGTCAGCCATGACAGGACGCCGAGCGCAAGCAGTATTGCCGCACGTCGCATGGAAGGTTCCTCGCTATTCGCCCAGGCCCATCTGGATGTAGCCGGTCGGGCAGACATCGTGGCAGATGTGGCAGCCGATGCATTTGTCGTAGTCGGTGGCGACGTAGCGGCCGGTGGTCGCGTCCGTCTTCTTCACCTTGTATACCGCGGTCTGCGGGCAGTAGACCACGCAGTTGTCGCACTCGAAGCACAGGCCGCAGCTCATGCAGCGCTTGGCCTCGGCCACCGCCTGCTTGTCGTCGAGCGGGTCGAGGCGCTCCTCGAAATTGCCGAGTGCCTGTTCCTTGGTCAGGTGCGTGATGACCCGTTTGTTGCGCGGCGTGTACTGAAAGTGGCCGAGGAACAGCTCGTCGTGCGGGATGACGTAGCGGTCGGAGCGGTTGTCGAAGTTGTGCACGACGTTCTTCGATTCGCTGGTGCCGCGCAGCGGCTCCTTGATTTCCTCGAAGCCGACGCCCTTTTCGATGTACTTGCGCATGAGGTCGAAGGTATGCACGTCGATCTTCGGACGCCGGCCGACGGGAATGCCCATCAGGAACTGGTCGATGGTGTCCGCGGCGATGGCGCCATGGCCGATGGCCGTGGTGAGCAGGTGCGGGCGGATCACGTCGCCGCCGGCAAAGACGCCCGGCTGGTTCTGTACCTGGTAGTTCTTGTCGGCGGTCAGGCCGCCCTTGCCGTTGTTGAACTCTTCCAGCCCGGTGAAATCGACGGCCTGGCCAATGGCGGAGACGATCAGGTCGGCGGGCAGATCCTTCTCGCTACCCTCGACCCTCTTGATCTCCAGCTTGCCGCCGGCCATCTTCGCCTCGCACTGCGCGACCCTCAGCGCCGTGGCGCGACCGTCGGCGCCCTTGACGACGCCGACCGGCATCCAGCCGCCCATGATCTCGATGCCCTCGGCCTGTGCGTGCTCGATTTCATGCTTGCTGGCAAGCATCTTGTCGGTGGTGAACACCGAGGTCAGCACGACGTCCGCGCCTTGGCGCGCGGAGACATCGGCGACATCCTGGGCCATCTTGCCGGCGATGGCGCCCTCCCAGTCGGTGGGCTTGGCGTCGGTGATGTGGCCGAGACGCCGGGCGACCGTGGCGACGTCCATCGAGGTGTCGCCACCACCGACCACGACCACGCGCTTGCCGATGTGGCGCAGGCGGCCATCGTTGAAGGCCTTCAGGAAGGCCGTGGCGGTCACGACGTTGGGGGCGTTGGTGTCGCCCTCGACCGGCAGGGCGCGACCCGCCTGGGCGCCGAGGCCGAGGAAGACGGCGTCGCAGTCCTTGCGGATCTGCTCCATGGTGATGTCGGTGCCGATGCGGGTCTTGGTCCTGGCGACGACGCCAAGGTTGAGGATGCGCTGGATCTCGGCGTCGAGCACGTCGCGCGGTGTCCGGTAGCCCGGGATGCCGTAGCGCATCATGCCGCCGAGGAATTCGTGCTCCTCGAAGATCGTGACCGAGTGGCCCTTGAGCGCCAGCTGGTAAGCGACGGAGAGGCCGGCGGGACCCCCGCCGATCACCGCGACCTTCTTGCCGGTGAGCTTCTCGGGCTTCTTGAACTGCAGGTCGTTCTTGATCGCGTACTCGCCGAGGAAATGCTCGACCGAGTTGATGCCGACATGGTCCTCGACCTGGTTGCGGTTGCAACCCGTCTCGCACGGCGCCGGGCAGACACGGCCCATCACCGCCGGCAGCGGGTTGGCTTCGGTCAGGCGACGCCAGGCGTATTCCTGCCACGGCATGACGGGCTTGCCGTCGGCGCCGACCGGCGGCTTCTCGACGCCGCGCACGATGTTCAGGTAGCCGCGGATGTCCTCACCCGAGGGGCAGGAACCCTGGCAAGGCGGCGTGGACTGGATGTAGGTCGGGCACTTGTGCGACCAGCTGGCCTGGAAAATGTTGTCCTGCCAGCGCTTGACCTTGGTGTCGCCGTCCTTGTATCGGCGGAATGACAGCTTGGTGTCCTGGGCGTCGGTCGTGAGTGACATGGCGTTCGTCTCCGGGAATGTTATTGCTCGTTGCCGAGGCGGATGGCGGTGCTGACCAGTTGGTGCACGCCGCCCACCAGGCGCATGTTGAAACCGTAGTAGGGCAGCACCTTGGTGAATTGGGCCTTGCAGATGGCGCAGATGGTGGCCATGAAATTGACGCCATGCTCGTCCACCACGCGCTTGAGGGCTTCCATGCGCGGCAGCGCGCCCTTGACGCGGATGTCGATCAGTTCGTCGGTCAGCAGCCCGCCGCCGCCGCCGCAACAAAAGGTCTTCTCGCGGGTGGTGTCGGGCGCCATCTCGAAATAGTTGTTGGCGACGGCCTTGATGATGTTGCGCGGGATGTCGAACTGCCCGCCGGGGTAATCGCCCATGCGCGAGGCGCGTGCGACGTTGCAGGAGTCGTGGAAGGTGATGACCCGGCTGTCGTTGGCCGACTTGTCGAACTGCAGGCGGCCCTGCTGGATGAGATCCCAGGTGACTTCGCAAATGTGCGAAGGCTGCTTGTAGTTCGGGTCGAGCTGCTTCTGCAATTCGATGGCGAAGGGATCGTTGGCGCCGGCGCCGATGCCGGTCAGCGTGTTCCAGAAGGCATAGGCGACGCGCCACGCGTGACCGCACTCGCCAACCACGATGCGCTTGACGCCCAGTTCCAGCGCCGCTTCGCGCACGCGCAGGGCGATCTTGCGCAGCTGGTCGTAGTTGCCGATGAACATGCCGAAGTTGCCGGCTTCCGAGGCTTTCGACGACAACGTCCAGGAAATGCCGGCGGCGTGGAAGACCTTGCCGTAGCCGATCAGGCTTTCGATGTGCGGTTCGGCGAAAAAGTCGGCCGAGGGCGTGACCAGCAGGACTTCCGCACCCTGCACGTCGAGCGGATACCTGACGTCGACGCCGGTGTCTTCCTTGACGTCCTCCTCGAGGCCGGACAAGGTGTCCTCAAGCGCGGGTCCCGGCAGACCGAGGTTGTTGCCGATCCTGTGGACCTTGCCGATGATCTCGTTCGAGTACTTCTGGCCGTAACCCACCGAATCGAGAATCTCGCGGCCGGCCATGGTGATCTCGGCGGTGTCGATGCCGTACGGACAGAATACCGAGCAGCGCCGGCATTCCGAGCACTGCCAGTAGTAGGTGTACCACTCGTCGAGCACTTCCCTGGTCAGGTCGCGCGCGCCGACGAGGCTCGGGAACCACTTGCCGGCCGGCGTGAAATAGCGGCGGTAGACGCTGCGCATGAGTTCCTGGCGAGCCACCGGCATGTTCTTGGGGTCGTTGGTGCCGATGAAATAATGGCACTTGTCGGTACATGCGCCGCAATGCACGCAGGCGTCGAGATAGACCTTCAGCGAACGGTAGCGTTCTAGCAGTTCACCCATGCGGTCTATCACCTTGTCATGGGTTTCCTGCCAGTCCTCCGCCAGCTTGCCGGGGAAGCCGATGGCCTCCTGGATCTTGTCGCTGGCGACATAGGAACGAACGTTCTGGGTCGCACCGACCTGAATCGCGGGGACGGCGGGAAATTCCCTGAAGGCGGGGGCTTCGAGCTTGGCTTTGGCGTCCGGAGCAGCCATGTCAGTTTTTCTCCAGGCTTGCCGCCCATGGCGCCAGATGGCGCGCCTCACGCGGGTTGTCGGCCTGATTGCGCGAAGGACTGAAAAACACGCCGGGGGCATGCAACAGCTTGCTGAACGGGAAGACGATCATCAGCGTCGCCACCAGCAAGAGGTGAACGCAAAGGAGCGGGTCATCCGGCAGCGGCTGGATGTCGAAGCGCATCAGGCCGAGGAAGAAAGCCTTCACGGCGACGATGTCGGTGTGCATCAGGAATTTCATGCCCAGGCCGCTCAGGCCGATCAGCAGCAGCAGGGCGAGCATCAGGTGGTCGGAAACAGTGGAAATGTACCGGATGCGCTCGACCAGAAAGCGTCGGGCCCAGAGGCCGCCGAGTCCGGCAACCATCGCGAAACCCGCATACATGCCGAAAGGCTGGGCGAAAGCCACCCAGGACCAGACGGGTTCGGTGAAGTAGCGGAGATGACGGACGACGACGAGCGCCAGGCCGAAATGGAACAGTGCCGCGAATATCCAGATCCAGAGGTTGCCCTTGAACAGGCTCTCGAAAACCACCACCTCGCGGAACATCCGGAACACCACGCCGCCGCGCGTGGTCGGCGCCGGCGTTGTCGGAATCGACAATGGCGCCGGCGTGCGGGCAAATTCCAGGATCTTGTACGCCAGTCCGACGACGAACAGGGCCGTGGCGGCGTAGAACACGATCGCGAAAAAGAATGTCATGTCGGCGGCTTCAATGGCGGGCGGTCACGATCATGCGCGGTGGCGGTCGGCCACAGCCCGCCGACAGGCGCAGAATCACGCCCGCCGGTGCCGCGGCCTCGCGGAGAATGGCGAACTAGACGCAGCCGGTCGGCTTCGGCAGGCCGGCGATCTTGCACGCCTGCTTGGCCGGGCCGTACGGGAACAGTTCGTACAGGTACTGGCTGTTGCCCTTTTCCGGCCCCAGCTTCTTGCCGATGGCCTTGGTCAGCACGCGCACGGCCGGGGCGATCTGGAACTCGTTGTAGTAGTCACGCAGGAAGTTGATGACTTCCCAGTGCTGTTCGGTCATGGTGACGCCTTCCTGCTGCGCCAGGAAGTTGCCGACTTCCTCGTTCCAGTCGCCAAGGTTGATCAGATAACCTTCTTCGTCGACTTCGTAGGACTTGCCATTAACTTCGATAGCCATTTCGGTGTTCTCCTAAGTGAGTGATCGTGCTGCGTTCAGAGCCAGGATTGGCAGGTGTTGTATTCGGCCACCAGATCGACGAAACCGGCGTAATCGATCAAAGTGACCCCGTCCATGGCGCGATCGGCAATGCCGCGCGCTTCCATGTCCGGGCCCAGCGCAAAGAGCTTGAACTTGCCGGCGGCGGCTTTCAGCCTGGCTTCGCCCGTGCTGCCCCGGGTGGCCGCGTAGACGCCGTCCTCGATGAGCAGGATGGCGCCGCGTTCGGCGGATTGCAGGCAGGAATCGAGCGAACCGCGATCCAGGGGGGACTTGTTGACGATGTTCAGCATGTACTTTCCCTCAGAACGACAGGACCACGTCCTGATCTTCCATCCGCTTGCCGAGTTCGGCGCGCGACATGATTTCCACCGGAACGCAGAGGTCGTCGGCGGTCAGGCCGCGCGCGGCCAGCGACTCCTGGTCGACATAGAGCTTGGTGATGTCGTAGTCCTCGAGCGCGCCGTAGGTCTTCTCGAAGCCCTTCATCTCGATGCCCTTGGTCTGGTGGC
>CAYXZX010000099.1:0-9996 GCA_964469455.1 uncultured Rhodocyclaceae bacterium | reverse complement strand
GCACCGATACCGTGCTGGTGGCGCACAACGCCGCGTTCGACATGCGCTTCCTGCAGCTCAAGGAGGACAGCACCGGGGTCAGGTTCCAGCAGCCGGTGCTCGACACGCTGTTGCTGTCGGCGGTCATCCACGCGAACCAGGAGTCGCACCGCCTCGAGAGCATCGCCGAACGTCTCGGCATCAACGTCATCGGCCGGCATACCGCGCTCGGCGATGCCTTCGTCACCGGCGAGGTGTTCCTGAAGATGGTCGGTCTGCTGGCCGACATGGGCATCCACACGCTGAGACAGTCGCTCGAGGCCGCGCAGAAGACCTATCTGGCGCGCGTGAAGTACTGAGACGCGAGGAAGGCGCATGAGCCCGACGGCCGCCCTGATGCCCGTTGCCAAGGAAGTCGCCGCGCTGGCTCGGAGCATCGACGCGGCTCCGGAGGTAACGGCGCTGGCCGGACTGGCAGCGGACATTCGTGGCCTGGCGATCGAATTGATCGAGCAGGATGCCGGTGCGGGAATTCTGACCCGCGTGCTGTCCGGCCTGAACGACCGGCTGACGACCCGCATCATCGCCTTGATCGTGGCGCGCCATCGGCTGCCTGCCGCGGGCTGGTGCTGGCTGACCATGGGTTCGGAGGGACGCGGCGAGCAGACCTTCGTCACCGACCAGGACAACGGCCTGGTGTTCAGCGCCACCGACCATGCCGAGGCGAGGGCGCTGCGGCCCTTGTTCCTCGCGATGGCCGGCGAGGTCAATCAGGCGCTCGCGGTCTGCGGCTTCCCCCTGTGCGACGGTGGCATCATGGCCGGCAACGAGGCGTGGTGCCTGTCGGTCGAGGAATGGCGCCAGCACTTCAGCCGCTGGATCCGGATGCCCGAGCCGAAAGCCCTGCTCAACGCCACCATCTTCTTCGACCTGCGCGCCCTGCATGGCGATGCCTCGCTGGCCGGCTCGCTGCGCCAGCAGGTGCAGCGGCTGGCACCGCCCGCCGCCGGATTCCTCCACATGATGGCGGTCAATGCGGTGTCGGTATCGCCGCCGCTGGGCCGGTTGCGCGACTTCGTCGACGCGGACGGCCACAAGGGCTGCGTGGACCTGAAAAAGCATGGCGCGCGGCTGTTCGTCGACGCGGCGCGCGTCCTGGCGCTGGCCGCCGGGGTGGCCCCGGTGGCAACCGTCGACCGGCTGCGCACCGCGGCGCCGGTGCTCAAGCTCAACGCCGGCGATGTCGACGCCGCCATCCTGGCGTTCCGGCACCTGCAGCGCATCCGGCTGCTCGACCAGCATCGCCGGCTGTCGCGTGGCGAGCCGGCCGACAACCTGCTGGCCACCGACAGCCTCAACGGTCTGGACCGCAAGTTCCTGGTCGACAGCCTGAAGGAGGCGCGCCGGCTGCAATTCGTCCTGCAGAAAACCTTCCGGCTGGAAAGCCTATAATATTGTTGCGCCGCAGCACGCGGTGTTCCTCAACGTGAACCCATGACCCGCCAAGCAAGCCTTACCCTGCATAGCCAGCTCGCTGCGCTCGTCCGCAACAAACCCGTCACCGTCACGCCCGACGCCACCCTGCGCGAGGCGGTACAGGCGATGTCGGAGAACCGCATCGGCTCGGTGATCGTCGTCGAGCCGATCGGTAGCCGCCCGATCGGCATCTTCACGCTGCGCGATCTGTTGCACAAGGTGGCGGCGAAGAGTTGCGATCTCGACCAGATGGTGATGTCGGTGATGAGTGGCAGCGGCCTGCTGACGCTCAACTGGCGTTCGACGATCTACCAGGCGGCCTTGATGATGGCGCGGCATGGCGTACACCATGTGATTGTCGTCGATGCCTCGGGCCGGCTGGCCGGCATCGTCTCCCAGGAGGACATTTACGAGTTGCAGAGCGGCGGCAGCAAGGCGATATCGGGGGCGATCCGCGGCGCCCGCGACATGGATGCCCTGGTGGCCGCGGCCGACGACATCCAGCGCCTGGCCGAGCGCATGCTGGCCGAGGGCTCCGCCGCCGAGCCGCTGACGCAACTGATCTCGTCGCTCAACGATCACCTGACGGTACGCATCATCGAACTCACGCAGCAGGAATTCACCCTGCCGAAAGTGGATTGGGGCTGGTTGTCGTTCGGTTCCGAGGGCCGATTCGAACAAACCCTGTCCACCGATCAGGACAACGGCCTGATTTTCGACGCTGCCGGTGGCGATGCCGAGGCGCTGCGCGGACAGTTTCTGCCGTTCGCCAAGGTCGTGAACGACCGTCTGGCCGCTTGCGGCTTCCCGCTGTGCAAGGGCAACGTCATGGCCAGCAATCCGGAACTGTGTCTGTCGCAGGACGAGTGGCGGCAGAAATTCGGCTCCTGGCTGCATTCCAACAATCCCCAGGCCCTGCTCAATGCCACCATCTATTTCGATTTCAGGACGCTCTACGGTCCCGAGGAACTCGCCGAGGCGCTGCGCGAGTGGCTGATGCAGAACGCGCCGTCGGCCACGCTGTTCCTGCGCTTCATGGCCCAGAACGCCGTCCAGGTGGAGCCGCCGATCGGCATGATCCGCGACTTCGTGTTCGACAAGAACGAGGAGTTTCCGCATACCCTCGACCTCAAGACCAGCGGCGCCCGACTGTTCGTCGACGCGGCGCGCATCCTGGCGCTTGCCAATGGCATTGGCGAGACCGGCACGGCGCAGCGCCTGCGGTCCCTGGCCGAGAAGGGCAAGCTGGGCCGCGACGACATCGGCGCGGTGATCGACGGCTTTTATTTCATCCAGCAGCTGCGCCTGCGCCAGCAGCAGGCCATGGGTCCGGAGGACGCGGCCAACCGCGTCGATCCCGACAAGCTCAACGAACTGGACCGGCTGATCCTCAAGGAAGCTTTCAAGCAGGCGCGGAAGCTGCAGGGCCGGCTGCAGATGGAGTATCGTTTGTAAACCATTGCGATCGGGAGCATCGAGACCATGCGCGTTACCCAGGATGTCGCCGCCGGCGACGGCAAGATCCATTCCGCCGAACTGATCAGCTCGCACCGCATCACGCCGGACTCCTCGCGCGAGGAAGTCAGGCAACTGCTGTTTCGCACCGGCGACCTCGCCTTCGACGGCGTGCCCGGCAGTTGCATCCGCCTGCTGGCGCCGGGTCAGTACGGCAACAAGCATCACGTCCGGCTGTATTCCATCGCCGACCAGGACCGCGCCGGCGGCAGCCGCACCGAGTTTGCCCTGTGCGTGCGCCGCTGCTTCTACATCGACGATTTCAACGGCGAGCAATACGAAGGCGTCGCGTCGAATTACCTTTGCAACCTGAAGCCCGGCGACAGCATCGAGTACGTCGGGCCGGTCGGCTATCCGTTCGAAGTGCCGGATGATCCCAAGGCCAACATCCTCATGATCGGCATGGGCACGGGCATTGCGCCCTTCCGCGGCCTGATTCGCCTGATCTACCAGAAGTTCGTGCGCTGGGAAGGCAAGGTGCGCCTCTTCTACGGGGCGCGATCGGGCCTGGAAATGCTCTACATGAACGACGTCAACAGCGACCTGGCCAACTACTACGACCTGCCGACCTTCAAGGCCTTTCAGGCGGTCAGTCCGCGTCCGGTGTTCGATGCGCCGGTGGAACTGGACAAGGCCCTGGCGCGCAACGCCGCCGAAGTGTGGGAGATGCTCACGAGCGACGACTGCCGCGTCTTCGTGGCCGGCAGCACCGAGATGCTCGAGCAGGTGGAGAAGGCCCTGGCGGACATGGCCGGCTCGCCCGAGGCCTGGTCACGCGTGCGCAACGAGCTGGTCGCGCGCGGCCACTGGGCGGAAGTGCTCTACTGATCCGGCGCGGCGTTCCCGCACCCCGCCCGGCAGTGGCGGCCGGTTTCGGCGCAGACCTCGCAGGCCTCGCCGCGGCAGGTCTTTTGGCAGGTCCATAGCCGGTCGGCGCAGCCGCGCGCGCAGGCGTTCCAGTCGGCCTGCCGATCCGATGGCGCGGCCGGCAGCGGCAGGCGCAGGCTGTTGCCGACGCGGCAGGAAGCGAAGTCGAAGACGCGCGGCGGCCCCGGCAGCAGTTCCCATTCCGCGTCCGTGAACACCAGCTGCCCCGGCAGGCTTGCCGCTTCATCGCGCTGGAGCAGGCCGGCGCCGATCAGCGCCGACAGGCCCGCGCAGTCGGCTCGTCGCACCTGCGCCGGCGCGGCTGTCCCGGTCGGGCGCGCGCACTGGTGCGCGTAGAAGAACAGGCGCGTGGCGAAAGTCAGGCGTGGCAGCACGCCGGGGTTGTAGCGCAGCACGGCTCGCCCGCCATCCAATGCCGTGCGCACCAGCATGGTTTGGCGAAGATCGGGCTCCGCCGTCACCATCCGGCCGGCGCCGTCGATGCAGCTCTCGAAAGTGGTCGTTTCGGCGGCCGACGCGGCCGGCGCGAGCCAACATAGCACCGCCAGCGGCAACAGGAATCGGGTCGTGATCATCGCGGGGCGTCGCTCCTCAGGTGTTGCGCTCGCGCAGGAAGCGCAGCATGGCCTCCGGCTCGCAGGGGCGCGAGAACAGGAAGCCTTGGTACTCGTCGCAGCCGCGCGATTCCAGGAAGGCCAGCTGCTCCTCGGTCTCGACGCCTTCGGCGATGGTGCGCAGCCCCAGCTTGCGCGCCAGCGTCAGGATGGCGTCCACGAAGACATCGTCTTCGACGTCATGCTGGATGTCGCGCACGAAGCCGCGGTCGATCTTGAGCGTCGTCACTGGCAGCCGCTTGAGCTGGCTGAGCGACGAATAGCCCGTGCCGAAGTCGTCGATGGTCAGTTGGACGCCCAGGGCGATCAGCCGGTACATGGTGGTCATGGCCTGCTCGACCTGGTCCATGATCGAGCTTTCGGTGATCTCGAGGTGCAGCAGCGATGCCGGGCAGCCGCTGGCTTCCAGGGCCCGCGCGACCGAGTCGTCGAGCGTGGGCTCGGCGAACTGGCGCACCGACAGATTGACCGCCACCGAGATGCTGCCCAGGCCGAGTTCCTGCCAGGCGCATGCCTGCGTGCAGGCTTCGCGCAGCACCCAGTCGCCGATCGGCACGATCAGGCCGGTGTCCTCGGCGATGGGGATGAAGTCGACTGGCGAGACCAGCCCGCGCCCGGGATCCTGCCAGCGCACCAGCGCCTCGGCCGAGACGACGCGACCGCTGCGGGCCTCGATGATCGGCTGGAAGTGCAGGCGCAATTCCCCCGCACCGATGGCGCGGCGCAGGCCGACTTCGAGTTGCAGGCGCTCCGTCAGGGCCTGCATCATCTCCGGCGTGAAGAAGACCATGGCGTTGCCACCGCTGGCCTTGGCGCGATACATCGCCGTGTCGGCGTATTGCAGCAACGTGTCGGCGGTCTCGCTGTCGCGCGGATAGACGGCGATGCCGAGGCTGGTGTTGACCGACAGCAATTGCCGGCCGATCTCCACCGGCTCGGCGAGGGTAGCGAGGATCTTCCGCGCCAACGGCACGATGTCGTCCACATCGGCCATGTCGCTCAGCACGACGACGAATTCGTCGCCGCCCAGGCGCGCCACGGTGTCGCCGTCGCGCACGCATTGGCGCAGGCGATCCGCCACCGCCCGCAGCAGCTGGTCGCCCTGGCGATGGCCGAGGCTGTCGTTCACGGTCTTGAACCGGTCGAGATCGAGCATCAGCACGCCGGCGACGCGATGGGAGCGCCGGGCGTAGACGAGCGCCTGCTCCAGCCGGTCGGTCAGCAGGTGGCGATTGGCCAGATGGGTCAGCGGGTCGGTGTTGGCCTGATACTCGAGCGCCTCCGTGTTGCGCGCGATCTCGACCCGCTGCTGTTCGAGCGAGCCGGCCATGCGGTCGAGCGCGCCCATCACCTGGCCAAGTTCGCCGCGCGGATAGGGGGCGCCGATGCGCGCGCGGTAGTTGCCAGCGTCCATGCGCGATATGGCCTGCATCAGGCGCGCCGTCTGGCGCCGGACGGCGAATTCGCCCAGCACGGCCGCCACCAGGAATATCAGCACGGTGGCCATCGCCAGCCAGGACAGCGCCTGCCGGAACTGGCCATCGACGCGTTCGTTGAGGTCGGCCTCCGGCACGCTCAGTGCCAGGCGCAGGCCGGTGTCGCGCGAGCCGGGCAGGAGCGCCTTGACCCAGATGCGCGCGGCCTCGTTCTCGCCGATCACGGTCGTGCTGTCGGTCGCGGGGTCGAGCATGAAGGCTTTTTCGGCGGCGCCGACCTCGAGCTTCGTCGAGCCCGGCCCGGGATGGTCCATGACGATCGACCCATCACCGTTCCATACCTGGAAATGCATGCGCGGGAACGGCAGCGCCGCCGCCACCGCGCGTCCGTAGGCATCCATGTTCAGCGAAGCCAGCAGCACGTAGCGCAACCGGTTGTCCGCTGCCCGCACCGGATAGGCGATCTGCAGCACCCCCTTGCCGGTCAGCCGGCCGATGGCCGCCTCGACCACCGTGCCGCTGGCGGTGAGCGCCTGGCGGAAATACTGGCGGTCGTTCAGGTTCAGCGCGCGGCCGCTGTTGAGCGAGTCGCAATGCAGGCTGCCATCGGGCTTGACGGTGAGAATGCCGGTGTATTGCGGATGCTCCTTGAGGACGTCGGCCAGAAACGCGGAACAGGCTGCCTTGTCCTCGCTGCCGACCAGCGGAACGCGACCAAGGCCGAACAGCAGCTGGCCCGTTCCGGCAATGCGGTCGTCGAGCTCGGCGGCGATCGTCTCCGAGCGCTGGATGATCTGCTCGCGCGCCTGGGCGCTGTTCGACGCGCGGATCTCCAGCAGCAGCCAGAGCATCGCCAGCAGCGGCAGCAGCGACGCCGCCAGCGCCAGCAGCAGGATGCGCGCGCGCAGGCTCATCGGGCAGCCCCGCCGCACCGCCGGGAGGTTTCAGTGACGGTGGCGCGGGGAACGCCGCTGGTGGCCGGTCGGGTGATGGTTTGACGCGGTGCCATGAGCGGCCATGTTACACATGCGCCAATCGCCTGTCATGGCGGGCACGAGAGACATCCGGACTCCGCCGGTGCCGCGCCGGGTGCGTCAGCATGCGGCAGCGGCCCGGCTCAATGTCCCAGCCGCCTGCGGATCGAGAGGCTGACCGCGATCAGGGCGGCAACCAGCAGGGCCAGGACCACGGCATCGATCCAGTCGAAGGGCGCGCGGGGAATCGCCGAAAGCATCGAGTGATCCGGGTCAGGCGGCCCGAGCACATGCCGTGCGATGGCGAGGCCGCCCAGTGCATGGTCGCGCGCCATGGCGAAGCCGCCGATGGCGGCATGCCAGCCCAGCGCCGCCCCGCCGATCGCCGTGACTCCGATGGCCAGACCGCCAAGGGCCAATAGCCCGAACGCGAGCCCGCCCATCGGCAGCAAGCCTGCCGCCACGCCGCCCAGGCTGATTCCGCCAAGGCTGACGCCGCCACAGGCCAGGATGACGCCGACGGCAACGTCGCCGATGGCGATCCACCCGGTCGCCACGCCCCGCCGATAGCGGCCGGTGGCATCGCCGCGGCCGATGGCGACATGAACCAACGGCAGCCCCAGAAGCCGGATATTCGAACAGTATTCCATTGCCTGGCGCCTCGCTTTCCTGGTCGTGTGGCTGCCGCTTCGGCAAGCCTGTTGCGTCGAATTCAGGTCGATCACGTTGCCTTCGGTATCGGTCGCGGGGGCGACGCATCCCACGGGCCGATGGCGAGCCTCTCCCCGAACAGCGTTCCGCCTGCGCGCAGAACGCGATGCAGTCTCATGGTGTCGGGCATGATCATTTCTCCTTTGCGCCTGCGCGCGCTGCCAGCGAAAGCTTACGCCTGCACGGCCACCGCGTCACCGAGAAGGCCGTGGTAGATGGCGAGGTGCCCGGCCGAGAAGCAGCAGAAGACGACTTTGTCGAGCGCGTGGGCCTCCAGCGCCACACGCACGGTGGACACGGCCACGCGCGCGGCGCGCTCCACCGGGTACTGCCTGGTGCATAACATCGAGAAGCTGGCGCGCCACGGTTTCGGGCAGTAGCGGCAGACCCAAGGCAGCCTACGTCCGATATCGAAAACACCGGGCCGCAAAAAGTCAGTCGCGGCGGTACGCCACCAGTGAACTTCAGACCTAGAAAAGCACAATGGCGCGATTGCGAGCGTCCATTCCTCGCCCCGAAAGCCGCTCCAAAAGGGGTTTTTCTACAGCTTCAACGTCTAGCTTGAGGGGCCGCCCGGCGGCGAAGCCGACGGGGAACCGAGAAGCGCAGCTTCTCGGCGGTCCCCTCGAAGCGATGGTTAGACCTCATTTCTGGCGGCCCGCACGAGCGATTTGAAGTCTGACTCGCGAATGATCCGAATGGCATTACCCTCAGCAATCAGTTGCTCTGCTTTTCGATGCTTCGAACTCTTCTCGTGTCCAGCGAGCTTTGTGACGTCTTGGTCGCCGACTACCAGTATCGTCGTCTTCTTCGTAACGCCGGTTGCAACCTGACAGCCGATGCTCGCCGCCAAATCGGCGGCCTCGGTCCTAGGCAGCTCAAGTGCACCCGTGAACACGAGGACTTCACCATACAGATCGCCTTCCGGATTTCCATCTCGCTGAACTGCGGAGCCTGAGGACGAACTTTCGGGATCAATGGGCTGATTCACGCGCTGGCGCCAATGATCAATGTCTAGTTGGGAGTCGCGCATGGCGGCAAGTAGAATGAAGCCAGCCGCCTTCGCGTCCTCTAGAGCGTCGTGGTGCCGAAACTCGTATCCGATCTTGCTGCATACATTGGCAAGACCGTAGCCTTTCCATGCGAGGTCCTTCCACGTACGGCGGACTACACGGGCTGAATCCAGCCAATTTGTAGATATCGGACTCAGGTTGTACTTGGTGTAGGCGCGGCCTAGTGCGATCCGGTCGAAGTGGGTATGACAGACGCTGACCGTATTCTCCAACATTGAACGAAGGCGGTCGGCGATTTGGGGAAGCGTCGGCTGTCCTCTTACCATCTTCGGTTCGATTCCGTGAATAGAGATATTGACGTCGTCGAAGTAGTCCTGGGGGTCGACCAACGTGCACCACTCGTCCGCAAGCTGTCCATCAACGAATTTCGCGAGCCCGATCTGGCAGATGGAGCCCATGTCCGGGTTGGCGGTTTCCACATCGATGGCCACGAATTGCATCGACCTTCTCTCCGTTGAGCTACGCCTCGGCGTACTTCGAGACGTCAGCCGTGAAAACAACAGTCATTCCGGTTGCCGCACAGTTGAGTGCAACTTCCTCGGCTGTGTCAATGGCTAGATCTTCTCCTCGAAGGCCCTGCCACATGGCCAGATAGAAGAGCGTGCCAATCTTCTGCTTCTTCTTTGTGGCCTTCTCGACGCCACCTTTCCAAGGCAGAACTATCAGCTGACCATCAGTCGCCAGTGCGGCAAGCGATAGGTCTTCGCGTCTCTTTTCTCTTCCTCGTTCCCAGCATGCGATGAGACCGCCGTCTTCAGCTTTCCATCGTGTCTCCCAGCTCGCATCTTGGCGAATTGGCTCGGCGATTGATCGATGCAGTTTCATGATGTCGGAAGCAAGTGGTGGCGTTGATGAGGTCGACGTAATGTATGGCACCGAAATGTCGGAATGTTTTTCGACCTTTCGGCTGGATAAGAAGTCGCTGGCATGTTAGTTCAATGGCTTAGCGGAATTTAGTAGAACCTAACGCTTGGGCTATTCCGACGAAAGTCAGCCCTGGCGGGACGCCGGTTTGGTTGGTTGTCGTCGGCTTTGCGCGCATGACGGCAGCTTACTCCCGGATGGCATAGGCGGCAATGTCATCGGCCCGGGCGGGATTGGGTCGGGTAGACTGCCGGCATGAATTCCATGGGTTCGGATTGGTCGTTGGTGCTGGCGTTTGCCGTCGGGCTGCTGCTCGGCGGCGCGGTGGTGTTCCTGCTGCTGCGCGCGCGTTCGCGCGAGGCGGAGGCGGAGCGCCTGCGGCTCACCGATGCCTTCAAGGCGCTGTCGGCGGATGCGCTGGAGCGCAACAACCAGCGCTTCCTCGACCTCGCCCGGCTGGCGCTGG
>CAYXZX010000098.1:0-10068 GCA_964469455.1 uncultured Rhodocyclaceae bacterium | reverse complement strand
TCAGCGGCAGTTTCTTGACCTTGGAGGACGCCACCTGAATTCGAAACCGGGCATCCTGCAAGATATAGGGAAAGTAGGAAGCACCCCTTGACGAGACGTGGAGCAGATGACCGTCCGCGTAGAAAGTCGCATTGGCCTGCTCGAAATACTCGGGCGACTGAGCTTCCTGCTTGGCCTTCTTTAGCTGACGTTCGACGGTCTCGGCGAGTTTGCCGGGGAAGGACAGATAAAGGCTATCGACTGCAAGGCGAAGCAGACGAAAATCACCACCCGACCCGTCCTTCCCCTTCGATGGACCGATTCCGCCCATCCCGTATTTGTTGGGTGCTGTGTTACAAGGTGGCGCACCCAGACGGTCAATCGCTATCTCGCCACCGTGCGATGCCTGTTGCGCATGGCACGGGACGAATGGCAGTGGATCGACAACTTCCCCAAGGTTCGCTTGCTGACAGGAGAGGTTGAGCGGGACCGATGGCTAACCGAAGAGGAAGCGGACAGGCTTGTCGAAGCGTGTCCGGATCATCTTGCAGCGCTGGTGAAGTTTGCGCTGGCGACGGGCTGCCGGGCTCGTGAGATCACCGGACTGGAATGGGAGCGGGTCGATTTGGACAGACAAACGGCCTGGTTGAATCAAACGAAGAATGGAACGCCGCGAGGCGTGCCGTTGAACAAAGACGCGGTAGCTGTTCTGGAAGAGCAGCGAGGGAAACATCCTCGCTACTGTTTTACGTTCCGGGGTCAGCCAATTCGTTGGCAGGTTAGCAATTCGGCTTGGCTAACGGCGTTGGCGAAAGCGGGCATCAAGGATTTTCGCTTTCATGACCTGCGGCACACCTGGGCCTCTTGGCATCGGCAGGCGGGAACGTCCTGCGACGAGCTGAAAGACTTGGGCGGATGGAAGTCGCGGAGTATGGTGGATCGATACGCGAAGTTTGCGACGGAGCATCTAGCCGCTGCGGCTGCGCGAATCGAGCGTCACCCCGGAACGACCGGCGGAGGGAGCGGGGGAAACGTGCTAGAGTTTCCTACGTTTTTTCTACGGTCGGAAGCGAAAAGGGCCTGACCTTGCGGTCAAGCCCTTGAATAGTCTGGTGGTGATGGGGGGACTTGAACCCTCGACCTACGGATTATGAATCCGTCGCTCTAACCAGCTGAGCTACATCACCGCGAAGGGGCGCGATTATCCTTTGCCCCTGCGCTTCTTGTCAAGGCGACCACCGGTGCCGGAAGAATCCATGAAATTCGATGTCGTGATCGTTGGCGGCGGTCTGGCTGGCCTGGCGCTGGCTGTCGCCTTGAAGCGAAGCCGCCTGTCGATCGCGCTGGTCGAGGCTCGTCCGCCCGTGGCTCCGGATGGCTGGGACGCGCGCATCTATGCCATCAGCCCGGCCAATGCCCGGTTTCTAGACCGAATCGGTGCGTGGGGCCATCTCGACGGTACCAGAATGACCCCGGTTGCGGCCATGGAAGTTCACGGCGATGCCGGCGGCCGACTCGACTTCTCGGCGTACGACGTCGGCGTTTCCGAGCTCGCATGGATTGTCGAAGCCTCGTTGATGCAGCGCGAACTTTGGGAAACGGCCAGGCGCCAAGGCAATGTCACGCTGCTCTGCCCCGGCGTGCCGCGAGGGCTGACTTTCGACGACGGGGCCGCTACGCTGACGCTGGCCGATGGCCATGAGTTGAAGGGCAAGCTGGTCGTCGCGGCCGACGGCGCCGATTCGTGGACGCGAACCGCGGCCGGCATTGCCGTCAGTTTCAAGCCCTACGACCAGCATGGCGTGGTGGCGAACTTTGCTATCGAGAAGCCGCACCGCCAGGTCGCCTGCCAGTGGTTCCGCCATGACGGCGTGCTGGCCTGCCTGCCGCTGCCGGGCACTCTGATTTCCATCGTCTGGTCCACCCCTGCGGCACACGCCGCGGAATTGCTGGCGCTGGCGCCGGCGGCCTTCTGCGACCGCGTTGCCGATGCCGGCGAGCGCCGATTCGGCGCACTGTCGCCCGTCACGCCGCCGGTGGCATTTCCCCTGCGCCTCATGCGCGCGCCGCGGATGGTGGCTCCACGACTGGCGCTGATCGGCGATGCCGCCCATGCCATCCACCCGCTGTCCGGCCACGGCATCAACCTCGGTTTTCAGGACGCGTTGATCCTGGCTGAAACGCTGACGACCTGCCCCGAGCACGTTGACTGTGGCGATCTCGCTTGGCTGCGGCGTTACGAGCGGACGCGCAGGGAAGAAGTGGTGGCGCTACAATCGGTCACCGACGGATTGCAAAAGCTCTTCGCACCAACCGCCGGACCGCTGCCGACGCTACGCAACATCGGCCTGAACCTGACCCAACGGCTGCCCATCGTCAAGGACGCGCTGGTGCGCTACGCGATGGGCTGACCATTCCCCAACCGGAGACATACATGATCAAGCATCTCTTCATCGCCCTTTGCGGCTCGGTTCTGGCCGGTCTGGCGGGAGCCCAGAACATCGAGGCGACCATCAAGAAGAATGTCGAAGCCACGCTGCCCGACGGCGCCAAGGTCGACGCGGTCCGCAAGCTCGGCGTTCTCGGCCTTTACGAAGTGCAGATCGGCGGCGACCTGCTTTATACGGACGAAAAGGCCACCCACGTCATCATCGGCCAGATCATCGAGCCGAAGACCCAAAAGAACCTGACCCAGGAACGGCTCGACAAGCTCGCCCAGATCAAGTTCTCCGACTTGCCGACCGAAGTCGCCATCAAGCAGGTCAAGGGCAACGGCAAGCGGATCATCGCCACTTTCGAGGACCCCAACTGCGGCTACTGCAAGAAGCTGGCGAAGGAGCTTCAGGCCGTCAATGACATTACCATCTACACTTTTCTGCACCCCATCCTGTCCCCGGATTCGCTCGACAAGTCGAAGGCCATCTGGTGCGCGCCCGACCGCGCCAAGGCCTGGACCGACTACATGATGAGCAACAAGGCGCCAGAAGCAGGCAAGTGCGACACCACGGGACTCGACAAGTCCATGGCACTGGCACGCAAGCTCAATATCCGCGGCACGCCGGCCATATTCCTGGCCGACGGCACGCGCATTCCTGGCTACATGCCGGCCGCCAAGCTGGAGGAGGCCATGGCCAAGGCGGCCAGCCACTGAGGTACGCATGGCGAAGATTGACCAGGAGAGCATCTGGTCGCAGCGCTACCGCGATGCCGGCGAGGACTATCTGTTCGGCATCGCGCCTTCCCGGTTTCTCGAAGCCCACAAGCAGTTCCTGAACACCGGCGCCACCGCCCTCTCGGTGGCCGACGGCGAGGGCCGCAACAGCGTCTGGCTGGCCGAGCAGGGACTTGCCGTCACGGCGCTGGAAATCTCGCCGATCGCGGTGGAAAAGGCGCGCCGGCTGGCACGCGGTCGCGGGGTGGACGTCAATTTCGTCCAGGCCGACATCATCGCCATGCCCTGGCCAGCCGACACCTACGATCTGGTGGTCGGCATCTTCATCCAGTTCGTCGGTCCCGAGGAGCGCGAGATCCAGTTCGCGCGAATGAAGCGGGCGGTGAAGCCGGGCGGGCTTCTCCTCTTGCATGGCTACACGCCGAAGCAGCTCGAGTACCGCACCGGCGGGCCTTCGGCGATCGAGAACCTCTACACCGAAGACCTGTTGCGCGAGGCGTTCGCCGGTTGGGAATTCCTGGTGCTGCGCCAATACGAGGACGAGCTTTCCGAGGGGGCCGGCCACAAGGGACGCTCCGCCGTCATCGATCTCGTCGCGCGCAACGACACTCAGGCGCGCGACTGAATCTCTTCGATGTGACCGATCATGCCCGTCCGCACGTTGGCGGCATTGCCTTCGTCCGTGTCGATGTGCATCGACAGTCGATAGTTCGGGTTAACGCGCACCACCACGTCGCCAAAGATCAGCTCGCGCTCGCCTTCGATGCGCACGCGCACCACGTACTTGTCGCGCACGCGGAAGTTCATCGCATCCTCGGGTGACATGTGGATGTGGCGCTGGGCACAGATGACGCCACGCGGAATCCGGGCCGTTCCCTTCGGGCCCTCGAGCGTGAGGCCGGGCGTGTTGGCAAGGTCGCCGGACTCCCGGATCGGCGCCTGGATGCCAAGCTTGAATTGTTCGGTCATGGCGATCTCGACCTGCGTTTCCTTGCGCGTCGGGCCGAGCACGCGGACCTTGGTGATCCTGCCCTTCGGTCCGATCAGATTGACCTGCTCCCTGCACGCGAACTGGCCGGGTTGCGACAGTTCATGTTCTGGCGTCAGTTCATGGCCGATGCCGAACAGCGCGTCGACATCCGCCTGTGAAAGATGTACGTGGTGGGCGGAAACCTCGACAGGAATCGGCGCCGCCGGCTGGCCCTTGATCGCTAGCGCGATCTGGTCGCGCTCGATGGCACGCAGCGTCTCCCACGCCACCAGCCGTTCATCGTTGTTGGCGATCACGAGAATCTTCACCGGCGAATCATCGGCCGATATCACTGCGTGGCTGCTGGTGGCGCCGAGCCGGCGATTCTTTTCCTCATCGAGCCTGATGCCCATGTAACCCAAGCCCTGGCAGGCCAGACTCCTCACCGTCGAACTGGTTTCGCCGATCTGGCCGGTAAACGCGAGAACATCCACGCCACCCATGGCCGCCACGTAGGCACCGATGCTCTTGCGTATCTGGTAGCAGAAGGCTCGATGGGCCAGCAGCGCACGGTGGTGGCCTTCGCTGGCGGCCGCCTCGATCTCGTGGATGTCGCTGGAAATGCCTGAGATTCCCTTCAGGCCGCTGTCGGAATTGATGAGCTTGAGCAGCGCATCCGGGTCCATGCGGTAGTGATCCATCAGGTGGATCATCATTGCCGGATCGATGCTGCCGGCACGGCTGGGCATGATCAGGCCGTCGGAAGGAGTCATGCCCATGGTGGTATCAACCGAGCGCCCGTGGTCGATGGCGCAGAGCGAGGCGCCCTGGCCAAGATGGCAGGAGATGATCTCCAGTTCCCCGAGTGGCCGACGCACGATTTCGGCCGATTTCAGCGAGACGAAACGGTGTGACGTGCCGTGGAAGCCGTAACGACGAAAGCCTTCCTTCTTGTACCAGTCGTAGGGCAGGCCGTAGAGGTAGGCGTAGGTCGGCAGCGTCTGATGGAACGCGGTATCGAACACGGCGACATGCGGCACCTCGGGAAGCAACTTCATCGCCAGGCGAATGCCCTCGAGGTTGATTGGATTGTGCAGGGGTGCATACACCGACAATGCCTCGATGTCGGCCAGCACCTGGGGCGTGATCACCGCCGCGCTGGAAAACTTGCTGCCGCCATGCACGACGCGGTGGCCGACCGCGATGACTTCATAGGGCGTAAACAGGTACTGGTCACCGAGCGAAAGCATCGACTCGAAGATCACGGAAAACAACTCGTCCAGATGGCAGACCGGCCGCTCGCGCGTCGTGATCACCCCGCCGGCATTCATGGTGATATGGGCGTGCTCCCGGTCACCGCAATCGATCACTCCCTGCACATCCTTGCCGGAATCACGGGTGTCATAGACGCCGAAGCGGACCTGCGACAGGCCAACATTAAGCGCCAGAATCTTCCCCGGAACCTCGGTCTTCAGGATCAGGGCATAGGGATCACTCGACTGTGTGATCGCCTGTTCGTGCAGCTTGCGGCTGGTGATGTCCACGGCCTGCTCGCGCGTGCGATCCGCCAGGAGCTTGGACAGAAAGGTGACAGCGCGCGCGTTGACCAGGATGTGGGTGTTGAATACATCTTGCGGAATCATCAGGACGAAACAGCGATTGCCGGCAATCACGTCCGCCACAGTCCGATCGCCGGTGAGCAGCGCCATTTCACCGAACACGTCGCCCGCCGCCAGGTCGCAGAAGACGACTCGGCCCCCCGTACTGTCGGCCACCGACACCTGGGCGTGGCCGCTGACCAGAACGCCGAAGAAACGCCCTTCCTCGCCGCACTCGATAATCGCCTCGCTGCCTTCGAACGTGCGCAATTCGCTCGCCTCGGCAATCAGGCCGATATCCTTGGCGTCAAAACCCTCGAACAAGGGCACTTCATCGCGGAGGAATCGTTTGAGCTCCTTGGGCGTCATGGCCGGTTTCCTGGTTCGTATCGAATCGAAACCGGACTAGTATATTGCTGCATCGCACCAACGTGAATTTTCGAACAACAACATTGCGCGCTGGTCATATTGCCGTCACGGCCATTTCAGGCAGAATGCCCCCGCCTCGAATCAGCCTTTCATCGGTAGACCACCATGAGCAGCAAGCATATCCGCAGCATCCTCGTCGCCAACCGTTCCGAGATTGCCATTCGCGTCATGCGCGCCGCCAGCGAACTCGGCGTCCGCACGGTGGGCATCTACTCCAACGAAGACCGTCTCGCCCTGCACCGCTCGAAAGCGGATGAAAGCTATCTGGTCGGCGAAGGCAGGAAGCCGATCCAGGCCTATCTGGACATCGACGACATCATGCGGATCGCCAGACAGGCCAAGGTGGATGCCATCCATCCCGGCTACGGCTTCCTGTCCGAAAACCCGGATTTCGCCGAAGCCTGCGCCCGGAACAACATTCTGTTCATCGGCCCCAGGCCCGGCGTGATGCGCGAACTCGGCAACAAGGTGGCCGCCCGGGCGCTGGCCGAACGTGTCGGCGTACCCGTGGTGCCCGCCACCGGCGCGCTGCCGCGCGACATCAATGAGTGCAGGACGCTCGCGGCGAAAATCGGCTATCCGCTGATGCTCAAGGCCAGTTGGGGCGGCGGCGGCCGTGGCATGCGTGCGATCGCCGGCGAAACCGAGCTGGCACCGGCCATCGAGGTCGCGCGGCGCGAAGCGGCGGCGGCCTTCGGCAACGACGAGGTCTATCTGGAAAAGATGGTGGTGCGCGCCCGCCACGTCGAGGTGCAGGTACTCGGCGACACCCACGGAAACCTCGTGCATCTGTTCGAACGCGACTGCTCGGTGCAGCGGCGCAATCAAAAAGTGGTCGAGCGCGCGCCGGCGCCCTACCTGACCGCCGAGCAGCGTGAAGCACTTTGCCAATCGGCCCTCAAGCTCGCGCGCGGCGTCGACTACACCCATGCCGGCACCGTCGAGTTCCTGATGGACGCCGACTCGGGCAAGTTCTATTTCATCGAGGTCAATCCACGCATCCAGGTCGAGCATACCGTCACCGAGGAAGTCACCGGTCTCGACATCGTCAAGGCGCAGATCCGGGTCACCGAGGGCGGCGAAATCGGCGTCGACCACTACCTGCCTGCGCAGGAGGCCATCCGCCTGCAGGGGCACGCGCTGCAATGCCGCGTCACCACCGAAGACCCGGAAAAAAACTTCACGCCCGACTACGGCAAGCTCACCGCCTACCGCAGCGCCTCGGGCGCCGGCATCCGGCTCGACGCCGGCACGGCCTACACCGGTGCGGTGATCACGCCCTTCTACGATTCGCTGCTCGTGAAAGTCACGGCCAAGGGTCATGATCCCGACGAGGCCATCCGGCGCATGAACCGCGCCCTGCGCGAATTCCGCGTGCGCGGCGTGGCGTCGAACCTGACTTTCCTCGAGAACATCATCCTGCATCCATCGTTCAGGAGCGGCGAATGCACGACACGCTTCATCGACACCACGCCCGAGCTGTTCACCTTCAAGAAGCACCGGGATCGGGCCACGAGGCTGCTGAAGTTCATCGGCGATGTCGAGGTTAACGGCAACCCCGAGATGAAAGGGCGGTCGCAGCCACACCAGCCGCTGGCCCGGCCGATTCTGCCCCAGTCCACCAAAGTCAGTCTTGGCGAAACGCCGCCCGCGGGCAGCCGCGATCGGTTCAAGCAACTCGGCGCGAGGAAATTCGCCGCTTGGATGCGCGAGCAGAAGCAGGTACTGGTCACCGACACGACGATGCGCGACGCGCATCAGTCGCTTTTCGCGACGCGCATGCGCACGGCCGACATGGTCGCTGTCGCGCCGCGCTACGCACACGGGCTGCCGCAATTGTTCTCGATGGAATGCTGGGGCGGCGCCACTTTCGACGTGGCCATGCGCTTCCTCAAGGAGGATCCGTGGGAGCGGCTCGCCAGGCTGCGCGAGGCGACACCCAACATCCTGTTCCAGATGCTGCTGCGCGCCTCGAACGCCGTCGGCTACACCAACTACGCGGACAACGTGGTGCGCTACTTCGTCAGGCAGGCGGCGCGGAACGGCATGGACATCTTCCGCGTCTTCGACTCGCTCAACTGGGTCGAGAACATGCGCGTGGCCATGGACGCGGTAATCGAAAGCGGTGCCTTGTGCGAAGCGGCCATCTGCTACACCGGCGACCTGTTCGACCAGAGCCGACCAAAGTACAACCTCACGTACTACGTCGACATGGCGAAGCAGTTGGAGAAGGCCGGCGCCCACATCATCGGCCTCAAGGACATGGCGGGCGTGCTACGGCCACCGGCGGCACGCGCGCTGATCAAGGCGCTGCGCGAGGAAGTCGGCCTGCCGATCCATCTGCACACCCACGACACCAGCGGCGGCAGCGTCGCCTCGGTGCTGGCGGCGATCGAAGCGGGCGTCGACGCGGTCGATGCGGCCATGGACTCGATGAGCGGCCTCACTTCGCAGCCGAGCATGGGCGCGATCCTGGCCGCGCTGGAGAACACCGAGCGCGCCCCGGCTTTCACCCATCGCGACATCCAGCCCTTCGCCCGCTATTGGGAAGGCGTACGCCACTATTACGCGCCCTTCGAGGCCGAGATCCGCGCCGGCACTTCCGACGTCTATCGCCACGAAATGCCCGGCGGCCAATACACCAACCTGCGCGAGCAGGCCCGCTCGATGGGACTCGACGCGCGCTGGTCGGAAGTCGCCCAGGCCTATGCGGACGTGAACCAGCTGTTCGGCGACATCGTCAAGGTCACGCCTTCCTCCAAGGTGGTTGGCGACATGGCACTGTTCATGGTCGCCAACGGCCTAACCCCGGCCGAAGTCGCCGACCCGGACAAGGAAGTCTCGTTCCCCGACTCGGTGGTGTCGATGTTCCGCGGAGAGATGGGTTATCCCGCCGACGGTTTCCCGCCCACGCTGCAAAAGAAGATCCTCAAGGGCAAGACGCCGATCGAGGGCCGCGTCGGCGCCCACCTGCCCGACGTCGATCTCGACGACGCCCGTGCCACGGCAGAGAAGGCCATCGGCAGACATGTGGACGACAACGATCTTGCCTCCTACCTCATGTACCCGAAGGTGTTCGCGGAATTCGCCGAACATCAGCGCCATTACGGCAACGTCTCGGTGCTGCCCACGCCAGTCTTTTTCTACGGACTTCACGAGAAGGAAGAAGTCGCCGTGGACATCGATCCCGGCAAGACGCTGGTGATCCAGCTCACCGGCCGTCAGGACGACGATGGCGAGGGCGTGGCGCACCTGTTCTTCGAACTCAACGGCCAGCCCCGGCCGATGCACATCGACAAGGCCGGGCTCGCCAAGAAGAAGGCGCACGCCAAGGCGCAGGAAGGCAACCCCAACCACGTCGCCGCGCCCATGCCCGGCGCGGTGGTCACCGTTTCCGTCACGCCCGGTCAGAAAGTCAGCCGTGGCAGCCCGCTGTTGTCCATCGAAGCGATGAAGATGGAAATCGCCGTCACGGCGGAGCGCGACGCCACCGTGGTCAAGATTCTAGTGGCACCGGGCGACCGGGTCGAACCGAAAGACCTCCTGGTCGAGCTGGGCTAGCAGGCCGGACATATACCGCCGCCCATGTGCCCATAGTCATGGCCAAGCGCTTTCCGCGCCACCCCAAGCATCCGGAGCGCATCTGCTGGGGCTGCGACAAGTATTGCCCCACCGAAAACCTGGGCTGCGGCAACGGCTCCGACCGCACGCAGCATCCGATGGAATTGATGGGCGAGGATTGGCATCTCCACGGTGATTGGGGTCTCGAGTTCGACGACGACCCTCCGCCGAATGCATCTGGCGGTCTTGGCACCGAAGCTAGAGGCAAGGGCACGGAGCGGAAGTAAATTTGGGCAGGCTCGGTTTGCCCTACCGCGTCACCCAGCCGCCGCAAAGCGGAAATACCTGGCCGACAAAAC
>CAYXZX010000097.1:0-10098 GCA_964469455.1 uncultured Rhodocyclaceae bacterium | reverse complement strand
TGATCTGGTGGCACATGTGACGGGCACGGCTGGATTGTAGGTGGGGTGCGCAGCCACCTCCAGTACCACGTGGTACCCCCGTCATCCCGCAGTTGAACTCAAGGAACGGGGGGCGAAGCGTCAGCGGTACGAGCCTGGTCGGGTTGAACGCGCCGATCTTGGCAGGCATCGTCGTCCAGCAGTTGCGCGCCGCGGCTGTGGCGATGCCCATGTTCCGGGGGCTATTTCCTTCACGGCGAGCCGCGACCCCTGCGTCGGCGCGCAATCCGCGATAATCGTGGCCCGCGAAAGAGAAAACGGGAGCCCCTGGCTCCCGTTTCATCAGGCGCTGCCGGCGTCGCCGGTCAGCCGAAGTTCTTTTCGGCGAAGCTCCAGTTGACCAGGTTGTTCAGGAAAGTTTCGACGAACTTCGGCCGCAGGTTGCGGTAGTCGATGTAATAGGCATGCTCCCAGACGTCGACGCAGAGCAGCGGCTTTTCGCCGGTGGTCAGCGGCGTGCCGGCCGCGCCCATGTTCACGATATCGACGGAACCGTCGGCCTTCTTCACCAGCCAGGTCCAGCCCGAGCCGAAATTGCCGACGGCGGAGGCCTGGAAGGCCTTCTTGAAGTCGTCGAGCGAGCCCCACTTCTTGTTGATGGCATCCGCCAGGGCACCGGTCGGCGCGCCGCCACCGCTGACTTTCATGCAGTTCCAGAAAAAGGTGTGGTTCCAGACCTGAGCGGCGTTGTTGTAGACCCCGCCGGCCGGCGCGGTCTTGACGATGTCCTCGAGCGACTTGCTCTCGAAATCGGTGCCCTTGATCAGGTTGTTCAGGTTGGTGACGTAGGCCTGATGGTGCTTGGCATAGTGGTATTCAAAGGTTTCTTTCGACATGTGCGGCGCCAGCGCGTCCATCGCATAGGGCAGCGGGGGCAGGGTATGTTCCATGGTGTCTCTCCTGTCGGTGAAAGGGTTATAAGTCCGAGCATTCTAGTCGGGAATTGTTTTTCTGACAACGGCTTCCGCGCCGCCTTCCGCAAAACGCAGTTCCAGCACCATGCCTGCTGAAAGTTGCCGCTGGCTGCGCACGAGCTGTCCATCCGGCAAGCGCGCCAGCGCATAGCCGCGGGCCAAGGCCGCCTTCGGATTGAGTGCTTCCAGCGAGGCGCTCAGGCGTTCGAGCCGCGTGCGATGAACCTCGACATTGGGGCGGGCGCGGGCCAGGCGGAGGGCCAGCGGCGCCAGCGTGTGCTGGTGTCGCGCCAGCAGCCTTTCGCCGGCCGCAGCCAAGCGGTCCGCGAGGTGAGCCGCTCGCTGGCGCGTGGCGGCCAGTCTGGCTGCGGGATGGACGAGTCGCCTGCCAAGCCAGTCGAGCCGCTGCATCTGTGCTTCCAGCCGGCGATGCATCCGCGCGTGCAGCTGGTCGCTCAGTATTGCGACCTCACGTCCGGCCTCGACCCAGCCGGCGCTGGCGACTTCGGCGGCAGCGGTGGGCGTGGCGGCGCGCCGGTCGGCGGCCAGGTCGGCGATGGTGATGTCCGTCTCGTGGCCGATGCCGGCGACGACGGGCAGGGGACAGGCGGCGATGGCGCGGGCGACGATTTCCTCGTTGAACGGCCAGAGATCTTCCAGGCTGCCGCCACCGCGCACCAGCAGCAGCAGGTCGGATTCGCCGCGTCGGCCCGCGATGTCGAGGGCGTCGGCGATCTGCCCGGCCGCTTCGCTGCCCTGGACCAAGGTCGGGTAGACGATGATCGACAGATGGGGAGCGCGGCGACGCAGGGCAACCACGACATCGCGCAGCGCGGCGGCGCGCGGCGAAGTGACGATGCCGATGCGATGCGGGAAACGCGGCAGCGCGGGCTTGCGTGCTTCATCGAACAGGCCTTCGGCCGCGAGCCCATCCTTCAGTTTCAGGAAAGCCTCGTAGAGCCTGCCCAGGCCGGCTCGCCGCAGCGCTTCGACGTTTAGCTGAAATTCACCACGCGCCTCGTACAAGGTGACCAGCGCGCGCGCCTCGACCTGCTGGCCGTTCTCGAGCTTCCACGGAATCGACTGCGCGCGTGCGCGAAACATGGCACAGCGAACCTGGGCAGCCGCATCCTTGAGCGTGAAGTAATAGTGGCCGGACGGTGCCCGCGTCAGATTCGATACTTCACCCGCGACCCACAACAACGGAAATTCCCGTTCAAGGGCACTGCGGGCAAGGTGATTGAGGTCGCTGACGGTCAGGATTTCCATGAATGCGGCCGAGGCGTTCGGGAAGGACGGGGCCAAAGCATCTTACCTGATCCACAAGGTCAACCATTCCCGGCGCTGCTGCCCGGAAACTGGCTCAGCATCAGGGGCATGATTTCAATGCATTGATATCCATAGACATTTTTTTCGCCAATTTCTTGATCTACCTAATGAATCGCCTTTCTGACCGAGCACTTAGCGACGCGGCTGACCGAAGATTCACAGACTTTTCCACAGTTTTTGTGGAAAACGATCAGGGGCTGCGCGCGCTAATCTGGGAGCGGCATGAATCGCATCGAAACTTCCACGACATCCTTGGCGCCGTTGCGCTCGACGGCCCTGCTCGGTCTGTTCCGGGAGGTGTTGGACAACAGTCTGGTCGAACGCGGTGCGCTTGAGGGGATCCCATTGCTGGGACCGTCGGAGGACTTCTGGCGACAGGTGCGCCTCGCCGAACTGAAGCGCATGGCGGCCGGCGGCAATCCGGCGGCGCAGGCAGAAATGGCCTGGCGTTGCGCCACCGGCGTCGGTGTGGCGCACGACGCGACCGAGTCGCTGCGCTGGGCCGGTCGCAGCGCCGAATCGGGCTGTGGCGCCGGCGAGGCGGTGCTGGGCTGGCTGCTGTATCACGGTCTTGGCGCACCGCGCGATTATCCCGAGGCCACGCGCCTGCTGATTCTGTCGGCGGGGAAGGGAGAGCGTCGCGGCCTCGACGTACTGGCACGCTGCCATTTCTTCGGTCGCGGGGTTGCCGAAGATCGCGCCGAGGCAGTGCGGCTCTGGCAACTGGCCGCTGAATCGGGCGTTCCCTCGGCGATGTTCGCCTGCGGTCTCTGCCTATATTCGGGCGAGGGCGTCATCGCCGACCGGGAACGGGCGGTGGGGTGGTTCCGCGCGGCCGCCGGGCAGGGGTTGAGCGGTGCCATGTTCATGCTGGGCCAATGTCATTTCTTTGGCATCGGTGTCGCTGTCGATCGCCCGGCCGGTGTCGAGTGGTACCGGCGGGCTGCCGAGGCAGGCAGCCGCGACGCGGCATATGAACTGGGTGAGGTGTACGCGACTACTGGTCGTGATGGCGGGCGGGCACACCTTGGCGAGGCGCTGCGCTGGTGGCGCCTGGCGGGGCGGCGGGGACACGCCCGAGCCTGCCTGAAGATCGCCCATTGTTATCGCTGGGGCGATGGTGTGCCGGAGGACAAGCCGTTGGCGCTGGCCTGGTATCGGCGGGCCGTGAACGCCGGCGACACGCACGCCCATGTCTGGCTCGGCGAATGCCTAGAGCATGGCATCGGCACGAGTGCCGACCCGATGCTGGCTGTTGAGCACTATCGCGCCGCGGCGAACGCTGGCGATGCACATGGCCTTGCCGAACTCGGGCGTTGCGTCCTTCACGGCGTCGGCATGGTCGCCGACGCCAGTGCCGGGGAAGCCATGCTGCGCTCGGCCGCCGAGGCGGGCTGGAGCTCGGCGCTAGGCGAACTGGAGCGCTACTGGTTCGCGCGCGGTGAACGCTTCTTCAACGGCGTTCCAACCAAGATCGAGCAGGCGGTGCATTGCTACCGGAAAGCGGCGGAGCTGGGCCATCGACGCGCGGCGCTGATGCTGGCCGAATGCCTGCGTCACGGCGTCGGCGGCGAACCGGATCTGCCTCAGGCCGTTGTCTGGTACCGCAAGGCCGCGACGCTGTTCGACGCCAAGATCGCACTGGGTGACATGTACTTCTTCGGCTGGGGTGTTGCGAAGAACGAGCGGGAGGCGCTGCGCTGGTACGAGCAGGCAGTCGCCCAGCACGAGGATGCCTATGCCATGTACAGCCTCGGCTACTGCCTGCTGCATGGCCGCGGCACCCGTAGCGATCCCGAGGCTGGGCTGCGCTGGCTGCAACGCTCGGCGGAACTGGGCGAAATCGATGCCCAGTACGAGCTCGGCAGTGCGTACTATCGCGGCGCGGCCGCGCCGGCAAGACGGCAACTGGCGATGAAATGGCTGCGCTCGGCAGCCGCCCTCGGCCATGCGCGCGCTCAAGCCTTCGTTGAACGCATGACCAGGGGAGTTGCGCGCGGGCTCAACTAGGAACCCGCAGTGGCCAGTTGTGCGCGAACGCCGGCAACGTCCTCATCCAGGCGCGCTGCCATTTCTTCCAGCAGGTCGCGACCCACGCGTCGGGCGATGTTGCAGGCCGTGAAGAGTTCGTACAGTTTCGAACCGAACAGGTCGTTCAACTCGCGCTCGATTTCGGCAATGCGCCGTTTCAGGCTTGCCAGTGCGGCCAGAAAGCCGCTGTGGTCGGGAGGCGCGGTGGCATTTGTCGGGGTCCCCTCGCGCCAAAGCGCCAAAATCTCGAGCAAGGCGGTTTCATCACTGGCCCGATAGGCGCGATTCGCCTCCGCCATGAGCTGGTGCCGCCAAGCCCGGTCGCTCTCGTCAGAGGCGCGATCGGGGTGAATCTTCTGCGCCAGCCGCCGGTAAAGCCGCTTGAGGTCGTTGGTCGGGGCAAATGTGCGCGCATCGGTCGTTTCGCAGCCGGGCGGCACGAATCGCGCCAATCGTTCGCTTTCCTCACGGGTCCGGCGGGCACGCGCCGTGGCGGCGTCGGCGGCGCGACGAGCCATCTGGTCGCCAGGCTTGAGCGCGGCAATCTGTGCGGCCAGTTCCGCGCGCAGGGCGTCCAGTGTGCTCATGCGCGAGCCGATCATGGCCTGATAACGCCGCGTGAATCCGGCGATCTCGGCCTGGGCGGTGGCCAGTTCGAGCTCGAGTTCCGAGAGCTCCTGTGTCAGAATTTCCAGTTCAGCGCGGCGGGCCTGTTCCGGGTTGGTGTTGGCCAGGCTTCCGGCGGATGGTTCGCGTATTTCGGTGGTCTGTTCCGATAGACCCAATGTCCGTTCCGCTGTTGGCCAGGTGCGGCCGGCCTCGGGCAGTTGTATCGGCAGGCGATCGGATTCGAGCAGTACCACCCAGTCCGGCTCGACGCGCATTCCCGATGCCAGGCCCAGCGGCATGATACAGACGGGGAAGAGCTTGGCCAGTTGGCCAGGCCAGGCCTCGGCGTCTACGTCGCGCTGGCTCCAGTCGAGGCAACTGCGCCAAAGCGGGGCGAGGCCGGTCATTCGCGCGCGCATCGCCGCCCATACCGGGCCTTCGGCGTCATTGCCGGCGCGGGTCAGCCGGCTTTTCAGCAACGACAGGGTCGCGCGCAAGGCGATGCGACTGGCCGGTTCGGCAGCAGGCAAAACCAGGCAGAGCGGGCGAAGATTGAGGTCCATGGCGTTGGAGATGGCGGCAAGCCACTGGTCGTCTCGGCTGACGACCAGCAGGCGGCGCTGTCGGGCCATCGCCTCGGCGGCCAGCGCCGCCAGCGCGGGGGCGAAGGATCCGCCCAGTTGCGCCGTCTCGATAGGCCGGGAGCCGAGAAGGCGCGCCAGCCAGGCCTGCGCGGCGATCGCGCCTTCTTTGGAGTCGTCCATGGCGTTCGATTCTAGCAGCCGCCAAAACGGTGGTCGGTGGTCGGTTGCCTTGCCCAATCGTGACCTGAACGCTAAAGTGCGCGCTTGTTCGAGTTACCGGGAGCGATCGTGTTCGCCATCATTCAGGCTGCAGGCTGGCCGATTTATTTCCTGTTGCTGACGTCCGTGATCGCCGTCGCGCTGATCATCGAGCGTGCCGCCGCCTTGCGCGGGAACAAGATCGTGCCTCCGGGGTTGCTGGCGACCGTCGTTGCCGACTACCGGCAGCATGGCGTCACCGACGAGGCGCTCAAGCACCTCAATGCACACTCGCACTTGGGCCGGGTGTTCGCCGCCGGCCTGAAGAACGTCAAGAGTTCGCGCGAGGTGATGAAGGAAGCCATCGAGGAAGCCGGCCGCAGCGCCACCCACGACCTGGAGCGCTTTCTCACCAGCCTCGGCACCATCGCCTCGATCAGCCCGCTGATGGGGCTGTTCGGCACGGTGGTGGGCATGATCGAGATTTTTGGCTCGGCGACCGGCGCCGGCAACAATCCCCAGCAGCTTGCCCATGGCATATCGGTGGCGCTATACAACACCGGCTTCGGTCTCATCATCGCCATCCCGGCGATGATCTTCTACCGCCATTTCCGTGCCCAGGTCGACGGCTTCGTGGTCGAGATGGAGCAACAGGCAGTGAAGCTGGTCGAACTCGTGCATGGAGAACGTGCGTGAATTTCCAGAAGGGCCGCCTGCGCGAGGAACCGGAAATCAACCTGATTCCGATGATCGACGTGCTGCTGGTGATCCTCATTTTCCTGATGATCACCACCACGTACTCGAAGTTTGCCGGCCTCGAAATCAACCTGCCCACTGCCGATGCCCAGGCGCAGAAGGAGCAGCCCAACGAGATCAACGTGACGATCACGGCCGTGGGCGAACTGACGGTCAACAAGGTCGCGGTCACCGAGCGCGGCGTCGAGGCGATCGCCGCGGCCTTGCGGGCGGCGGCCGGCGAAGCGGCGAAGGACCCGGTGGTGGTCATCAACGCCGATGCCAAGGCGACGCACCAGAGCGTGGTCGACGTCATGCAGGCGGCGCAGCAGTCGGGACTTCCCCACATTTCCTTTGCCACCCAGCAAGCGCAGCGTTGAGGCGGCCTGGCAACACCGGGGGCCGCTGGCCTGGCTGTTGCTGCCCCTGGGCATCGTATTCGTCCTGATCGCCGCGCTGCGCCGACGCCTCTACCGTGCCGGCATTCTCCGGTCGATACGCTTGCCGGTCGCCGTGGTCGTGGTTGGCAACATCACCGCCGGCGGTTCGGGCAAGACGCCGCTGGTGCTCGCGCTGGTTGACGAACTGCGGCGTCGCGGCCGCCGGCCGGGCGTGATCGGTCGCGGTTATGGCGGCGCCATGATCGGCGTGCGCAAAGTCAGCGATGGCGACACGCCGGCCGAGGTCGGCGACGAACCCTTGCTGATCCGCCGCCGGGCCGGCTGCCCGGTCTTCGTCGGGCGCGATCGTGTCGCCGCAGGATTGGCGCTGCTGGCGGCGCATCCCGAATGCGACGTGATCATTTGCGACGATGGCTTGCAGCATTACCGGCTGGCGCGCGACGTCGAGATCGCCGTGGTCGACCGGCGCGGTTTCCAGAATGGCTGGCCCTTGCCCGCCGGGCCGCTGCGCGAGCCGGTTTCGCGCTTGCGCTCGGTCGCTGCGGTGGTCGCCAACGGCTGGCAGGGTGACGCAGGTTTTCGCATGACGATTGAGGGCGCCCGGTTTGCGTCGCTCGGGAAAGTCAGACGTCACGCCACGCCGCCCGATCTCACCGGCAAGCGCCTGCATGCCGTCGCCGGCATCGGGGAGCCACAGCGCTTCTTCGATCACCTGGCTAATCTCGGCTTGAGCTTTACGGCCCACGCCTTTCCGGATCATCACCCCTATGCTGCCGGCGACCTGGCGTTCGAAGGCGATGCCATCCTGACCACCGAAAAGGACGCGGTAAAATTCGGCACGCTCGCGACGCTGCCGGTCTGGGTGCTGCCGGTCACCGCCACCGTGACACCCGATCTCGCGCAATTCATCCTGGAGAGAATCGATGGACGCCCGTCTGCTTGAAATCCTCGTTTGCCCGCTTTGCAAGGGTCCGCTCGATTATCGCAAGCAGAAGGCGGAACTCGTCTGCAAGCCCTGCCGACTTGCCTTTCCGATCAAGGACGACATTCCCATCATGCTGGAGGACGAGGCGAGACAGATGCCGGCCGACGAAGACTGAAAGGGGCGGAAGTGTCCTTCCATGTCGTCGTGCCGGCGCGTTACGCTTCCACACGGCTGCCGGGCAAACCGCTCGCCGATATTGCCGGCAAGCCCATGGTGGCGCGCGTCGTCGAGGCGGCACTGAGGAGTTCGGCATCCGACGTCTGCGTGGCCACCGACGATCAGCGGGTCCAGGCTGCGGTCGAGGCGCAGGGTTACCGGGCGGTGATGACGCGTCACGATCATGCCAGCGGCACCGACCGCATCGCCGAGGTGGTCGACGCGTTGGACTGGCCCGACGACGACATCGTGGTGAACGTGCAGGGCGACGAGCCGCTGATCGAGGCTGCCCTCATCGATGCGGTGGCCGGCGCCTTGAAAGTCAGCGGTGGTACCGCGCCGGCCATGTCCACGGCGGCCTATCCCCTGGAGTCGGCCGCGGATTTCTTCAATCCGAACGTCGTCAAGGTCGTCTGTGACGCCGCAGGCCGGGCACTCTATTTTTCGCGGGCGCCGATTCCGTGGGCGCGGGATGCCTTCGCGACAAGCCGCGACGTGCTGCCGGCGAGCCTCGGGGCACTGCGTCACATCGGCATCTATGGCTATGCCTGCGGCTTCCTGCGGCGCTATGGCAAGCTGGCGCCTTCGCCCATCGAGGCGGCGGAGTCGCTGGAACAGTTGCGCGTGCTGTGGCATGGCCATGATATCCGCGTGGCGGTCTTCGACCATCCGCCCCAGCCCGGCGTCGATACGCCGGAGGATCTCCAACGCGTGCGGGATATCTTCGCCCGGCGGCCTGCATAAGGCGGGAAAATCGCCTCATTCGCAACTCAATTAAGTCGTTGCGAAAAAAGGGTTTATGTTTCGCGCAGTTGGAGTGGAGCCCGATAAAACAATATAATCCAACGATTAGTTTGCGCATAGGGAGACATTATGCGACTGATACTTTTGGGCCCACCCGGCGCTGGCAAGGGTACCCAAGCCAATTTCATCAAGGACAAGTTCGGCATTCCCCAGATTTCCACCGGCGACATGTTGCGGGCAGCCGTCAAGGCCGGTTCGCCGCTGGGGTTGGAAGCCAAGAAGATCATGGATGCCGGCGGCCTGGTCAGCGATGACATCATCATCGGCTTGGTCAAGGATCGACTCAAGGAAGCCGACTGCAAGGCCGGCTACATGTTCGACGGTTTCCCGCGCACCATCCCGCAGGCCGAAGCCATGAAGGAAGCTGGCGTGCCGATCGACTACGTGCTCGAAATCGATGTGCCTGACAGGGAGATCGTGGCCCGCATGAGTGGCAGGCGTGTGCATGTGGCTTCGGGTCGGACCTATCATGTGAAGTTCAATCCGCCCAAGACCGAGGGCAAGGACGACGTCACCGGCGAGCCGCTGATCCAGCGCGATGACGACAAGGAAGAAACCGTGCTGAAGCGGCTGGAGGTTTACCATCAACAAACCGAGACGCTGCTCGGCTATTACGCCAAGTGGGCCGAGTCGGGAGCAACCAGCACCCCCGTCCAGCCGGGCGCGCCGAAGTATCGCAAGATCAACGGCATGGGCAAGGTGGAGGACGTTCGTGACGCCGCTTTCGCGGCGCTGAACTAGGGGATTGGCAATGGCAGCCAAGAAAATGAATGCGTTCTACGCCCAGTCGGGCGGGGTCACCGCGGTGATCAATGCCTCTGCCTGCGGCGTCATCGAAACTGCGCGCAAGCACAAGGACAGGATTGGCAAGGTCTACGCCGGTCGCAACGGCATCATCGGCGCCCTGACCGAGGACCTGATCGACACCAGCAAGGAGTCGGCGGCCGCGATCGCTGCGCTGCGTCATACGCCCTCGGGAGCTTTCGGCTCCTGCCGCTACAAGCTGAAGAGCCTGGAAGCCAACAAGCGCGAATACGACCGCCTGATCGAAGTATTCAAGGCCCACAACATCGGCTATTTCTTCTACAACGGCGGCGGCGATTCGGCCGACACCTGCCTCAAGGTTTCGCAGCTGGGCGAAGCAGCCGGCTATCCCTTGCAGGCCATCCACGTGCCGAAGACCGTGGACAACGACCTGCCGATCACCGACAACTGCCCGGGTTTCGGTTCGGTCGCCAAGTACATCGCCGTGTCGACCCTGGAAGCGACCTACGACGTGCGGTCGATGGCCAAGACCTCGACCAAGGTCTTCG
>CAYXZX010000096.1:0-10100 GCA_964469455.1 uncultured Rhodocyclaceae bacterium | reverse complement strand
AGCTGTTCTGGTACTGCAGGAAGGTCTGCATGTACTCGTGCTTGAGCGGAATCATCTTCGAGAAGCCGGCACCGACCTTGAGGTGGGTCGCGGAAACGGCCAGCAGGATAGTCAGGAGAACGAAGAAGGCCAGCAGAAGCTTGCGCAGATGGAATATCCAGTAGGAAACCTTGCCGACCCACGTAGGACTGAATGCTTCTTCCTCCAGCCCGTGCCGGTCCCTGAGCATATGCCCTGTCATTTCAACATCCCTCGTGGCCCGGGCATTGGGCTCAGTCTTTCAGCATGTTGGCGGCCACGGCACGAATTCCCTGCTCGCCGTGCAATACCAGCGCGCCGTCGGCGCGCTCGAAGGCCCCGGCCACGCTGCGCGAAACCACGCGCTTGAGTCGAAAACTCTGTCCGTCGTCGTTGCTGATGCCGAGCCAGCCCATGCCCCCAGTGAGAACGATCGTGTTGTCGCGGCGCGTCATGGCACTAAACAACGGCAGTCTGGTCGGCAAGGCTATTTTTTTCCAGGTAGCCCCTTGGTCGATGGAACGGTAGAGGTTGCCGCGCATGCCAAAAATCAGGAGCGCACCTCCTGGCGTCACCGCAGCACCGAAATAGGATCCTTCATAGGGCGACTGCAGTCGTACCCACGATCCGCCCCCGTCGGTCGACTTGGCCAGGGTTCCGGATTCCCCGACGAGCAGAAGGATGTCCTTCGCGACCACGACACGGGCAATGTGCCTGTCGAACCCTTCTTCGATGATCTGCTGGCGGGTCCAGGTATGCCCGGCGTCGTCCGAACGTAGCATCAGGCCGAACGCGCCGTAGGCCAGCACGGTCGTCGGACTCAGCACCGTCAGGCCGAGAAACGAATCCTTGCCTGCATCCGCGTCGATGAGCCGGACCGACTTGCCACCATCCTCCGAGCGCAGCAGGGCACCGCCATGACCGGCGCCTATCCACACCTTGTCGTCAAGCGATACCACGCTGGTCAACGTACGAGTGGTCGCCGAACGATAGCTGGTCCAGTCAGAGCCCGAGTTATCTGACACGAAAATGGCGCCCCGCTCGCCGACCGCCACGGCACGCTGGCCGTGGAGCGCCGCGCCCAGCACCAAGGTGCGATCAGCACGCAACGTCCCGTCAGCAATAACCAGCGGGCCCTGGACATCCGCTGCCAAGGCAGGCAATCCCGGCACGGAGGCGCACAGCGCCCCCGCCAGTAGACATGCCCTCACACCACCCCGCCGTCGTCGTACGGCGATCAACGGGTTCCCGCGCGACGCAGGGCATCTGGCTGGAACTCCGACCACTTCGCCTTGACGTCGTATTTGATGGGCTGCTTGACCTCGTTATCGAGGTGCGAAGCGAGATAGTTGCCATTGACCAGATCGTGCCAGATTTCGATGCCGTGCCACGGCACGAGGGCATCGTAATTCTGGCGGAAGCCATGCACGGCGACCCGCCACAGCTGACCGCGCGTGTCATAGGCGTCTTCTTCGAGGACCATCCAGCTATCCTCGTCGAGATAAAAAACGCGCTTGCCGTAGATATGCTTCTGCCCGGCCTTGAGTGTCGCCTCGACAACCCAGACCCGGTGCAGTTCGTAGCGCATCAATTCACTTTTCACCGTATTCTTGTCGAGGATGTCGCTGTACTTGAGCTTCTTGTCGCCGATCCTGTAGCTGTTGTAGGGCACGTACATCTCTTTCTTGCCCACGAGTTTCCAGTCGTAGCGGTCGGTCGCACCGTTGAAGCCGAAATACTGATCGGTAACGCGCATGGCCTCGCTGCCGTCGGCAATGTTGTCGTAAGCCAGGTCCGGCGCCCGGCGGACGCGCCGCAGGCCCGAATTGTAGATCCACGCCGAGCGTGATTCCTTGACCTGATCGACCGGTTCATGGACGAGATAAACCGTGCCGTCGAGGGTGGCCGGCGACGTGTATCGGCTATAGAAGGCGAAAAGCAGGTTGCCGGTTTGCGGGGGATCGAAGTTCTTGGCCGCTACCAGGCGGTCCACGTAGCCGACCCGGTAAGTGTCGCCGTTCGCGCGCACCGGAAACCAGGAATACTCACGCTCATAGCCACCGCCAAAATAGCGCATGGTGTAGTTGTGGATGGCCTCTTCGCCGGTCTTGGGAATCGGGAAGGGAATATTGGAATCGTCGCGGCCCTCTATATGCCCATTGTTGAGCGAAATCCGCGTGGCCTCGGCCTTGGCCTTGTCATAAACACTCTGCGGCAACGCGGCAGTGCGATGTGTCGGATACACCGGCATCGCAAAATTTGAATATTTCTTGAGCAGTGCCGTCAGACCGGTTGGCAGTCGGTCCTTGTACTGGTCTGCATTGGCGGCATTGACGGTCAGGATTGGCTTTTCGCTGGCGAATGGATCGACGTAGCCCTGCTCGGCCTTCCAACCCACCGGCGGCTTGGTCAGTCCTCCCTCCCAGGCGGGGACCGAGCCATCGGCATTGCCGGCTTTAGTGGCGCCGGTTGGTGTCAGTTCCTTGCCGAGTTTGTCGGCTTCGGCGGCCGTCAAGGCAGCCCAGGACGTGCCACTCAGAAAGATGCAGCAGACCGCAGCGACAACTCGGCGACGCTGTGATTTCATGGGTGATCTCCGGTGAAAACGGGGCTCAGAAAGTCGTACTGAAGGACAGGCTGTAGTAATCACGATCACGGAACGGATCGTACTTCGTGCTGTTGGCGAAAGTCGTGTACCCCATGTCTATCGTGAATTTCTTCTGGTAGTCGAACTTCACGCCGATTCCGATGATCTTGCGCTTTTCAATGAATTGGTAATCGCTCGAGAAGCCTGATACATCATGCTGCCAGAAAAGATTCGGCGATACGGTAAAGCTACTGATCAACCCGGGATAGTCCAACTGTCCGCGCAGGCGGTAACCCCAAGCGAAATGCTCAACGTAGCCACTGTTCTTGCAGCCATCGGGCTGCGGATTGGAGAACGGTGTACCTGCGAGGCACGTGCTTCCACCGGGAACCGGCACGGTAGCGTCCGAACCGAATCCGAAAATGAACGCCCGACTGTAACGAAGGCCGTTGCTAGGCAGGTCATTCCACTGCATGCCGATCTCGCCGAACAATGTACCCTGGTCAGCCCCGAGCATGGCCGGGAATATCTTGACCGTATTCGCCTGGAACTGTGTCTTTCGCAGCCGATCGTATCCGGAAATATACGTACCGTTGCCTTGCGCCGTGGCGGCTCGTGCGGTAGCCCCCATCGGCCCCCGGCCCGTCACGATGGCGTAAAGCAGGTCGTTGCCATTCAACTGCACCGGCTGGTTCGGTGAATGACTCAGTTCGGCGCCGACCGACCAACCAGCAACATTGGTCGACAGGCTGATGCCATAGAGTTTGATGTCATCCGGGTATTCCCAGAAGCCAACCGCCGAGCGCACACCCAGGGCAGACATTGCGCTTTGGTGGGCCGGCAGCGGGTTCAAGGTCGTTCGTGCCGGATGACCGACCGGTACTACGCCCCAGCTTCCGGTGCGTCCCGAGACAAAAGGCGCACGTGAGCTGATCTGCATCGCGAACAAGCCCACTTCCGAATCGATGGCCTTGATAGGCATGCGCAGAGCCACGCCATACTGGCCCGAATCCTTGCCCTCCTTGCCCTTCACCTGCGGAATGAACAATCCGCCGTTATAGGCGGCAACGTTGCCGACCAAACCGACCGACGTGACGACCTGCCGACAACGCGCAGACCCGGTGGAGGCGGACATGCCCCACTCCACGGGCGACCAGTAGAGGCCGCAAGTGTCGAAGACGGAGGGTTCCCACTTGAACTGATAGAAACCTTCGACCGACATGCCATTGCCCAATCCGAGGTTGCCGTACAGGCTCCACACGGGGAGCATTGCTTCCTTGACTTCGGTGCCCGGTCTCCTCAGGGCGGGAACGTCAAGTGGGCTCACCTGATTCAGGCCCTGGATGAAAAGGCTTTCTCCCCAGTTCACCACTTGGCGCCCGGCCCGGATTTGCAGCGGATTCTCGCCCAACTGGAACGTGTTATAGACGTAAGCGTCCAGCAGTTCGATGCCATCAAACTTGTTGAGCCTCGGCTGACTGGAATCCGAGAGCTTGCCGTTGGCCTTGTGGCCGTTATCGCCATTGCCGACACGCACATCCTCGTCATTGAGCGCCTGGTCGTACCAGGCCTTGGCACGCACAAAGGCTCCGACGTCGCCTTTCTTGATGGATAGCTCGGACAGGAGCTTGAACGGCGTGGTGAAACGATCACCCTTGTCCCAGTTCAGGGTACCGCTGCTCGTGTTCGATCCTCCCAGACCACCCGACTCGCCAATTCGGTTTCCATCCGCGGCGCTGAAGAGCTTCCGATTCGGACCTTCCGCCCGCCAGCTCGCACCTACTGATATCGTGTTGTTGAAACTTCCCTGCCAGCCATTCTCGGTCTGGAACTCGAAAGCTTGCGCCGGGACGCCATAGGAAAATGCCAATGCAGCCACTATGGCAGCATTGACAGGATGTTTGCGCCAGTTGGTCGTGTTCGAAGTCATTCCTTTTCTCCTCAGGTACTTGTGTTAGATCCCCGTCGCCCCCTGCGACAGTGCGCACCAGTTCAGCCGGTCCGTCAACATAATTTGCAAATCTAATGCGCCCTGAAAAAAAATGCCAGAGTTTTCAGGCTCGTGAGCCCGCCACCCTTGGCAATCCTGGCTCAAAGAGCAACGCATGCAGGCGGGCTGCTCACGAGAAAGCCTCGATCACCTCGGCAGGGATGGAAACGGCCTTGAATCGTCGTGGATCGTCCGGATGAGGGATCACCCATGCACGAAGCTCCTCGCCCTCCAGCAAAGGCTCCCCGTCCCGCAGAATGCGATGGCGGACCAGGAAGAAACGATCCTGCCACTCGGCCACCTGGCTCTCCACTACGACATGATCGCCGAGCAAGCCGGGCCTGGTGAAGTGTGCATGGGCGTCGGCGATGGGAATGTTCACGCCCTTGGCATGTAGTTCGTAGGGGCTGACACCCGCCTCCTCGAACATCTGCCACGTCGCGGCGTCGAACCAGGCAAAGTAGTTCGGGTAAAAAGTGATCCCGGCAGCATCGCACTTGCCCCATTCGATACGGATCGGCATTCTGAATATCTTCATGTCCATCCTGCTCCAATCGACGTCGACATCGGCGTGCCGGATGCGTGCTGACGCTTCGACGGCAAAGTCGCGCAATAGTAGCAGTTCGATCCCTTGAGGACCGGCCCGCGGCATTGCCAGCAGCCACTACGTTACCGCCACCGGTCGGAACAACTATTGGATGCTCGTGCCGAGAAGCGTCGTTCCATTGTCCGCATACGCGGGCGCTGTCGTCCGAGTTGCCGGGAATATCGCCGAGAATGCACTGCCCTCGCCCTGTACCGAGGTGATCTCCAGATTCGCCTGGTGCCTCAGCAAGACATGCTTGACGATCGCCAGCCCCAGACCTGTGCCGCCCGTTGCGGCTGAACGACCCTTGTCTATACGATAGAAACGCTCGGTCAGGCGCGGCAAGTGTTCTCGCGGGATGCCGATCCCTGTATCGGCAACGGTGAAGACCGGGCCATTCTTTTCGGACTTCCACGACAAAGTAATGGTGCCGCCCTCCGGCGTGTAGCGAACCGCGTTGGACACCAGGTTGCCGAATGCACTGTGGATTTCTTCCCTGCTCCCATATAGTGGCACGTCGTCGACTTCGGAAGTCACAAAGTTGTGCCTGCCACCCGACAACACTCGGGCTTCCGTCAGGATCAACCCGAGCAGCGCGGGGATATCGATGGCCTCGTTTCTCGGAGGCTGGCTGTCATTCTCCAGGCGAGATAATGTCAGCAGGTCCGTGACCAGGCGGTTCATGCGATCGGCCTGATCGATCATCAGCGCCAGAAACTTGCGTGCAGTCTCGCCGGCCGGGGGGCGGTCCGAGGCAAGCTGCTCCAGAAAACCTGAAATCACGGTCAGCGGGGTACGCAACTCGTGCGACACATTGGCCACGAAGTCGCGCCGGATCACGTCGGCTTGCGCCAAGTCACTCACATCGCGGGACAGCAGCAGGATCCCGGTGTCGGCAAAGGGTATCAGGAGAATCGACACTACACGCGGTATGGCGCCACCGGCGAGCCGTAGTTGGAGCGGTTCGCCGCCGCCTTGCCGCTCCCTGAAGGCGGCTAGGTAGTCGTGAAACTCGGTCTGCCGGATCAATTGGCCGACCAGCGTGGCGACATCCCTTTGCGGATCCAGCCCGAAGTGCTGGACCGCTGCGGCATTCATCCAGTCAATATGTGTTTGGTCGTCAAGGAGAATGACGCCGTCCGGCAGCGCCTGAGTCGCAAGCCGGAAGTGATCGAGGGATCGTGCAAGATGGGCCGTGGCGCGATGTGTCTCCTTTTCCCGTCGTTGTAGCAACGAGAACACTTCCCGCCAGGGTCCCTTGCCGTCAGGAATCTCAGTTTCCGGATTCTCCAGCCAGCGGACCAGGGTACGGCGCTGCCCGGTCTGCACGGACAGACGGGCTGCCACGATGGCCAACAGAAGCATCAGCAGGCAGATCAGGAGATTTTCGGTGTCGCCGGTCATTTCGCTTGGTTCGTCAGCTTGTAGCCAGTACCGCGTACCGTTTCAATCAGCGCTTCGCCCGCCGGGCCCAAGGCTGCCCGCAAACGCCGAACATAGACATCCACCGTGCGATCCAGTAGGGCCGCGTGGTCGCCACGCAGGACGTTCAGCAACTGCTCGCGGGTCATCGCCCGGTTCGGATGATGCATCATGTACTGCAGGAGTTTGAACTCGGTAGGACCGAGTTCAACCAGTTGGCCCTTGACGGTGACCGTATGCGCAGCGGGATCTAGGCGCACACCGCCGATTTCGACCGGGCTACCCGCCAGATGTGGCGCCCGACGGCGAAGCACGGCACGAATCCGTGAAACCAGTTCCTTCGGCGAAAATGGCTTCGTGACATAGTCGTCGGCACCGATATCGAGCCCTGTGATGCGATCCGGCTCCTCGGCTCGTGCCGTGACCATGATCAGTGGCAGATCACGCGTGCGGGCATCGGATCGCAGCTGCCTGGCCAAGGCAATGCCGGGCATGCCCGGAAGCATCAGATCGAGAAGCACCACCGATGGCATTTCACTGCGGATCTCCGCCAATCCTTGTTCCGCGGTGGTCACGACGGTCACCTCGAATCCCGCCTGCTCCAGGGAATAGCGAAGCAGTTCCTGAATCGGTGGCTCGTCCTCGATCACCAGGACATGAACGAGACCACTCATGCTGCCGTAATCTCCTGTTCAAGTCCGTCGAGGCCTTTGTGGCGGACATCTCGGCCCTTGACGATGTAGATGATGCTCTCGGCAATATTCTTGCAGTGGTCGCCGATCCGCTCCACCGACTTGGCGATGAACACGATGTCGAGTGCTGTGGTAATGGTGCGCGGATCCTCCATCATGTAGGTGATCAGCTGCCGAATGATGGCCTGAAAATGGTGATCCACTTCCTCGTCTGAACGCACGACCAGTGCCGCGGCATGGTAATCAAGTCGGACAAAGGCATCGAGAACAGCGTTCAGCATCCCCGCCGCCCGTTCGCCCATGTAGCGAATGTCGATGACCTTTGACAAGCTGCCGCCCTCGCCGCGCTCGATGATCTTGTGGGTGGCTTTGGCAATCTTCTTGGCTTCGTCGCCGATCCGTTCCAGATCGGTGACGGTCTTGCCGATGGCCATGACCAGGCGCAGATCGATCGCCGCCGGCTGGCGACGGGCGACCAGGTTGGTGCAGGCCCTGTCAATCGCCATCTCCATCTCGTTCACGCCCTTGTCCTGTTCCACGATCGAGTTGATGATCTCGGGGTCACCGTTCCCCAACACCGCGATGGCGTTGTTCACCTGCTCCTGGACCATGCCGCCCATGCGTGTCAGATGGGCGCGAATGGCGTCGAGCTCAACGTCAAACTGCGTGGAAAGATGTTCTTGCATGAAATTCTCCTGATGATCCGGCTCAACCAAAGCGGCCAGTGATGTAGTCCTCGGTGCGCCGATCCTTGGGCTTGATGAATATCTCGTCGGTGACACCAAACTCCACCAGTTCGCCGAGGTACATGTAGGCAGTGTAGTCAGACACCCGCGCCGCCTGTTGCATGTTGTGGGTGACAATCAGGATCGTCACTTTTTTCTTCAGTTCGTTGATCAGTTCCTCGATGCTGGCGGTGGCGATCGGGTCCAGCGCGGAAGTCGGTTCGTCGAACAACAACACTTCGGGGTCGGTCGCCAGCGCGCGGGCTATGCAGAGCCGTTGCTGCTGGCCTCCCGACAGGGTAAACGCCATGTCGTTGAGCCGGTGCTTCACCTCCTCCCAAAGGGCGGCGCTGGTCAGCGCCTCTTCGACCTTGTCATCGAGGATGGAGCGCCTGTTCACGCCACGCACGCGCTGGCCATAGATGACGTTCTCGTAGATCGACTTGGGGAATGGGTTCGGTTTCTGGAACACCATTGAAAGGCGCATGCGTACTTCGATGGGGTCGACCCGCGGATCGACCAGGTTGGTGTCGTCCGGATACAGGATCAGTTCGCCATCGTAGCGATTGCCCACGTAGAGGTCATGCATGCGATTGAAACTGCGCAACAGGGTGCTCTTGCCGCAGCCCGACGGGCCGATCAGCGCCGTGACCTGGTTCTCGCCCAGTTGCAGATTGACATTCCTCAACGCGTGAAAGTCGCCATAGTAAAAATTGAAGTTCTTTGTTTCGGCCTTGACCCTGGCCGGCTTAGGCGGCAGTTTCTGAATATTCATGGAATTACCACTTGATGTTCCTGCGCAGACGATAGCGCAGCCAGATGGCGACGGCGTTCATGGTCAACGTCATTGCGACAAGAACGGCGCCGGCCGCGGCGGCATTCTGGTGGAAGGCTGCATCCGGCCGCGAAGTCCAGTTGAAGATCTGGATCGGCATCACCGTGAAGGGCGCCTTCAGCCAATCGAAATTGATGTACGGCGGGATAACGGTGACCGGCGCGGGTGGCAGAAAGGCGATGAAGGTCAGTGCGCCGATCGTGATGATCGGTGCCGTTTCACCGATCGCGCGCGACAGGCCGATGATGATCCCGGTCAGGATGCCGGGCAGTGAATAGGGGACGACGTGGTCCTTGACCGTCTGCCACTTGGTAGCCCCGAGGCCATAAGCCGCCTCGCGAATCATCTGCGGTATCGAGCGTATCGCCTCGCGCGTGGCGACGATCACCACCGGCAGGATCAGCAGTGCGAGGGTCAGGCCGGCCGTTCGCACGCTCTGGCCAAGACCGAAGGTATAGACGAACAGGCCGAGCGCGAGCAGGCCGTAGATGATCGATGGCACGCCGGCGAGGTTGTTGATGTTGATCTCGATGACATCCGTGACCCAGTGCTTGGGGGCGTACTCCTCGAGCCAGATGCCGGCCGCGACGCCGAGCGGCACGGCAACCACGGCGGTGACAATCATGACCAGCACGCTGCCGACCCAGGCCGAAAGTATGCCGGCCTGTGCTGCCCGACGCGAGGGAAAGTCGGTGAAGAAACCCGGGCGGAACCGGTCCCAGCCGGTGATGATCATGTCGGCGAATAGCGCGGCCATGGTCAGCAGCACGATCACGAGGCACAGGACGCCAATGGCGCCGAAGACCAGGTCGCGTGTCTTGCGTCTGGCGATGTTGGCGCGAATCGCGGCAATTTCTTCCGAGGGCAGACCCATCTCAGTACCTCTCCCTATAGCGGCGTTGCAACCGGAAGCCGACCATGTTGAACCCCAGGGTGAAGATCATCAGGCTCAGGCCGGCAGCGAAGATCGTGTTGTAGCCCACCGAACCATGCGGCAGGTCGCCGAGCGCCACCTGGACGATGAAGGAGGTGATCGTCGCGGCCGGCTCCATCGGATTCAAGACGAGGTTGGGCTGCATGCCGGCAGCGATGGCGAGAATCATCGTCTCGCCCACGGCACGGGCGACACCGAGAATGTAGGCGGCAGCGATGCCGGAGATCGCCGCGGGAAACACTACCCTGAGCGCCGTTTGCAGGCGGGTGGCACCCATCGCATAGGAGCCTTCGCGCAAGGACATCGGCACC
>CAYXZX010000095.1:0-10146 GCA_964469455.1 uncultured Rhodocyclaceae bacterium | reverse complement strand
AATTTATCCAACCAATCGATATCGTAAGGGTCGACCACTCCATTGATCATGGCCAGCCCATTCAGTGCCTGGCGGACTTGTAGGATGTAATCCGGCGATGTGGTGGATATGCGTAATCTCATGGTGCTGCCCTCGTCGTTGTGACGTACTGAAATTACGATTTACAGAACTGGATTTCCGCGCCCACTTGGACACTAAACCAGTAGTTTTTGCTGCAGTTACACCCATGAACAAGATGGCGAAAACGTCGGATTCACTGCGTATGGTCAGGCCCGTAAAGAAGGGTGAATCTTGTTTCATAACCTGCACGGTGTTACTCTAGTAGTACCTTGTTTCCTCCGGGAGTCCTGCATGCCAACGACTTCACTGAAGCTTTCCGATGAACTGAAGCAACGTACCGCCACTGCTGCCCAGCAAATGGGGATGTCGCCCCATGCCTTCATGGTCACCGCCATTGAGAATGCGGCAAAGGCAGCCGAGATGCGGGCAAGTTTTGTGGCGGATGCGCTCTCTGCCAGAGAAGCTATGCGGGATACCGGCAACGGCTATGATGCCGATGAAGTGCATGCTTACTTAAAGGCGCGTGTCGGTGGCAAGAAGGTCACTAAACCGAAGGCGCAGTCTTGGCGAAGCTGATCTATTCCGAGCGGGCGTTTGTCGATGTTGAGCGACTCGCAGACTTCCTGCTCGAAACCGAACCAGCGCTAGCTGCTGAAACCATCGACTTGATCGAGGAGGCCGTGACGATCCTCAAGCGTCATCCGTTGATGGGGCGACCGGTAGAGTCCGATCTTCGGGAGTTGATCATCTCCCGGGGGCGAACCGGTTATGTCGCCCTGTACAGTTACGAGGCTGAGCAGGATGTCGTTCTGATCTTGGCCATTCGTCACCAGAGGGAAGCTGGGTACTGGAGTTAGGAACCATCCATCCACGGCCACTACAGGAATGTTGCGGGAGGTATGTCATGACAGCCAAGACTAAATCCAAGAGTGCCATCCTGGATGCTGTTCATGAGACAGCAGGGGATTTGCACAAGGCCGGTTTCATCGATGGGCATCAGATGAAACATTACGACGCACTCTGCTCTTCGCCAGTTCCAACCTACTCAGGTGACGACAGCAAAGCTGCGCGTAATTTGCTGTCTCGTGACAACGCCCAGCAGACAGACCGCCATGTCAGTTCGAATGCCGTGATTAGTCGGCTCGAATCGATGTTGTCGAAAGCCAAGGCGGCGAAGAAGATTTGATGAGTTGCAAGGTTTGCTTTACCAAAGAATCTGAAGAAGACCTGCCCGGTTCGTCTGTACTCAAGTCATGAATTGCCAGGGGAAAATAGTCATGCCGATCACAAAAAACATGGTAATTTTTGCCCGATCAATCTGGAATTCGACGATTATCTGTAAGTCATTGAATTGAATTCAACCTCATGATCACAATGAAGGTTGTAGACGGTATTTTTGACGGTACTTGCTCAGGGGGGCTACAAGGGTGAACGGCATTGGAATTTTTCGGACCCAACTCCCCTTTCTCGCCCGCTACGTCGAGCGGATGCTGAGCCCGGACGGCCAGGCGTAGAATTCCGGCCCTCATTGCCACAAGACGGAAATTGACCCCACGATGAGCATCAGCCCCATCCAGGACATCGTTGCCGACATGCGCGCCGGCAAGATGGTCATCCTCGTCGACGAGGAAGACCGCGAGAACGAGGGCGACCTGGTCCTCGCCGCCGAGCACGTGACGCCCGAGGCGATCAACTTCATGGCCAAGTTCGGGCGTGGCCTGATCTGCCTGACCCTGACCGAGTCGCGCTGCCGGCAGCTCGATCTGCCGCTGATGGTGCGCGACAACAGGACGCCGCATGGCACCGCCTTCACCGTTTCCATCGAGGCGGCCGAAGGCGTCACCACGGGCATTTCGGCCCACGACCGCGCCCGCACGGTGCAGGCCGCCGTGGCCAAGCACGCCAAGCCTGCGGATATCGTCCAGCCCGGCCATATTTTCCCGTTGATGGCACAGAAAGGTGGCGTGCTGGTGCGCGCCGGCCATACCGAGGCGGGCTGTGACCTGGCATCGATGGCCGGCCTCGAGCCAGCCGCCGTTATTTGCGAAATCCTCAAGGACGACGGCACCATGGCGCGCCTGCCTGACCTGCTGGAGTTCGCGAAGGAACACGGCCTCAGGATCGGCACCATCCGCGACCTGATCCACTACCGGTCGGAGAACGAGAAACTGGTCGAACGCATCGCCGAGAAGGATGTTTCTTGTATTCACGGCAATTTCCACCTGATCGCCTATCGCGACCAAACCAGCAGCGAAGTGCACCTTGCGCTGGTGAAGAACACGATCGACCCGAACGCGGAAACGCTGGTGCGGGTGCACGAGCCGATCACGGTGCTGGATTTCCTGGATTGCCAGAGCAACCGCCACAGCTTCAGCGTGGATCGCGCCATGGGTGCCATCGCCCGTCACGGCAGCGGCGTCGTCGTCCTGCTGCGCCGCTCGAGTTCGACCGCCGATCTCGTCGCCGCCCTGCAAGGCGAAACGGAGACCACCAAGCCGGGCGCCAAGTGGGATCCGCGCCTGTATGGCATCGGCGCGCAGATCCTCTGCGACCTCGGCGTTCGACGAATGAAACTGCTGGCCAGCCCACGCAAGATGCCGAGCATGGCGGGCTTTGGCCTCGAGATCATGGGGTATCTCTCTCCCGAGGAGGCCACCGCATGAGCTTCAAGCCCTCCGCTGTGCCGACACAATCCGGCAAGTGCATCGACGTGCGGGAAATCGAACCCGGCCTGGCCGGCACGGGCCTGCGCATAGGCATTGCCATGGCCCGCTTCAACCGCGACGTCGGCGAGGGGCTGCTGTCCGGGTGCTGCCAGGAGCTGCGACGGCTGGGCGTGGCGCCCGAGTGCGTGACGCTGGTCACCGTACCCGGCGCGCTCGAATTGCCCCTCGTGCTCCAAACCATGGCCAGGAGCGGCCGCCACGACGCGCTGGTGGCGCTCGGCTGCGTCATCCGCGGCGAAACCTATCATTTCGAGATCGTCGCCAACGAATCGGCGCGCGGTATCATCGACGTCCAGCATGCGACGGGCATACCGATCGCCAACGCCGTCCTGACGGTGGAAAACGATGACCAGGCCGAGGTACGCATGCACCAGAAGGGTGTCGAAGCCGCGCAATGCGCGGTGGAAGTCGCCAATCTGCTCAAGCGCGTGAAGTGAAACCGCCCGTCACCAGGTCACCCCGCCACCGGGCCCGCGAATTCGTCATCCAGGGCCTGTACCAGCATCTGGTAGGCGGCCAGGACGAAGCGGCGATCCGCGTCCAGGCCGAGTCGGTCGCCGGTTTCGACAAGGCCGACACCAGGCTCTACACCGCGCTGCTCGCGGAAACACTTGCCGATATTGGCGCCTTGCGCGACGTCATCACTCCGCACGTCGATCGTGCCTGGGACGAAGTGTCGCCGATCGAGCGCAGCGTCCTGCTGCTCGGCGCCAGCGAACTGAAGCACCACGCGGAGACACCCTACCGGGTCATCATCAACGAAGCCATAGAACTGGCCAAGACCTACGGTGGCACCGACGGCCACAAGTTCGTGAACGGCGTGCTCGACAAGCTGGCGCCCGAGTTGCGCCCGCACGAGGCGAAGGGGCGCTAGCCCCATGCCTTCCGAATTTGCGCTGATCGACCGCTACTTCCGGCGGCCGACCCGTCACACGAAGCTGGGCATCGGCGATGACGGCGCCATCATCCGTCCCGCACCGGGGCTGGAGTTGGTGATCTCCACTGACATGCTGGTTTCGGGCACGCACTTCCTGCCCGATGCCAATCCTGAAGACCTGGGCTGGAAGGCGCTGGCCGTCAATGTCTCGGACATGGCGGCGATGGGCGCGCAGCCGCGCTGGGCGCTGCTGGCGGCGGCGTTGCCGGCGGCAACGGAATCGTGGGTCGAGAAGTTCGCCCGTGGCTTCTTCGCCTGCGCCGACGCCTTCGGCATCGACGTCATCGGCGGCGATACCACCCGGGGTCCGCGCAATTTCTGCGTCACCATTTTCGGCGAAGTGCCGGAAGGGCACGCACTGCTGCGCTCGGGGGCCAAACCGGGCGACGAGGTCTGGGTGTCCGGCGCTCCCGGCCGCGCCGCGCTCGGCCTGGCGCACCTGCATGGGCGCCTCGTTCTGGCCGATCCTGCCGAATACCTGGCCGCCCTGCATCGGCCGCAACCGCGCGTCGCACTCGGCTTGGCACTACGAGGGGTCGCCAGTTCCGCCATAGACGTCTCCGACGGCCTGCTGGCCGACCTCGGGCATATTCTCGAGGAATCGAAGCTTGGCGCCCGCCTGCGAATCGCCAACCTTCCCCCGCCAGGGATCGAGCGCGACTGTCTGTTGGCCGGCGGCGACGATTACGAACTGGTTTTCACCGCCCCCGCCGCCGCCCACGCCGAAGTCACGGCGCTATCGCAGAGGCTCGGGTTGGCGCTCACCTGCATCGGCACCGTCGAAGCCGGAGAAATCGGCGTGCCGCCACGCCTGACTTTGCTCGATGACGACAGTCAGCCAGTGGCCATCGGCCAACGCGGTTACGACCACTTCGGGTAGTGTGCGAGGCATGGCCAAGGCACCTGCCCCTCCGATCAGCTTTCTTTTCCAGCATCCGGCCCATCTGGTCGCCTGCGGCTTCGGCAGCGGCCTCGCCCCGGTGGCACCCGGCACTTTCGGCACGCTGTTCGCCTGGCTGACATTCCCCTTGCTGCGCGGCTATTTCCCGGCGGATCCCTGGCTGGCGGGCTTCATCGCGCTGCTGTTCGTCTTCGGCATCTCGGCCTGTCACATCACCGGCCAGAAGCTTGGCGTTACCGACCACGGTTCGATCGTCTGGGACGAAATCGTCCCGTTCTGGGCCGTACTGCTGCTCACGCCGCCGACCGTGCTGTGGCAACTGGCCGCTTTCCTGTGGTTCCGCTTCTACGACATCACCAAGCCGCCGCCGGCCCGCTGGTTCGACCGGGAGGTGAAGAATGGCTTTGGCGTGATGATGGACGATGCCGTCGCCGCCGGGTACACCTTGTTGACGCTGGCGGTATTCAAGGTCGCCTTCGAGAGGCTGCCGTAATGGCTCCCGACCTTGCATCGCTCTCCATCGAGGTGGGCGAAGTTCTGCGAAAGCATGGCCTGACTCTGGCGACGGCAGAATCCTGTACCGGCGGCTGGACAGCGCAAGTGGTCACTCACACTGCCGGCAGTTCGGCCTGGTTCGACCGTGGCTTCGTGACCTATGCCAACGACGCGAAAGTCGCCATGCTCGGCGTAAGCCCTGAAACCCTGGTTTCGCACGGCGCCGTGAGCCTCGAAGCCGCCGGCAAAATGGCGGCCGGTGCCTTGAGAAACTCCAACGCCTTGATTTCACTCGCCATCACCGGAATAGCCGGTCCTTCGGGTGGCTCACCGGATAAGCCAGTGGGCACCGTATGCTTCGGTTGGTGCTTGCGTGGGCACGCACCGGAGACCGAGCGATGCGTGTTCCAGGGTGATCGCGAGGCCATACGGCGACAAGCGGTGGTTCACGCCTTGAACGGGCTGCTGGCTCGGGCAAAAACTGTGCCATCCGTGCCATAATCATTTTCAGTTTTCGGAGAAACACTCATGGACGACAACAAGGCGAAAGCGCTCCAAGCGGCGCTTGCCCAGATCGAAAAGCAGTTCGGCAAAGGCTCCATCATGAAGATGGGCGAAGGCCAGATCGAGAACGATATCCAGTCCGTCTCGACCGGCTCGCTCGGCCTCGACATTGCCCTCGGCATTGGCGGACTGCCGCGCGGCCGTGTGGTCGAAGTCTACGGACCGGAATCCTCCGGCAAGACGACGCTCTGTTTGCAGGTGGTGGCCGAAGTCCAGAAACTCGGCGGTACCGCCGCCTACATCGACGCCGAGAACGCGCTCGATCCGGTCTATGCCGGCAAGCTGGGCGTGGACGTGCCCAATCTGCTGATTTCCCAGCCCGATACCGGCGAGCAGGCACTGGAGATCGCCGACATGCTGGTGCGCTCGGGCGGGGTCGACATCATCGTCATCGACTCGGTGGCGGCGCTGGTGCCGAAGGCGGAAATCGAAGGCGAGATGGGCGACCAGCTGCCCGGCTTGCAGGCCCGGCTCATGTCCCAGGCTCTCCGCAAATTGACGGGGAACATCAAGCGCACCAACACCCTTGTGGTATTCATCAACCAGATCCGCATGAAGATCGGCGTGATGTTTGGCAACCCCGAAACCACCACCGGTGGTAACGCGCTCAAGTTCTACGCCTCGGTGCGCATGGACATCCGCCGCACCGGCGCCATCAAGAAGGGCGACGAGGTGATCGGCAACGAAACCAAGGTCAAGGTCGTCAAGAACAAGGTCGCGCCGCCCTTCCGGGAGGCCCATTTCGACATCCTCTACGGGGAAGGCATCTCCCGTGAAGGAGAAATCATCGAGCTCGGTGTCGAGAACAAGATAGTCGAGAAGTCCGGCGCCTGGTACGCCTATAAGGGCGAGAAGATTGGCCAGGGCAAGGACAACGCGCGCGAGTTCCTCAAGGAGCATCCGGACGTCGCCGTTGAAATCGAGAACAAGGTGCGCGCCGCCGTCGGTGTTGCCGCCCTGAACGCCGGCCCTGCCGCCGCCGAGTGAATGAGCTGAGGCGGAAGGCGATCGGGCTGCTGGCACGGCGCGAACACAGCCGCGCCGAGCTGGCCCGCAAGCTGGCCGCCGATGGCACCGAGGAAGACATCGCCACCGTGCTCGCCCAACTGGAAGCCGAAGGGTTGCTGTCCGACGCCCGTGCCGCCGCCGCTTACGTCCGCGCGCACGCGGCGCGCTTCGGCGCCGCCCGCCTGCGCCAGGATTTGCGCGCGCGCGGTCTCGACGCGGAGAGCGCACTCGACGAAGCCGGTGAGCATGGCAGCGAGACTGACCGCGCCAAGGCCGTCTGGCAGAAGAAATTCGGCGCGGCTCCGGCCGACGCCAAGGACTGGGCACGCCAGGCGCGCTTTCTGCAGAGCCGTGGCTTCGCGACCGACGTGATCCGCCGGGTATTGAAAGAAATGGACGTATGAGTACGTTGGCGGCGTACAACCTGCGCAAGAAATACAAGTCGCGCGTCGTGGTGAAGGATGTCTCCTTCGACGTGCATGGCGGCGAGGTGGTGGGCCTGCTCGGCCCCAACGGTGCCGGCAAGACCACCTGCTTCTACATGATCGTCGGGCTGGTCGCCTCGGACGGCGGCGAGATCCGCTTGCAGGATGACAAGACCGACAAGGATGTCGGAGCCAACCTGACGCACATGCCGATCCACAAGCGCGCACGTCTTGGCGTCTCGTACCTCCCCCAGGAAAACTCGGTATTCCGCAAACTGACTGTCGCCGACAACGTGCGCGCCGTGCTGGAGCTTCAGGACGACGTCGACCCGGCGAACATCGGGGATCGACTCGACGAGTTGCTGCACGAACTGCATATCTCCCATTTGCGCGACAACAAGGCGATCTCCCTGTCCGGCGGCGAGCGCCGCCGGGTCGAAATCGCGCGGGCACTTGCGACGGAGCCGCGTTTCATTCTGCTGGACGAACCATTCGCCGGCGTCGACCCGATCGCCGTGCTGGATATCCAGAAGATCATCCGCTTCCTCAAGGAGCGTGGCATCGGCGTCCTGATCACCGACCACAATGTGCGTGAGACGCTGGGCATCTGCGACCGGGCGACCATCATCAATGCCGGCGAGGTGCTGGCGGCTGGACATCCGGCCGAGATCGTCGATAATGAAAGCGTGCGGAAGGTTTACTTGGGCGAGCATTTCCGCATGTAGCGCGATCACATGAAACAAGGTCTCCAGCTCCGCCTCTCCCAGCACCTTGCGCTCACGCCTCAGTTGCAGCAGGCGATTCGCCTTCTGCAGTTGTCGACGCTGGAACTCAATCAGGAAATCGATCAGGCGCTGCAGGATAACCCGCTGCTGGAGCGCGCGGATGCGAGCGAGCAGTCCGCTTTCGCCCCATCCGGCGATGCGATGTCGACGGTGCAGCAGCCAGTGAGCGAAGAAGCAGCGCGCGCCACGGACGATCGCGACGATGGCGCCGACAGCGCGGAGATGGGCTGGGGCAGCGAGTCATCGGGCAGTCACGGCGTTCCCCGCGATCCCGAAGACGATGTTGACGCCGGCGACATACAGGCCGCCGCGACAGGGCTGCGCGAGCATCTCGCAGCGCAACTGGCGTTGACGCAATTGCCGGAGCGCGAGCGCCGCGTCGTTTCGTTCCTGATCGAGGCGCTTGACGACGACGGTTACCTTGCCCAGAGCCTCGACGAACTGGCCGATACCGTCGCCGGCGACGCCGAGATCGATCGCGAGGAACTGATGGATGAATTGACGATCGGCCTGCGCTACTTGCAGCAGTTCGATCCGCCTGGCGTCGGCGCGCGCAGTCCGGGCGAATGCCTAGACCTGCAGCTGCAGGGCCTGACGCAGTCGGCATGCCGGGATCTGGCGCGCGCCATCGTCCGTGATCACCTCGACCAGTTCGCCGGACGCGACTACGCCAGGATCAGGAAAGCGCTCGGCTGCGATGACGACGACCTGCGCGATGCGCAGATGCTCATCAAGTCGCTCAACCCACGTCCAGGCGCCCAGTTCGCGCCGCTCGACACGCGCTACGTGGTACCCGACGTCGTGGTGCGGAAAGTGCGCGGTAGCTGGAAGGTCAGTCTCAACAACGAGGCCATGCCGCGCCTGCGCATCAATCGCATGTACGCCGACATCCTGCAAAGTCAGCGGCGGGGCAACGCCGGTTCCGTCGCCAGCATGGCCGGTCAGTTGCAGGAGGCCAAATGGCTGATCAAGAACGTGCAGCAGCGCTTCGACACCATCCAGCGCGTCAGCCAGGCCATCGTCGATCGTCAGCGCGCCTTCTTCGATCACGGCGAAGTCGCCATGCGGCCCTTGACGCTGCGCGAAGTGGCCGAGGCGGTCGAACTTCATGAATCCACCATTTCGCGCGTCACCACGCAGAAGTATCTGGCCAGTCCGCGCGGCATCTTTGAACTGAAATACTTTTTTGGCAGCCATGTCGCCACCGACACCGGCGGCGCTGCCTCCTCGACCGCGATCCGCGCGCTGATCAAACAGCTGATCAGCGTCGAAGACGGCCACAAGCCGCTCTCCGACGCCAGGATCGCGGAAGTTCTCGGCGAGCAGGGCATCGTGGTGGCGCGCCGGACGGTCGCCAAGTACCGCGAATCCCTGGGCATTCCGCCAGTCAACCTCAGAAAGGCCCTCTAAGGAGAGATCATGAACGTCAACATCACCGGTCACCATGTCGAAGTCACGCCCGCGCTGCACGATTACGTCACGGGCAAGGTCGAAAAGGTCATTCGGCATTTCGATCACGTCACCAGCGTGCATGTCGTGCTGTCGGTGCAGAAACTGAAGCAGAAGGCCGAAATCACCTTGCACGTCAAGGGCAAGGACATCTATGCCGACGCCTCCGACGGGGATCTCTACGCCGCCATCGATGCGCTGACCGACAAGCTCGACCGCCAGGTGCTCAAATACAAGGAGAAGGTCAGCGACCATAATCGCGACAAGCGCATCGCCACCGAATAACAGTTTCATCCTGCCGGGGGCGGGGTTATACTGCGCAGCGCCTTCGCTGCGGCCTCCCCCCGGCGCAGGCATGCCCAAGATTGCCGATGAACCAGATCGCCAAACTGCTGCCCCCCGAAAACGTCGTTGTCGGCCTTGAAGCCAGCAGCAAGAAACGCGTCTTCGAGCAGGCCGGCATACTATTCGAGAACCAGCACGGGATTGCCCGCAGCGCGGTTTATGATGCGCTGTTCGCCCGCGAGAAGCTCGGCTCGACAGGTCTGGGGCAAGGCGTCGCGATTCCCCATGGCCGCATCAAGGGCCTCAAGGAGGCACGGGGTGCCTTCCTGCGGCTGGCGGCGCCGGTCAGCTTCGACGCACCGGACGGCAAGCCGGTCAGCCACGTTTTTGTCCTGCTGGTGCCCGAAGCGGCCACCGAGCACCACCTGCAGTTGCTTTCCGAACTGGCCCAGATGTTTTCCGACAAGGCCTTCCGCGAGCAGCTCACGGCGGCGCCCGACGTTGCCGCGCT
>CAYXZX010000094.1:0-10161 GCA_964469455.1 uncultured Rhodocyclaceae bacterium | reverse complement strand
AAAGCCGGATCGAGCGGCATGGCTTAGCTCCGTGAAATTTTCTGGTTGATATCGGCCGTCACGGTATCGTGGTGATGCGCTAGGTAGTATTCAGCGATTTCGCGTCCGGTCGTAATCCAGACATTCGCATGGCCGGTGATGTATTCCAGCGCCTCCTCGAACGCCCTCATCCGGTGGGGGCAGCTGACCTGATAGTTGTGAGTGGGCAGGCACATCACGGTGCCAGACTTCGCGCCTTCAGCATAGAGGCGGTCAAAGGCGTCCTTTATGATCTGGCCGTACCTGCGCGGCTCGATCTTGTTAACCACATAGGCGATGGTGTCGTTGAGCTCGAGGGAGTAGGGAATCGAGACGAAGCGCCGACCACTGCGTACGCGCACCGGCGTGGGTTGATCATCGTGGAAGAGATCGCAGGTGTAGATGCCGCCGAGTTCCGCGAAAAGATCGATGGTGACTTCACTATGTGATAGCGCAGGCGCCAAGTAGCCGGCGGGCCGACGGCCGACGGCCCGTTCAATCGCATCCATCGATTCGGCGATCATGGCGCGCTCCTGTGCCTCGCTCATGCCGTAGGTGTAGCGCGTGTTGTAGATGCCGTGAGTGAAGAACTCCCAATCGCGCTCGCGGCACTGGGTAATGATTTCCGCGTGGTGGGTGATAAGTGCAGTTGACAGCGATATGGAGCCGCGGATGCCATACTTGTCGAGCAACTTCATCTGCCGCGCGTGGCCGACTCGGTTGCCGTAGTCACGGATCGAGTAGCCTGGAACGGCTGGATATGGATGCGGCCATGGTGTTCGTTGCGGATTACGGGGAGGGTCGAGTTCGTAGAACTCGATATTGGGGGCGACCCAGAAAGCGAGGCGGGCCCCTTTGGGCCAGGTGATCCTGGGCCGGTCCCGATAGGGCCAGTAGTCGTAGTAGCCGGTGTCTTCTTTCATGCGAGTCTCCTGGGCATCAGTGCTGGGACGTAGCGATGCGCGTGTCGAGCCAGGCCAGGGTCTCGGCGACGTCCACCACGTCGGCATACTTGAGCATCAGGTCGGTGAGATTGGCAAAGTGGTAGCTTTCATGCTTGTCGGCCACGCACTGCTCGGGGACGATGGTGCGATACCCGCGGGAGAGCGAGTCCACCGCGCCGGCTCGCACGCAGCCGGAGGTCGAGCCGCCGGTGATGATCACCGTATCGACTTGGTGCCACACCAGCAGCGATTGCAGCGGCGTCTCGAAGAAGGGTGACGGCATGCGCTTGCAATAGACTAGATCCCGGTCGCGCCGGACATCGCAGCGTTCGTCGAACATGGCGCGACGACTGCCGTGCTTGATGTTCTGGAGGGAGTCGGGCGTATCTGTGCGCGTACCCCAGACGCCGGCATCCTCCCCGGATTCGGCATATGCCACATGGGTCCAGATCACCGGCCAGCGCAGTTGGCGCATTCGCTCGGCGAGTTGATTGATGTACTCGATCTGGTGCGGGTCGGTCTCGTAGGCGCTCTTGAACTCCTTCGGGCGGGTATAGGCGCACTGCAAATCGATATTCACCAGAGCCGCCTTGGTACCGTAGCCGAAGCGCGCGCGATTGGGGTTGGCCTTTACGTCGAGCCAGATTTCGCGCGCGGTCTTGGTGGAATGTTCCATGCGCTTATTCCTTGTCCGTGACGGCATTTGCCGGGAACCACCAGGGCGACGGCGTGCCATCGTTGATGAGAAAAGCCTGTTGCCGATAGAAGCGAGGCAGGGAGGCCGACCCCATGCGCGAACCGCCGAGGCCGGAATACTTGAAAGACTGCTTGGGCGCGTCGTAGACCATGGCCGTCAGGGCGGCATCGTTGATCGAAATGGCACCGGCCTCCATCCGTGACGCGATGCGCCGGGCGCGTACCAGATCGCGCGAGAAGACGCAGCCGGAAAGGCCGTAGTCGGTTGCGTTGGCCATGCGCACAGCATCCGCTTCGGTCGCGAACCGCATGACCGGCAGGACGGCTGCGAAGGTCTCCTCTCGTACGATGGCCATGTCGTGGGTTGCGTCGACCAGTACTGTCGGCTGACACCAGGCACCGCCGTGGTGAACGACCTGGCCGCCGGTGACGGCTCGGGCTCCGGCCGCCTGCGCTTCCGCCAGATGGCGCTCGACGATCGGCACCTGAACGGCGGCAATGATGGGGCCAATATCTCCATGGTTGATGTCCGGCCAGCAGTGTTCGAGTCGGGCCACCTGCGCGGCCAGAAGTTCAACGAAACGATCATGGATGGACTCATGGACGTAACAGCGTTCGATGGACATGCAACTCTGGCCGGCGGCGCCCATCGATCCCCAGGCAATGGCCCGCGCCGCGAGCGCTAGGTCGGCATCGGCGCAGACGATGGCGGCATCCTTGCCACCCAGTTCCAGATGAGCCGGGATAAATGCGTCGGCGGCAAGTTTGGCCACCTGCCGGCCTGTCCGCACACTGCCTGTGAAACAGATCACGTCGCTGTTGCGGATCAGGGCTTCCCCTGTGGTACCAGGCCCCGTGACGATCTGTAGCACAGCGGCGAGTTCCGGCACACGGTCGATGGCGGCGCGCAGCGCCGGCACGAAGCGCGGTGTCGCCTCCGACGGTTTGATCAACACGGCGCAGCCAGCGGCGAGGGCGGGGATGGCATCGATCAGAGACAGGATCAGGGGAAAGTTCCAAGGGCTGATGATGCCCGCGACAGGGTACGGGCGACGATGCTCCTCAATAAGCACATGACCGACGCGGGAGCGGCGCGATGGGACGTCGGCAAGCAGACCCGGGGCATCGTTCAGCCACCGATCGACTATCCGTTGCACGGCATCCACTTCCAGCGCGGATTCCTTGTGGCGGCCCGTGTCGGCGGCGATGGCATCGGTCAGCGCCGGCTTGGTCATCATCAGGGCGGCGCCGAGCGCACGGATCGTCGCCAAGCGCTCGGCGACCGCGGCGGCGGCCCAGGCCGGCTGCTTGGCGCGCAACTTTTCGGCAACGGCGGCAACTCCGGCGGCGTCGACCACGGGCATGTCGTAATCCAGCGCACCGGTACGCGGGTTGCGAGTGGGTAGCAGTGTAGGGTCAGGCATCGCGGAATATCCCCCGGGCGATCATGGCATCAATCACGGTACGCTGGGTCGCGGCGAGTTGGCTTCGTTCCGGAACCGCGATTTGCCCCTGGGCATCGAGCATGCCGTTGGGTGGGTGAATGCTACCGCTGTAGGTCCTGGCGAAGAGTTCCAGGCGTAGTCTTGAAAGCGTGTTGCCCATGCCCGGCGTTAGGCGCTGGCGGCGCAGCGCGGACACGTCGATGACTGCGTTGGCGGCCATGGATTCCCCCGGTCCAGCCTCGGCCAGGACTTCACCCTTGTAATCGACCAGTTTCGACATGCCCGTGGTCGAATCGGCTGGAAAGTCGCCGCCGAATATCCCGCCGGTATTGGCGGATACGACGTAGGCACAGTTCTCGTAGGCACGGGCGCGCTTGGCAATGTCCTTGGGTGTCAGGCGGGGGCTCGCCACTTCGCTGGATGAGTGCAGGAGAACCTCGGCGCCGCGCAGCGTCAGGGCGCGCGCGATCTCGGGATAGACGATTTCCTCCGAGGCGATGCAGGCCAGTCGCCCCAGCGGCGTGTCCGCGACTGGGAAGAGAGCGTCCACGCCATAGACCTCGAGGTAGCGATCCAGCAGGTCATGAGGGGTCGGCGCGAACAACGAGACCAGCCGCCGGTAGCGCAGCACCAAGTGGCCCTGATCGTCGAAGAGAAAACTGGCCTGGAAGTAGATGCCGGGAAAGTGTGGATCGGTTTCGTAGGCATTGCCGGAAATATGCAAGCCGAGTTCACGGGCGATTTCGCCCAGTCGGCGATATTCGGTGCCGTCGGGAGCCAGGGCGGCTTTCTCTGCCCAACCAGGGAGGCTTTCGCCGAGCGGATAGCCGGTCAGGAAGTACTCAGGCAGCACCACGAGGCGCAGTGCGGGTCCAATGAAGGCGCGGCTGGCGGCGATCTGGCGGGCAACCCTTTCCAGGTTGACGAGCATCGCCGCTCGCGCGGAGGCGCTCTCCGTACATCCGTTGACTGTATGACAAGCGGTTTGGAGGGCGAGGGCGACATAGGGGACGGGCGCGTCGTTCATGTGGCCTCCATGCCATCGAGCAACCTAACGTCGAATGTGCCGGTGCCGACGCGCAAGCTCTTGATCTCGGCATACTCCGGGGAGTTCCAGAAACGCAGGGCGGAAGCCCGGTCGGGCCATTCGGAAATGACGGTCCTGAGATCGGATTCTGCACCCTCGAGTTGCAGCGGCTGGCCGCCCAGCACCCGGTAGCGGCCGCCGAAACGCGCGACGAGGGTGGCTGCCCGTTGCGCGTAATCCCGAAAGCGCACCGGGTCAGTGAGGTGCGCCTGAATCAGCAGGTAGGCAGGCATGGCATTCAGGCCGGATCCACGACCAACTCGGTCAGTTCGTAGTAGGTCTGCATATAGCCGCCGACCCCGCCTTTCAGAAAGATGTAACGGCCATCATCGGTACACCAGACATCGTAGGGCGGATGTTCCTCGGGAAGCTGCCCGGCAGTATCGACGTAGCGGAAATGCAAAGCGTCGAAGCGACCGGCGGCTACGCTGACTTGCTCCCGGCCGACGAACTCTAGGCCGAAACCGAGACTGAAGAGCATCGGTCCGGTGGCGCCGCGATGATCGGGCGAGGTGAGCATGAGGTTGGGGAAGAACTGCCGGCCCGGGCCTTGCGCGAGGTCGTAAATCCGCAGACACAGGGCATCGCCACAGATGGGATGCGCCCCAAGCCAGCGGACCCGGCCGGAGAGCTCGATGCGCTGGCTGATCCGACCGTCGCGCCGGTTGATTGTCTCGCACTCGGCGATGCCGGGCGCAAAACGCATAAGTCCGGTGCCCTCGTAGCGATCGCCCACCGTCAGGCGCACGCTGCAGTCGAGGGGGTACCACTCGGCGTCGAGTGCCATGACCACGTCGCGTATCACGTTTGGTTCATCGTCGATCTCGCTGTGCGCGTGCACCACACGGGCCCCGTCCGCTTGGTCGGTGACGATGAAGTATTCGCGGCCGCGAACTTGGCCGAGACGCTCCGGCTTTGTGCTGGTATAACGGATGGTGCCGCGCAGTGACTTGTGTTTCATTTCTCGATCAACCAGGTAGGAGTGCACTTAGGGAAAAAGATGGATGCCGAGCGCGGCATTGGTCAGCAGGGTCAGCCAAATCAGCGCTACCCAAACGCGGCAGCGGCGCAGGGAACCCTCCAGTGCCAGCGAGGTATCCCGCCGTGCCGGAGTACCCGGGGCCGCTTCGGCCTGGGTCGCGAGTTCCGCGAGCGCCCTCGGGAACGACGCCAATGAACGCCTGACGGCAAGACCGGCTATGACCGCGAGATCGAAGATCAGAAGTTTTGTCGCCACCCAGATACCATCGCCGGCGTCGGAGGCAAGCACCGTGAACGCAATTATCGCCAGCCCCACCACGACGAACTGTCGGAACAAGCGGTCGATACGGTCCAGGTGCGCACCGTTCGTTTGCTCTCTGAAATGGTGTGCACTCCAGGCAAGCGTGAGCCAGCCCACGGCGAGCGTCCAAATGGCGGCCACTACCATGGGTGACACGATCAGCCGATCTTGCAGCACCGCGAGGTTGAAGCCTGTCGCCAGCGAGAGCGGCATGCACAGACGCGGCACCGTGTCGATGGCCAGCATGATGCGCGCGGAAGCCAGCCGTGGCGACGCGCCGAGGTTGCCGCGCATCACCCAACGGCTGGCGTAATAAGTGCCCAGATCTCCCCCCAGCCAATAAACGAAGAGAAGCAGGTGGGCAAATTTCAGCCCGAGCACGACACTCATTCATGCGTTGTCGAGACTGCCTATAACGGCTTGACCGCCCCAAAGAAGGCGACCGTGGCGATCAGTACCCAATAGACATAGGCGATGCGCCGACCGAAGCGGATCGACTTGTCAAGTGTGCCTTCCACCCTAGGGTCCGGACCCTTCGCCAGCACGCGAAAGAGCGTGGTCCATTCGCGCATGATAAAGCGCAGCTTGAGGCCGATGACCAAGGTCAGCGAATACACCAGAACTTTGGCTGAAAACCATTTCTGGCCAGGATCGCCGGCAAAGGGGCCGTAGCCAGCGAGTGAGGACGCGGCGGCCAGGAACAGGGCGGGAATGAGGATGAAGCGGATCGATTCGTCGATCTTGGTCAGCGCGATGCCGCGATCAGTCTCGCGGAAGATGAAGGCGGACCAGCATAGCGCGAGCCAGGATAGCCCCAGGAACCAGATGACGCCGAGCCAGATGCCGCCGAACGGCTGGACATTCCACAGGTGCCCCATGTGCAGGCCCAGCGGCAGGAGCAGGATGATGCCGCTGCGGGCAAGAATGTCGATGCGATATGCCGTCTCCATGTGGCGCCTGCGCTCTTCCATGGGCAGACGCCGGTTAATGACGTTGTACGAGGTTTGAAACACCCCCCACTCGCCACCGAGCCAATAGACCATGGCGATGATGTGCAGCCAGCGCAGAACCGCCAGTTCGCTGATTTCCATGAAGTTCTCCACCGGTTCAATGCTCGTGATCGTGTTCTTCGTCGTCGCCGTGGTGGTGATGGCCGTGCTGGCCGTGGCTATGTGCGAAAGCCTTGTTCTTGTCGGGCTGTACGGATCGATACTTTCGGGAGCCCCCGATCCTCAGCATGGTGTTCTCAAAGTCCTCCGGCCCGTGCGGATGATTGTGACCGTGTTGCACGATCCAGCGGTACAGCAACGGGTCGCGTTCCGCGATTCGCGCAGCGGCGCGGGCCTGATTTTCTTCGACGGTGCTCCACGGGTTGTAATGAAAGTGATTGAAGAGCTTCGAGTCGGTGCGGCCGAGCGCGATACAGCCCAGTTCGCTGGCGAAGGCGCCATGGTTGATGTACGCGGGGCGCCAGAAGTACCCGCCGGTGGGGACCGTGCCGAACTGCATCATCCAGGAATCGCCCCAGAGGTGATATGACTCCTCGGCGCAATCGTGGTAGGAAATGTTGTCCTGCCAGAAATGCGGCGTCATGCAGTACAGGAAGGTCAGTGCGTGCGAGCGGTCGTTGAAATTGAGCAACTTGATCAGGCAACCCGAGGCAACGCTGGGCTTGGTCACGTTACCGAGCGCCCAGGGAATGTCGTTGTAGGAATCGGTCTCGTGATAGCGATCGGTACGGGCATCGGGATGATGCGTGTCGGACTCGACCAAGCTGGGTTCACCGGTGTTGTACATCATGAGCAGCAGGCAGCCTTGGGCACTCCGCCAAGTCGGCATGGAATAGCCGGCGGGCACGAAGAAGTAGTGCCCCTTGCCGACCGTCTTGTCGCCAACCTGCAATTCGCCTTCGATGACCAGCAGTTCCAGTTCCGACCACGAAAACCCCGGCTTTTGGACGTAACCACCGTCGAGTTTGACTGTCATGGTGCAAGCACCGGTGTCCGTGTCCAGGCTCAGCATCTTGTAGTGCATGCCGCTGCCGAAGCCTTTTAGCTTCATGGCCTTGAACGGGACGTCACGGTCGCAGAAAGGTTCAATATGAGGGCGTGCCATGCTCGTGCTCCTGGCGTGAAAATTAGTAAACGACCTTGTGAGGGCGGTCGGGGCGCAGCGGAATGTCCTCGTGTTGGATCTTGACGCGCATGTCGCCATCCACGTTGAAGCCCCGCATCTGAATGCGGTCGAGGAACTCGGCGTACCAGCGCTCCCGCGTCGGCGCGAGTTCCTCCATGGCCTTGACGATGGCTTGGTACCGCAGTTGCTGCTCGGCGATTTCTTCGTCAAGCCACCGGCGCTCCTCCTCGTTGCGTTGGTGTGGAATGAACAGATTCTGAAAGCTCATGTGCTCGACTCCTGTGCTGATTCAAATCTTGCGACCGTGGTCTTGCCAATATGACTCGCGCAACCGCCGGTGTAGGACCTTGCCGGTGGCGTTGCGGGGAAGCGATTCAACGAAATCGATGGACTTCGGCTTCTTGTAACCGGCGATTCGGCCCTCGCAATGGCGGATCAGGTCGCCTTCGGTGACAGCCTGCCCCGGGCGGAGCACGACCACGGCCTTGACGGCCTCTCCCCATTCGACGGATGGCACGCCAACGACCGCCACTTCGTAAACGGCGGGATGGTCTTGCAGCACCCGCTCGACCTCGGAGGGATAGACATTGAAGGCGCCGGTCACGATCATGTCGTTCTTGCGATCCACCAGGTAGAAATAGCCGTGCTCGTCGCGACGAGCCATGTCCCCTGTGAGTACCCAGCCGTTACGCATCGCCTTCGCGGTGGCCTCTGGGTTATTCCAGAAGCCGGCCATGTTGGCTTCTGTGCGCACGGCGATCTCTCCGACCTCGCCGGGCGGCAGTTCTCGTCCGTCGGCGTTGAAGATCGCCAGGTCCACGCCCAGTTGCGGACGGCCGCAGGAAAGCAAAAGGTGCTCGCAGGAAGGATCGGCCAGCGCGAGATCATGGTCCTCCGGCTCGAGCACGGTACCTGCCGTGCCGGTTTCGGTGGAGGCAAAGGTTTGCCGGAAGCGACATCCCGGCAGTCGGCGTCTGGCTTCGCGCAGCACCGGCACAGCGATCGGCGAGCCGCCGTACAGTATTGTGTTCAGGGTTGAAAGGTCATACTGGTCGAAGTCCTCCCGAGCCAGCAAGCGCTGTATCGTGGTCGGCACCAGGTTGGTGAAGGTGATGCGCTCCCGTTCCAGTGTTCTAAGCGCCGTTTCGACCTCGAAGTTCACGATAACGCTGGTCGAGCCGGCGTAGACGGCGCAGTAGATTCCCGCAGTGCCCGCCGCCGAATAGAGAGGCGACGGCAGCATGACCCGGTGCGTGGCTCGGCTGCCGATGGCATGGGCATGAATCAACATGCCCAGCAGCGTGCTGCCGTGCGTATAGATCGCGCCCTTCGGGAAACCCGTGGTGCCGCTGGTGTACAGCAACATCGATGCTTCTTCAGCCTTCAGGGGTGGATCGAGCAACGGCTCCGCGTCGCCGGCTTCGGCGAGCAGGGTCTCGTAGTCGAGCAGATTCGGGGCGCCGGTGTCGATGCCAACCAGTAGTCGGCACGCCGGCGCGCGGGTGGCCGCCGCCTGGGCCGAGGCGAGTTGCGACCGGCCGGTGATCAGCCCGATTGCCCGTGAGTTCTCCAGGATGTAGGCCACTTCGGGCGGAGAGAGGCGATCGTTCACCGTCACCACCACGGCGCCGATCTTCGACAGGGCAAAGGAAGCCTCGACCCATTGATGGCTGTTACTGGCGTAGATGGCGACCCGGTCCCCCCGGCTTACGCCGAGGTTGAGCAGGGCGTTGGCAAAACGGCAACAGCGGGTGTTGACCTCCCGCCAGTTGAGGCGAACATTCCCGAATATCAGGCCGGGCTTACTCGGAAACAGGCGTGCGTTCCGGCCGAGCAAGTCGCCCACGCCGGTGAGACCACCCAGGATGCCGGGAATCTGGTTCAAGCGACCGCCTTTCCCATCCACTTGGCGAAGGTGGGTGGCTGCGGGGGCTCGAGATGGGTCTCGGCCAAGCAGCGCGCACGCAATTCGTCGATGGACCCGCCTCGATTGAAGAGCGGTGCCACGGCCGGCCGTTCCGCCGCCATCTTGGCTCGCAATGCCTCGGTGGCGCCCATGTCGACGCTGGAATTGGTGCGCACCACCACGCCATATCGACGGGCGCCTTCGTGAGTCAGCAGTCCGCGGCGGCAATCCAGCGCGACCAGGTCGCTCGGCCGTGCGAGTGGATCGCCCCAGCCACCACCGCCCCAGGTGTCGTAATAGAGCAGATCGCCGGTCTTCACCTTGATGCGATCGCATTTCGACGGCAGCCATTCGCCGCTGCCATCCGGGCGCAGCAGGCGCTTGCTGCTGCGGCCTCCGGGCTGCCCGCCGTTGACGCCCCATGGGTAAGTCAGCCAACGGTCATCGTGGATGGAGATTTCGCCGTCGGCGAGGAACTCGTAGACCGTGCGCACGCCATTGCCGCCGCGATGCAGGCCGGGACCGCCGGAGTCGGCGATCGACGCATACTCGACGATGCGCAGCGGGAAGTAACTCTCCAGGAACTCGTTCGGTACATTGGTGAAGGCCGGCCACAAGGAGTGGCCATCGGGCCCGTCACCCACGGG
>CAYXZX010000093.1:0-10424 GCA_964469455.1 uncultured Rhodocyclaceae bacterium | reverse complement strand
CCACGGCCAGGGCCATGAACGGCATGACGGCCTGCAGCGCCGCCTCGTTCTTGGCAGTTTCCTCGATGGCGCCGCCGATTTCGACCCGATAGCCGGGCGGCAGGTTATTCCTGATGACATCCAGCTGCGGATCGATCTGCAGGGTGGCGGTCGGACCGGTGATCCGGTTGTTGGCCAGGTCGGCACGAATCTGGATCGACGGCAGGCGGTTGCGGCGCCAGATGATGCCTTCCTCGAGCACCGGCACCAGCCGCGCCACCTGCGCCAGGGGCACCCATTTGCCGCCGGCGGCCATGTTGGCGGGCACCGGCAGGTCGGCCAGTCGGTCGAGGCTGCCGCGCTCGGGACCGCCGCCTCGCCAGACGATGTCGATCAACTGGTCGCCCTCCCGGTACTGCGTCAAGGTCGCGCCAACCTCGTGGGCCTGCAGGACCTGGGCGACATCCTGACTGCTCACGCCCAGTTGCCGGGCGCGATCCTGATCGATTTCGACCCGGATGCTCCGGGCCTTTTCGTTCCAGTCGAAATGTACGTCGCGAACGTTGGGATTGGCGCGCATCACGTCGGCAACCTCGCTGGCCACGCGCCGCAGCGTCACCAAATCCTCGCCCATGGCACGGAATACCACCGGATAACCCACCGGGGGGCCGTTCTCGAGCCGATGCACGCGGGTGCGCAAGTGGCTCCACGAGCCGTCACCGTTCTCGAACGTCTCGATCAGGCGAAGTCGCAGGGACTCGCGGTCCTCAAGCGTCCGCGTCATCAGCACCAGCTGGCCGAAGTTGTCGTTGAACAGCTGCTGGTTGAGCGAGAGGTAAAAGCGCGGCGCGCCATTGCCGGTGTAGGCGCTGAAACTGGAGATGCCATCCTTGTAGGGGCTGGTCTTGAGCAGGGCCTCGACCCGCCTGACCTCGTGCTCCGTGGCTTTCAGCGACGAGCCCTGCGGCAACCACAGATCGATCAGGAGTTCCGGGCGGATCGAAGTGGGGAAGAACTGCTTCTGGACCACGATGTTGAAGGCGACGATGCTCAAGCCAAACGTCACCACCGTGACGACGATGGTGGTCCAGCGGTGCCGCAGGCACCACGTCACCAGGGCGCGAAACCGGTGATAGAAAGGCGTGTCGTAAATGTCGCCATGATGTTCCTCACCATACTTGCGCAGCTTCTCGACATCGAGCAGCTTGAATCCGAGATAGGGCGTGAACACCACCGCGACAATCCACGACACCAACAGGGCGACGGCCGTCACCGAGAAAATCGCGCCTGCGTACTCGCCGGCGCCCGAATGCGCGAAGCCGACCGGTGTGAAGCCGGCGACGGTGATCAGCGTGCCGGTGAGCATCGGGAAGGCCGTCGACGTATACGCGAACGTCGCCGCCTTGACCTTGTCGAGGCCCTGTTCGATCTTCACCACCATCATCTCGACCGCGATGATGGCATCGTCGACCAGCAGGCCCAGCGCAACGATCAGCGCTCCCAGGGAAATCCGGTGCAGGTCGATGCCCAGCATCTTCATCAGCAGGAAGGTCATCGCCAGCACCAGAGGAATCGAGAGCGCCACCACCATGCCGGTGCGCACGCCCAGCGTCAGGAAGCTCACGGCCAGCACGATCAGCAGCGCCTCGGCCAGGCTGCTGAGGAACAGGTCGAGGGAGCCGCGGATGATCTCGGGCTGATCGGCCACTGTCGCCACCGCCATGCCCACCGGCAGGCTGGCGGCCAGCCGGCTGACCTCGGCCTTGAGGCTGCGGCCCAGGCGGATGCCATCGCCGCCCCGGATCATCACCACGCCGACACCGATGGCGTCGCGGCCATCGAAGCGCATGCGCGGATTGGGCGGATCGGCCAGTCCGCGCCTGACCTCGGCGATGTCGGACAGACGAAAATGCCGGCCGCCGACCGCGAGATCTGCGTCGCGAACGCGCGCCACGGAATCGAATGCGCCGCTGACGCGCAGGCGCAGGCGGTCGGTCGAAGTCTCGACGAAACCCGCCGGCGTCACCGCATTCTGTCTGGCCAGCGCCTCGCCGACCTGCGCCGGCGTGATGCCGAGGGCCGCCAGCCGCGCCGGCGCGACATCGATGTAGATCTTCTCGTCCTGCACACCCAGCAGGTCCACTTTCTTGACGTCGGCCAGCATGCGCAGCTCGCGCGCCATCCGGTCGGCTTCGCGCCGCAGGGCGGCCAGGTCGTGCCCGGCGCCATCCTCGCTGGTCAGCGCGAAGATGTTCATGTAGACGTCGCCGAACTCGTCGTTCGGGAATGGTCCGACCACGCCGGTCGGCAACGTCGACTTGATGTCGTCGAGCTTCTTGCGCACCTGCCGCCAGGATTCCGGCACGTCGGACTTCGCCGTGTAGTCCTTCAGCTGGATGAACACCAGCGACTCGCCAGCGCGCGAAGAGGAGTAAACGACGTCGAGAAACGGGGTTTCCTGCAGCTTCTTCTCGATGCGCTCGGTCAGCTCGGTTTCGACTTCCCGGGCCGTCGCTCCGGGCCATTGCGTGCGCACCACCATGACCTTGAACGTGAAGTCCGGATCCTCGGCGCGCCCCAGCTTCAGGAACGACATGACGCCCATGACCATCAGCACGACGATCAGATAGAGGATCATCGACGGATGCTCGAGCGCCCAGCGAGAAAGATTGACGCGCCTCATCAATCGACGACGCGAACTTTTTCGCCCTCGATCAGCTTGAACGCCCCGGCGGCAACGATGCGCTCGCCCTCCTGCAACCCGCCTTTGAGTACCGCGCCGGTGTCGGCAAGGCGCTCGACCTGGACCGCGCGCAAGGCGACCGTGCTCTCGGCGCCCACCACCCAGACTGCCGGCTGGTCGCCCTGCTGGAACAGTGCCGCCGTCGGCACCACCATCCGGCCCGTGCCCGGCGCGGAGAAACTCGCCGAGGCCGTCAGCCCCAATGGCAGCAATGGGTCCGCGCCGACCAGGGTGATCCGGGCGACGAAAGTGCGCGTGGCGGCGTCGGCAACCGGCGCGACCTCCCTCACCCGGCCTTCATAGGTCCTGCCGTCGGCCCAAAGGCTGACGGAGGCGGCCGTGCCGGGGCGAATGGTCGCCAGCACGCCTTCGGGCAAACCGATCGCCACCTCGCGTTCGCCATCGCGGGCGACGCGCAGCACGCCCTGCCCGGCCGCCACGACCTGGCCAGGCTCGGCCAGCACGGCGGCCACGACACCCGCCTTGTCGGCGTACAAGGTGGTGTAGACCGCCTGGTTGGCGGCCAGCTGCGCCTGGGCTCGCGCGGCCTTGGCCGCCGTGATCCTGGCGTCGAGCGCGGCCTGGCTGACGAAGGATTTCGCTTGCAGGTCCTGGGCGCGGCGCAGTTCCGCCTCGGCCAGGGCGGCATTCGCCTCGGCTTGGCTGGCGGCCAGGCGAGCATCGATCGGATCGAGCCGCGCCAGCGGCTGGCCGGCCTTGACACGGGCCCCGGCATCGACCAGGCGCTCGATCAGCTTGCCGCCGACACGGAAACTCAGTGTCGACTCGTGGCGCGCCCGAATCTCGCCGCTGTAACGGGCGTCCGCCGGCGCGTCGCCACGGCTGACTTTCGTCACCCGCACCGTCTTCGGTCCGGTGGCGATCTGCGCACTGGCCGGCGCCTCCCTGCCGCAAGCGGCCACGAACAGGAGCGACAGCAGCAAGAGTAGGGGATTCATCGACGGGCTTTCCGGGAAATCAGGCGCATGCGGCGATCCGTTCACGGCCAGGGCCACCGAGGACAGCGCTGTTGCTGAGGGAATATCGCATGGTAGGGAGCACATCGGCACGAAGTCGATGCGCGCGGCGAGCGCTGTTTAAGGCGGCGTTGAGGCAAGTGACTGACAAGCCGGCAACTTAACCAATAGACATGCCGGCGTCAAGCCAAAAGGCCGTTGCAGGCTTGACTGACGGCCGATCTGCGCGATACTGGACGACGGGAGGACGGCCAACATGGACATCGGTTTTATCGGACTCGGCCTGATGGGCCGCCCCATGGCACTGCATTTGGCCCAAGCTGGGCACAGGCTGCATCTGTGGGCGCGGCGGCCGGCGTCGCTCGAGCCGTTCAGGGACACCGATGCCCGCGCGCACATCTCGGCGGCGGCGGTAGCAGGCCACGCGGACATCGTCTTCACCATGGTCGCCGATGCGCCGGATGTGCGGGACGTGACCCTCGGCGACGACGGCATCGCCGGCGGCGGCCGGCCGGGGCTGATCGTGGTGGACATGAGCACCATCAATCCCGATGCGGCGCGCGAAATCGCGGCGGCACTGGCGACAAGGGGCATCGAGTTCCTCGACGCGCCGGTATCGGGCGGCGAAACCGGTGCCATCAACGCCACGCTCACCATCATGGTCGGCGGCAAGCCGGATGTGTTCACCCGCGTCAAGCCGCTGCTCGAGCACATGGGCAAGTCGGTCACCCTGATCGGCGACACCGGCGCCGGACAGGTGGCCAAGGCCTGCAACCAGATCATCACCGGCGTCGGCGTGCTGGCGGTGGCCGAGGCTTTCAGCTTCGCCGCGAAGAATGGCGTCGACGTGGCGAAAGTCCGCGAAGCGCTGCTCGGCGGCTTCGCCTATTCGCGCATTCTCGAGAACCACGGCCAGCGGATGCTCGACCGCAACTTCAAGCCCGGCTTCAAGGCCTGGATGCACCAGAAGGATTTGCGCATCGTCATGGAGGAAGCGCATCGCCTCGGCCTGATGCTGCCGGCGGCGGCGGCAACCGCGCAGTTGTTCAATGCCATTGTCGGCAGCGGCCTGGGCGAGGAGGATTCGATCGTCGCCTTGCGCATGCTCGAACGCATCGGCGGCGCGTCTTAGTTCTGGTTAGCCCTGGTGCGGAAGCGCGGGTGCTGACGACATCAGGCGCGCCGCAGTCAGGCCATTCACGACGCCGAACACCAGGGCAAACAAGGCGAATACCGGCACCAGGTAGAACACGCCGTCATGCGGCACCAGCCACACCCGCGCCAGCAATACCTGCCCGCCGATATGGGCGAATGCCGCCAGGATGCTGTGGCTGACCGGCCCGAACCAGCGCGCCGGCAGGCGCGCCGCCAGCGCCAGCGCCGCGAGGCTCGTCAGCGCTCCGGTCAGGCTGAGGAAGAACCCGGGCGCCAGGAACTGCCCGACCAGCAAGCTGCCGGCCAGCACGCGCAGCAGCGATACCCAGGCCGCTTCGCGCCAGCCATGCCGGGCCAGCACGATCAGCACGACGATATTGGCCAGCCCCGGCTTGACGCCCGGCAAGGGCGTGGGGATCGCCGCCTCGGCGACCGTCAGGGCAATCGCGGCGGCGGCATGGCGGGCAACGCGCCGGTCGGCCGGGGTCACGCGCAGTTCGACGGTCGACTCGCCCAAGGGAATCCCTCAGTAGTTCAGCGTGTCGTAGCCGGCCTGCCGGCCCGCCAGGAAAAGGCTGACGTGATTCGGCGCGCAAATGGCGATGGCATTGGTCCGCGTCAGCCAGCCCTGCTTGACACAGTACTGGCGCGGACCGGGATCGGCCGCGACGCGCGCGCGCCCCGGCTGGATCTCGATCACCGTCCTGCCCAGCGGACCCGCGACCTCGAACCGGCGGGCGGCGTCGAGCGGATATTCGGCCACCACGCGCCCGTCCAGCCGGATCACCGCCCGCTCGGCCGGCCCGCCGCGCCAGAGCAGCGGGAACGCCAGCGCCACCGCCAGAACACCCAGGACAGCCGTCAGCCAGTCGCCCGGACGGACCAGCGCCAGCCAGTCGCTCACGACGGGGCCAGGGTGCGATGGCGGACCAGCACGTGCATGGTGCCGCGAAAGCGCTCGGCCAGTTTCTCGGCGAAATACACCGAGCGGTGCTGGCCTCCGGTGCAGCCCAGCGCCACGGTGAGATAGGAGCGGTTGTCACGGATGTAGGCCGGCAGCCATTCCTGGATGAAGCGGCCGATGTCGGCCAGCATCACCCGCGCTTCGGGCTGGGCGTCGAGGAATTCGATGACCGGCGCGTCCAGCCCGGTCAACGGCCGCAACAGGGGATCGTAATGAGGGTTGGGCAGGCAGCGGACGTCGAACACCAGGTCGGCATCCATCGGGAGACCATGCTTGAAGCCGAAGGACTCGAACATCAGCGTCAGGCCGGCGCTTTCATCGAGATCGATGAAGCCCTTGACGAAGGCGCGCAGCGCGTTGGGTCGCAGGTAGCTGGTGTCGATGTGGTGTCCGAGGTCGCCCAGGCTCTCGAGCGCCTCGCGTTCCTTGGCGATCGCCTCGGCCAGCGTCGTGTCGCCGACGGCGAGCGGGTGACGCCGCCGCGTTTCCGAGAAGCGCTGGATCAGCACTTCGTCGCGCGCGTCGAGGAAGATGAAGCGCAGGTCCACGCGCCCTTCCTCGCGCAGCTGGCGCAGCTCCTTGGGCAGGAAGGAGGCAACGCCGGCGCCGCCGCGCATGTCCATCGCCACCGCCGCACGCTCCTGGCCTTCGGCATGCAGGTGCTCCACCAACGGCGCCAGCAGCGGCGCCGGCAGGTTGTCGACGCAGTAGTAGCCGGCATCCTCCAGGACGTTGAGCGCGATCGACTTGCCGGAACCGGACAAGCCGCTGATCAGGATGAGCTGCATGTCGCCAAGAATAACCGAGCTTATGGGCGGCGGCTAGGCGGCCATGGTCGGCCACAACCGGCCGTCAATCACTTCGATGGCGCCGGCACGGCGGAGTTCCGCCATCAGCCATTCCGCCAGCGCGCCGATGTCCATGCCGAGTTGGCGCGTGCCGATGTCGTGGAAGAACGGCACGCGCTCGAGATAGTCGGCCAGTTCAGCGCCCGGCAGGCTTTGCAGGTCGAGCAGGTTGAAGATGAAGCAGCCCTTGATGGCGTTGCGCGCCAGCCGCGCCGGATCGGCTTCGAACGCTTCGAGACGTCGATAGGCCCGCGCCAACGCCGCGTCGACCTCGTCGAACGGTGCGCCATGGCCGGGAATGACCGTGTCGATGGGCAGCCGCGCGATCTCGTCCAGGGTCGCCCGCGTCGCCGCCAGTGCACCCGGGCTGCCGAACAGCTCGCCGAAAATGATGCCGAAGCCGTCTTCCCAGAGCGCATCGCCGGCAATGAGCAGCCTCGCATCGGGGCAGTGGAACATCAGCGCGTCCATGTCGTGGCCAGGTGCCGCATGAGTCTGCCACTCGAGTCCGGCCATGACCAGCCGGTCCCCAGCGCACACGACGTCGTCGTGGCGAAAGCGCTCGCCGCGCTGCGCGGACTGGGCCAGCAGCAGCGCCTGTTCGTCCCAGTCGCGAACATGCCGCTCGATGCCGGCGGGAATGACGATGCGGCAGCCGAACTCGCGCTGCAGCGTCGCGTTGCCGCCGATGTGGTCGGAATGGGAATGGGTATTGATCAGCCGTCGCAGCCGGCGTCCCGCCAGGGCTGACTTTACGAGCGCGACGGTCTGCGCGGCATGGCCGACATAACCACTATCCACCAGCGTGGCATCATCGCCGTCGAGCAGCAGGACGTTGTTCGACGACAGCCAGCCGCGCTCGACGACGCGAACGCCCGCCGGCAGCGTCATCGCGAGGCCAGTACCGCCCTGGCCACCCTGGAGGCCGGCGCGCGGCCCAGCTGGCCGGAGATCCAGGCGGCCGTGTCGACCAGCCGGTCCAGATCCACGCCGCTGGCGATGCCGAGGCCCTGCAGCAGCCAGGCCACGTCCTCGGTCGCGACATTGCCGGAAGCTCCCGGTGCATAGGGACAGCCGCCGAGGCCGCCGACGGCGGAGTCGAAGACATTGACGCCCAATTGCAGCGCGGCGTAGACGTTGGCGATGGCCATGCCGCGCGTGTCGTGGTAGTGGCCGGCCAGTTTCTTGATCGGCACGCGCCGCGCCACCGTCTCGATCATGGCCTTGTTCTTCTCGGGCGTGCCCGCGCCGATGGTGTCGCCCAGCGAAATTTCATGGCAGCCGAGATCGAACAGCGCCCAGGCAACATCGGCGACCGCGACCGGCACCACTTCGCCCTGGTACGGACAACCGAGCACGCAGGAGACGTAGCCGCGCACCTTGACCTCGGCTTCCCGCGCGCGCGCGACCACGGGCTTGAAGCGTTCGAGCGATTCCTTGATGGTGCAGTTGATGTTCTTGCGCGAGAACGCCTCGGATGCGGCGGCGAACACCGCCACTTCGGCGGCGCCCGCCGCGAGAGCCGCCTCCAGCCCGGTTTCGTTCGGCACCAGCACCGGGTAGCTCACGCCTTTCCGCCGCTCCGTGCCGCGCATCACTTCGGCGGCATCGGCCATCTGCGGCACCCACTTCGGCGAGACGAAGGCGGTGGCCTCGATGGTCGTCAGTCCGCAATCGGCGAGACGGCCGATGAGTTCGATTTTCGTCGCGGTGGCGATCTGCTGCTCTTCGTTCTGCAGGCCGTCGCGCGGACCGACTTCGACGATGCGGGCTTTCTTCGGCAGGGGCATGGCTCAGGATGCTTTCTCGAACTCCAGCAATTCTGCCCCGTCGGCAACCGGTTCACCCACGGCGTAGTGAAATGCCCTGACCGTGCCGGCCACCGGCGCCACCAGCGTGTGCTCCATCTTCATGGCCTCGAGCACGATGAGCGGCGCGCCCTTGCTCACCCTCACGCCCGGCTCGACCAGCAGCGCGATCACCTTGCCCGGCATCGGCGCGGCCAGGCCGCCTTCCGCCCCGCCGCCCTCGCCGGCATGGAACAGCGGATCGACCGCCGCGAAAACGAAGCTCCGTCCGTCGACGAACACATGGCGTTTCTCGCCGGCGGCGATCACCGTGACGGTCAGGCGCCGGCCGTCGAGATCGGCACGCAGGCTGCCATCGTCGAGCAATTCGCCGGCCGCGTCGCTTTCCCTGCCGTCGAGTTCCAGCCGGAAGCCATGGCCGCCGCCACCGTAGGCCGCCACGACCCGCTTCTCGGCCTCGCCGACGCGCAGGCAGATCTCCCGGCGCGCCACGCCATTGACGCGCCAGCCGTCGCGCCTATGCCAGGGCGAATACGGATCGCCGCTGACGGCGGCCCGGGCGCGCGCGAAATTCCTGTCGCGCAGCAGTTCGGCGAGCGCGGCCAGCAGCCAGGCCTCGCGGGAAGGTTCGCGCGCCGCTTCGCCGGGAAACAGAAAGTCGCGCTCGCGCTCGATCAATCCGGTGTCGAGATCGGCGCCGGCGAAGGATGGACAGGCTACCAGCCGCGACAGGAAGCCGATGTTGCTGTTCACGCCGACCACGCGGTAGTCGGCCAGGGCCTGCAGCATGCGCGCCAGCGCCCGCTCGCGGTTCTCGTCCCAGACGATCAGCTTGGCAATCATCGGGTCGTAGTGCGGCGTGATTTCGTCGCCCTGTTCGACGCCGGTGTCGACCCGAACATTGAGCGATTCGGCCGGCGGCACCAGATGCGCCAGACGGCCGGTCGCGGGCAGGAAACCCTTGTCCGGATCCTCGGCGTAAACGCGCGCCTCCAGCGCGTGGCCACGGATCGACAACTGCTCCTGGGCCAGCGGCAGCGTCTCGCCGGCACTGACTTTCAGCTGCCACTCGACGAGGTCGAGGCCGGTGATCATTTCGGTGACCGGATGTTCGACCTGCAGCCGCGTGTTCATCTCCATGAAGTAGAAGGTACCCGACGGATCAACGATGAACTCCACCGTGCCGGCGCCGACATAGCCGACGGCCTTGGCGGCGTCGACCGCCGCCTTGCCCATCGCGGCACGCCGCGCCGGCGTCATGTCCGGGGCAGGCGCTTCCTCGAGCACTTTCTGGTGCCGACGCTGCACCGAGCAGTCACGCTCGAACAGATGGATGCAATTGCCATGCGTGTCGCCGAACACCTGAATCTCGATGTGGCGGGGACGCTCGAGGTATTTCTCTATCAGCACATGGTCGTTGCCGAAGGCGGACTTCGCCTCGCGCTGGCAGGAGGCCAGCGCGTCGGCGAATTCCCCGATGTCGCGCACGACGCGCATGCCCTTGCCGCCACCGCCGGCGCTGGCCTTGATCAGCACCGGGTAACCGATACGTCCGGCCTGCTCGCGCAGGAAAGCCGGCTCCTGATTGTCGCCGTGGTAGCCGGGCGTCAGCGGCACGCCGGCCTTTTCCATGAGTTTCTTGCTTTCCGACTTCAGACCCATGGCGCGAATGGCGCTCACCGGCGGGCCGACGAAGGCGATGCCATGGTCCGTGCATGCCTGCCCGAACTCTTCGTTCTCCGATAGGAAGCCATAGCCCGGGTGGATCGCCTGCGCGCCGGTGGAGCGCGCGGCGGCAATGATGCGATCGATGACGAGATAGGACTCGCGCGCGGCGGGCGGGCCGATGCAGACCGCTTCGTCAGCCAGCCGCACATGGCGCGCGCCGGCATCGGCCTCGGAATACACGGCGACGGTGCGGATGCCCATGCGCCGCGCCGTCTTGATCAC
>CAYXZX010000092.1:2355-10493 GCA_964469455.1 uncultured Rhodocyclaceae bacterium | reverse complement strand
CGCGTGTTGCGCACCTGAACCACGGCCTCGTAGAAGCCGCAGCCGCCGTGCGGCAGATAGACGGCGACCAGTTCCGGAATCTCGCGCTTGACGGCATGGAAAATCGCCGCCTCGGCGGTATAGCCCACCGCGTTCCAGACTTCCATGCCCGACAGCACGGTATGAAACATAGGCTGCGCACGGCGCGTGATGGCCTTGACTTTCATGACCCAGCGCTGGTCGCGCTCGCCGTAGTAGCCGGTCACCTCGGCGAACGGCGCCTCGGTCTCGCGCAGCCCGGGAAGGATTTCCGCTTCGATGACCCACTGGGCATCGGCATAGGCAGGCGCATCGACGGTCTGCGCCTCGACGAAGTCGATGGCGCGGCCCGCCAGATGATGGGCGACGACGTTCTTGAAGTCGCCCAGGCGCGGCAGCGCGGCGGCAATCCACGGCGCCAGGCCGACGCCGACGTTGATGGTGACGCCCAGCGGCTCATTGCGCCTTTCCATGATCTCGACATACTCGCCCAGATGCCGGCCGGGATCGATCAGGAAGGTGAGCCGGTTCTTGCGCGTCACCATCATGCGGTGGATCGAGATGTTGGGCGCGCCGGTCAGCGGGTTGCGCGCGACGACCACGGCGGCGTCGAGATAACGCCCGCCGTCCTTGACGGCATGGACCGGGATCGGCAGTCCGGCGAGATTCACGCCGCTTTCGACGATTTCGTTGGCCGGGGCGCGCTTGAGCAGGCGACCGGCCAGCGCCGCGGGTTTCTTCTGCCAGCCGGCAATGGCGTCGGCGATGGCAAACGGCACCTGTTCCTTGGGCAGCCCGAACAACTGGCCGACGACATCGCGATTCCAGAGCAGGCCGGTGACCACCGGATATTCGCTGCCCTTGACCCGCTCGAACAGCACCGGCTTGCCGCCTTCGAGCCGCTTGGCGATGCCAGCCAGCTCGAAACGGCCATCCACCTCGGTCTTGACCCGGCGCAACTGGCCGGCCCGGTCGAGAAAATCGACGCAGGCGCCCAGATCGATCAGTCGCCGGGCTTGCGCGGGTGACGCCGTGGCCGATGCCTTCTTGGTTTTCGACACCATGATGTTTGCTCCCGAAGCTTGAATGGCGGCGCTTTACATCGCCAACAGGGAAGAATCGCCGGGCAATGTACCAAACAAAAACCCATGAAGGCTTGCGCCCGAGGGTTTTGGCTTTGCCTGGGAATGCAATGCATGCCGATTCAAGCCGAGTCCGCCCCGATGATGTATCGTTCACCCGCCGAGTATCCGGGCGAGGTAGCGACGCCCCGAGGGCCTTGCGGCGGCATCGGCAAGCCGCATCCAACCGACGGTTCATCACGACCCATGACTTCCGCATCGACACCGGCCGATCAGGGCCGAACCTACAAACTGATTTCGTATATTCTCTGGCTGATGGTTTTCGCCGCCATCGCCTCGCTGCTGTTCAGGCAGGGCATGGCCCGGAGCATGACGCCGATTTATCACGACGCGGTGGACCATTGGCTCGCGCGGGCCCCACTGTACTACGGCCCGAAGGAATTCAATTACCTGCCGGTATTCGTGCAATTGTTCCGGCCGTTTCACCAGCTACCCGTCCCGACAGGCGACATCGCCTGGCGACTGCTGGCCATGGCCGGATTGTTCGCCGGGTTCCTGGGATTCAGCCGACTGATCGGCGCCGGCAAGGCAAACCGGAACTTCTTTCTTCTCACCATCCTCTCGCTGCCACTATGTGTCAGCGCGCTGAGGAACGGACAATCGAGCGCCCACATCTCGGCCTGTTTGATCCTTGCCGCCGGTTTTCTGTTCGCCGACAAGCCCACGCCGGCATCGCTGCTCCTGACGCTAGCGCTGGTATGCAAGCCGATCAGCGCACCGATGGTAGGCCTGGCGCTGGTGATATTCCCGTCGCTGTGGTGGCGACTGGGCCTGGGGGTCGCCGCGGCAATGCTGATTCCATATCTGTTCGGCCCTCCGGACTACGTGACCAGCCAGTATCTGTCCTTCGTCGAAAACATAGCGGCATGCATGACGCCGACGGAAGGCAGGATATTTGCCGACATCAACGGCATATTGCGGATCTTCGGCCCCGAGCTCGGTGGCGCGGCGTACTTCGTCGTCCAGGTGGCAGTCGGCCTGCTGTTCGCGGCATTCGGGTTTTTCTTCGTTCGAAGGATCGACGACGCCATCATCAAGACGCTCGTGTATCTGGCACTGTCGGCGGGCTATGTGATGTTGTTGACACCGATGAACGAAACCAATACCTATGTGATCCTTGCCCCGGTCCTAGCCTTCTGGGCGCTATGGCATGCCTCGAATGCAAGCAGGATCAATGCATATATCACCATGGGCATGATGGTGGCGATGGCCTACTCGTCCGAGGTCGTCCGTCTGATTCAAGGCGCCCATCATGCCAACGAATACGACCAATCCCTCTTTCCGCTCATGGCGGCCGTCTTCCTCTTCATGGTCATCGGACAAGCAATCGCCGGCCCGGGTTCGCGCCCGCGCGACTAGTGGCCCCGGCCCGGTGGGAGCCGAGCAGTGTCCTCATCATGCTCGGGGAACCGGAGGCTGGCGTTGGGTTCGCGCACAGTTCTCAACGACGGGGACCTGCGGGCGAACTACGATCTCTGGCAGGCAGAGAAGAATCTGAAGCGGGAAGTTGCAAAGTTGTTCAGACGAACGATACCAATGGAATAAGGCCTAAGGAAGCCAGGCTTGTGAAACATCGTTTCGCTCCACCGACGAAACACCAATACAGCCAACATGCCAAGCCCCATCAGGCGTAGCGGCTGGGCTCCGATACTTTCAGACCATGCGGCTCGGCCTCGAACGTTTCAATCAAAAAGCGTTTCATTGCGTTTCACCGGTTAACATAATTTCAGTCGTTTTGACCATCAATCCAAGTGAATTCATATCATTCCGTAATCTGGCAAGCAAATTGCTTAACCTACGGGTATGTACTGGTACTGCAAACGTTCGCCGGTAACCCGTCGCCACCATGTTCAGGACAACAACCACTCCTCAGCGCGGAAAGCCCATGAAACATCCATCCCAATCATTCCTTCGCGTACTAAGTGGCGTGGCCGCCATGTTTGCCGCGGTTCCTGTTGAAGCACTCGATCTGGCAAAGCCGGCCGATGCCTACAAGGCCATGCTTCGTGTAGTCGGAGACCTCGACGGGAAGCCTGTGTTCAAGGACTGGAACGTAACTATCCTCGCGGTACAGCCGGGCGCCAAGCCCCTGCCGATCTTGCGCATGCAGGGTTACAACGCCGGGCGACTGATCACGAAGCCGGATGGCAGCTATGAGTGGGTCACTCGCGAAGTTTCCTATTACCAGGACTTGAAGACCGGCGAAATCATCGACGCCTGGACTAATCCGCTGACCGGAAAGAAGGTCTGCGTGGTTCATGTGGCCAACGATCCCGTGAGCAACAAGTTTCCGGCGCCCGGGAAGGATATGACTGCACCGCTTGCCGTGTTCCAGAAAACCGGCGAAATCACCTCGCTGCGGTGGGATATTCCGCTGGCGTACCCGAACGTCTTGCAGCCCGCCGAGCACCCCGAGGAATCCACGGGGCCAACCTACCTCGCCTCGGAACACTTCATCTACTTCGCCAACACGACCGACCTGGAATCGGAAACAGCGCGTTCCACACCCGTGCACTATGCGTGGTTCCGCACCGGCCCATGGTTGCCGTGGATGAAGATGGGACAGGCACCCGGTTATCTCATCTACAGCGGCCAGGGTCGCAAGTATTCCAGCTTCGACGAATTGCCGGCTCCGGTCCAGGCCTACACCCGCAAGCACCATCCAAGCTATGTCACGGCGCCCGACAGCTACTATCAGCCCAACGAGACCAGCTGGAGTTACTACGCCAAACTGAAGACCGCCGGCAAATTGCCGCGCGATTGCAATTAGTCCTTACATCCCTTGAGCGAGGAACCGACATGGCTAGTTTGGCTTCCATCAAAAGCTGGGACTTCGAGACCGATGTCCTGATTCTTGGTTTCGGTCTCGCCGGCGCCTGTGCCGCCATCGAGGCGCTGGCGACGGACCCGTCGGCCCAGGTGCTGATCTGCGAGAAGATGCCGGAACGCTATGCGGGGGGCAACACCCGCGCCTCCGGACAATCGCTCCTGATCAATAAGAATCCGGAGGCGCTGAAAGACTATCAGCGCAGGATGAATCAGTCGAACCCGGTACCCGAGGCAATGCTTGATGAATGGGCACGGCAGATGTCCCGCCTTGAGCCCTGGATCCAGGAACGCGCCGCCGAGGCGGGCGCCCGCTATATCCACGGCACCGGCTTCACCGACCGGGAGGCGGTCCTGGAGTTTCCCGAAATGGGCGCCAGCGAAGCCGTTGCCCACACGGCGACCATCCTGCCGATTCCTGCCGGGGTCTGGCTTGCCTTCAAGACCAACATCGACCGGCGGCCCGTGCGCGTGCTCTACGAAACGCCGGTGATCGACCTGATCCAGGACCCGGATTCGCTGGAGGTATTCGGCGCCATGGTCGAACATCAAGGCAAGCGTAGCGCCATCAAGGCACGGCGCGGCGTCGTGGTCGCCACCGGCGGCTACGAAGCCGATGCCCAGATGCAGCGCGACTACTGCGGTTACGAGCCGCTGTATCCGCTCGGCACGCCTGGCAATACCGGCGACGGCTTGCGCATGCTGCAAAAGGCTGGCGCCGAGCTCTGGCATCTGCGCAACCGCGGCCAGTCGGGGGGCATCTGGCCCGGTCTCAAGCTCGAAGGAAGGCAAACGGTTTACCTGCGCCAGCTGTTCTGGCAGAGCTTCAGCTGGATCGAAATCGCCGCCGATCACCAGCGCTTCTACAACGAAACCGCCGAATTGCAACTGACCCACTACAAGGAAAAGGTCCGGGGCCACTGGGTGGATACGCCGCACATCCATGTTCAGCCGGTGCACATGATCTTCGACGAGACGACGCGCACGATGAATTGCCTGGCGACCAAGGCATTCACCTGGAACATCGCCGCCGAGGGACTCGACTGGAGCGACGACAACGCGGCGGAGATCGCCAACGGCACCATCCTCAAGGCCGATTCCATTGCCGAGCTGGCCAAGCGGATGGGGCGAGACCCGGCCGCGGTGATGGCCACGGTCGATGAGTACAACAAGGCCTGCGCCCAAGGCCAGGATGCTCGCTACGGGCGCCATCCGATCACCCTGCAACCGCTCGCCCAGCCGCCCTATTACGCGATCCGCATAGTGCCCGCCGTGGTCTGCACGAGCGGCGGCGCCAGACGCAACATCGAGTCCGAGGTGCTGACGCCGGCCGGCACGGCGATCCCGCGGCTGTATGAGGCCGGCGAACTGGGATCGATGTTCTCCGACCTGTACCAGAATGGCAGCTATCTGACCGAGGCGATCATCTCCGGCCGCGCCGCCGGCCGCAATATCGCGCGGGCGAAGTCCTGGGATTGAGGCCTGAACGCCATGCGGGTCAACACCGTGTCAGTAAAAATGGGCGTGCGCATCGAGGATGCCGAGGTCAAGGATGGCAACATCGTCATGAACGGTTTTGCCGGCACGATGCCGTGCCAGACCATCATCACGCCGCGGGAAGCGATACAGATGGCGCGGCTGTGCGCGCGCCCATCGATCATCTGGCTGGTCGTGCGTGCCTTGTTTGCCCGCGAGAAGCCGGATGGCAAGCCTTCCTGACCCACTCTTGATACCCCACCCCAAGCCCACAGCGATCGGAACCGCGCCACATGAAGCCACTCGAAGGAATTGTCGTTCTCGATCTCACGCACATGCTCTCGGGACCCTATGGCACCATGATCCTGACCGATCTCGGCGCCCGCACCATCAAGGTCGAGCCCCCCGGGCAGGGTGAAGGCACGCGCGCACTGCTGGCGCGCAGCCCGGAGTATTCCAGGCTCGGCATGGGCGCCTATTTCCTAACACTCAATCGGGGCAAGGAAAGCGTGGCGGTGGATCTCAAGAGCGACACCGGACTCGAGGTGTTCTATGACCTCGTCAAACAGGCCGACATCGTGTTCGACAACTTCAGCGTCGGCGTCACCCAGCGCCTGAAGATTGATCACTCGTCGCTGGCCGCGATCAATCCGCGGATCATCACCTGCTCGGTATCGGGGTTCGGTGAAACCGGCCCGGCACCGAACCAGCCCGCGTTTGACCAGGTAGTGCAGGGCATGGGTGGCGGCATGTCCATCACCGGCTTTGCCGACCGCGATCCGGTACGTTCCGGCATCCCCATCGGCGACCTCGGCGGTGGTGTGTTCGGGGTGATCGGTGTTCTGGCGGCGCTGGCCGAACGGCAGCGCACCGGGCACGGCCGACACGTGGACATCTCGATGCTCGACGCCCAGATATCCCTTCTCAACTACATGGCTACAATGTATCTGATGTCGGGCAAGGTTCCGGAGCGAATCGGCAACAGCCATTTCGTTCATGTCCCGTATAACACCTACCGCACGCGCACCGGGCACATCATCATCGCCTGCATCGGCGATGCCTTCTTCGAAAAATTCCGGGATGTCATCCCGCGCGAGGAACTGCGCGAACCTCGGTACCTGAGTCAGCCGTCGCGCTACGCTGATCGCGAGCATATCGACGCGGTGATCCAGGAGGAACTGCTTCAGGACACCGCCGAAAACTGGCTCGCCAAGTTGCGCGCGGCACGCATTCCGTGCGCGCCGGTCAACGATTTCGCACAAGCGCTCAGCGACCCACAGGTTCTGGCACGCAACATGGTGATCGACGTACCCCTGCAAAACGGGGAAGTGGTTCGCATGCCCGGCAACCCGGTAAAGATAGGCGATGCCCCTTCGCGGGAGATCCCCGGTGCACCACCGATGCTGGGCGAGCATACCGAAACCGTTCTGCGCACGGTGCTAGGCTACGATGATGCCCGCATGGACCACTTGCGCCAGAATTCGGTCATTCAATAGCAATGAGGAGAAACCAGTGATGCCTACGCACCCCCCTTCCACCTATCGTCTGGGTGTTGACGTCGGCGGCACATTCACCGACCTCTTGTTGATCGATCAGGGGAGTGGCCAGACTTATTCGGCCAAGGTACCCTCCACGCCCGCCGACTCCTCGGTGGGCGTACTCAACGGCATCGCCAAGCTGTGCGATCGCCACGGCATCGATCCGGCGGGCATCACCCATGTGATGCACGGCACTACAGTGGCCACCAACACGGTACTGGAAGGCAAGGGCGCACGAGTCGGCCTGGTTACGACCCACGGCTACCGGCAAGTTCTGCAGATCGCCCGCTCGTACGTGCCGGGCGGACTGGGCGGCTGGGTGATCTACAAAAAGAAGCCGCTGCTCGCTCCGCTCGAACTGACCGTCGAGGCCGACGAGCGCATCGATGCGCGCGGTCGCATCGTCCGGCCGCTCGACGAATCGGCGCTGCGTGCCAGCCTGTCGGAACTAAAGCACAGCGGTATCGAGGCGATGACCGTCTCGCTCATCAACGCTTACGCCAACGGTGATCACGAACGCCGGGTACGCGCCATCATCGAGGATGTCTTGCCGGGCATTTCGGTATCTATCTCCAGCGAAGTCATTCCCGAAATGTGCGAGTACGAGCGGACCGAAACGACAGTGGTCAATTCCTACGTTCGTCCCGTTGTCTCGCGCTACGTCAGGAACTTGCAGACCGACGTCGACCGGAAGATGCCGGGTGCCAGACTTCAGGTGCTGCGTTCGGATGGCGGCCTGGCCGCCGTCGACGCTGCGCGCGACAATCCGGTGCAACTCTTGATGAGCGGTCCCGCCGGCGGCGTCACCGGTGCTCTATGGATCGCTCGTCAATCGGGCTTCAAGAATCTGCTGACCTTCGACATGGGTGGCACCTCCACGGACGTGGCGCTGATCGAGAATGGCATCGCCCAGACGCGCCGGGAAACGCGCGTGGCCGACGTGACGGTGCTGGCGCCATCGATTGATGTCCGCACCGTCGGTGCTGGTGGCGGTTCAATTGCCTACGTACCCGAACTGACCAAGGCGCTGCGCGTCGGCCCGCAAAGCGCGGGCGCCGATCCGGGTCCCGCCGCCTACTGCAAGGGTGGTGAACGCCCGACCGTCACCGATGCCAACATCGTGCTCGGCTACCTGCCC
>CAYXZX010000092.1:0-2255 GCA_964469455.1 uncultured Rhodocyclaceae bacterium | reverse complement strand
GGGTGGTGAACGCCCGACCGTCACCGATGCCAACATCGTGCTCGGCTACCTGCCCGTTTCGGCACGACTGGGCGGCGACATGATGATCGACCGGGAACTGGCGGTGCGCGCGGTGAAGACGGTCGCGGATACCCTTGGCCGGTCGGTCGAGGAAGCCGCCGAAGGCATCATCGATATCGTCAATGAGAATATGTTCGGCGCGCTGCGCCTGGTTTCCATCGAGCAGGGCCACGATCCGCGCGATTTCGCTCTGGTCGGCTTTGGCGGTGCCGGTCCGTTACATGCCAATGCTCTCGGGCGGCTGACCGGCGCCTGGCCCGTGATCATCCCGCCCGGTCCGGGGGTTCTGTGCGCCTATGGCGACGCCACCACGCGCCTGAGGGACGAGGCTTCGCGAACCTTCATCCGCCGCTTCCCGGAAATCACTGATGCGGAGGTGTTGACCGCGCTCGACGAACTCCGAACCACCGCCCAGCGCACGCTACTGGCCGAAGGTGTGGCCGCTGACTTGCTGACGGTTGCCTACCAACTGGACGTCCGCTACCAAGGCCAGGGCATGCGACTCAGCATCGATGTGGACCGGGCGGCATTCGAACGAGACGGTCTGGCCGGCGTTGGGCGCCGTTTCGATGAAGTCCATGCGCAACTCTATACCTTCGCGCTCGAGGCTGACCATGAGTTGGTCAGCCTGCGCGCTATCGTGCAAGGCCCGGAAACCCTCATCCGCGCTGAGCGCATGGAAACGGCCGGAGCCGATCCCGTCGCGGCGGAATTCGACCGCAGCCGCATCTTCGTCGATGGCGCCTGGCACGAAGCACATCTGTTCGACCGAAGCCGCCTGCGGCCAGGCAACCTCGTGCCCGGTCCGGCGGTGATCTGCCAGATGGACACGACGACCCTGATCCTGCCAGGCCACACCGGCGAAGTGGATAACGTCGGCAACATCCTCATTCGCCCCAACAGTTGAACCGTACCAGGAGGTCCAGCTATGCCCGCCAAGATCATCCAGACCAATGACATGCCCTTCGCTGCGGTCGCGGTCGATTCAATCACGCTCGACATCGTCGAGAATGCCTTGCGCAATGCCCGCGCCGAAATGGACGCCGTGCTATTCCGCACCGCAATGTCGCCCGGCATCCGCGAACAACACGACGCCTTCCCCATGATCGCCAATCAGGAGGGCAAGATGATCGTCGGCCAATTCGGCTCCTTCATCTATGGCTTCATCGAGGGCTATGAAGGCACCATCGAGGAGGGTGACATTTTCCTCACCAACGATCCGTATTCCTGCAACGGTGCGGTCAGCCATTTGAACGACTGGCTGACCATGATGCCCATCTACCACGAAGGCCGGATCGTCAGCTGGGCGGCCATGTTCGGGCACATGACCGACATCGGCGGCAAGGTGCCCGGCAGCCTGCCCACCGATGCCGCGCAGATTTTCGAGGAAGGCCTCCAGATTCCGCCGGTCAAGATCTTCCGCAAGGGAGAATTGAACCAGGAACTGCACGCCCTCTTGCTGCGCAACTGCCGCATGCCGCACTGGAACCGGGCCGACTTCGACGCCATCGTCGCCGCGCTCAGGCTCGCGGAGCGGCGGGTGCATGAAATCATCGCCCGCTTCGGCGTCGATGGCTACATCGCGGCGATGGGTGACATGCTCGACCGCAACCGTCGCGCCATGAGCGCGATCATCCAGATGGTGATCCCCGAGAATAAGCAGTCCTTCGAGGACTACATCGACGACGACGGCGTCGGCATGGGCCCGTACAAGATCGCCTGTACCATGTGGCGGGAAGGCGACAAGGCAATCTTCGATTTTTCGGGCACCGATCCGCAATCGGTGAGTTCGGTCAATTTCCTCCTGAACGAGGAAATGTTCAAGATGTTCTTCGGTGCCTTCCTCATCAACCTGTTCGACCCGCAAATCCTGTTCAACGACGGCTTCTATGAACTCGTCGACGTGCGCATTCCCGCGGGTTGCATCCTCAAGCCCAGGCGACCGGCGGCGCTGTCCTGCCGCACACATCTGCTTGGCCGCATTTTTGACATCATGGGCGCCGTGCTTGGTCAGGGTGCGCCGGAAGCGCTCAACGCCGCCGGCTTTTCCGACAGTCCTCACCTCATGTATTCGGGCTACACGGACAACGGCGAGTGGTACCAGTTGTTCCAGATCGGCTTCGGCGGCATCCCGGGGCGACCCGTGGGTGACGGGCCCGATGGCCACTCCTTGTGGCCGGCCTTCACCAATGTAC
>CAYXZX010000091.1:0-11057 GCA_964469455.1 uncultured Rhodocyclaceae bacterium | reverse complement strand
CGTTGGCGATGCCCCGGGCCTTGAGCATGGCGGCGGCGCGGTCGAGCGCCACGCCCTTGAGGTAGCCGCCGAAATCGAGGGCGATGGCGGTGTTTGGCGGGTCGCCACCGCTGACTTTGACGCCATCGACGCGCAGGCCGGCGATGGACGGCCGCGCCCGCGCCAGTTCGGCGAGCCTGGCCGGATCGGGCAGTTCGGCCTTGAAGGCGTCGTCGTGGAAGCCCCAGAGCTGGATCAGCCGGCCGAGGCCCGGGTCGAACAGGTGGTCGCCCTTGGCGGACATGGCCTGGGCTTCGCGAATGAAACCGGCGAATTCCGGCGTCACCTCGTGCGCACGGCCGGCGGCAAGGGCCTCGTTGAGGGCGGTCATCTCCGAGGGTTGCCAGGCGTGGTAGGTCCGATGCAGGCGGTCGAATTCGCGCAGCACCTCGGCGGTTGCCGCGCGCGCCTTGTCGCCGGGCTCGCCCCAGACCAGCACCTCGACCCGGGTGCCAAAGACGTAGGCTTCCTGCGCATGCGGTGCCGTCCGGCCGCAGGCGGCGGCTAGCAGGACGATCATGGCAAGCAGGAGTGCTTTCATGGCGGGATGGGAACCGTTCGGCGGCCCCGACGAAGTCCGGAGCTCAATAAATGGGCGCGGATGCCGATACCCTGACCATCGACGTCCGCGGCGCCGGTTGTTCGTTCGCGGGCACTATATGCCGAACAACATGAAAGAAGAAAGGCCATCGACATGACTCACCTCGGCGGCGCCTATACGACGCTGGTATTCCCGCGCTAGTATCGGGGACATCGAGCCAGGGGGACGACGCATGAATGCCGAAGCCATGGGGGTGCAAGCCGCAGCGATCAAGCGCGAGGCGTCGCTGTCGAATATCGAGCAGCTGCGACTGAACGGCCAGCTGCCGAGCCCAAAGGGCGTGGCGCTGGCGATCATGGAGATCTGCCGGCGCGAGGACGCCAGCATCGAGGCCATCACCCGGGTGGTGCAGGCCGATCCGGCGCTGGCGGCGCGCCTGTTGCGCCTGGCCAATGCCGCGGTGTTTCGCGCTGCGCGCCCAGTGGCCGCCGTTCCCGACGCCGTCACGCGACTCGGTATGGCGGCGGTCCGTCAGGTGGCCGTGGGCTTCTCGATGGTCGACCAGTATCGCCATGGGCAGTGCGCAGCCTTCGACTACGACCGCTTCTGGTCGCATTCGCTGCTGATGGCGGTGGCCATGCAGGCGCTGGCGGCCCGGAGCCGGGCCGGTTCCCCGGACGAGATGTTTACTTGCGGGCTGATGGCCCGCATCGGCTGCCTGGCGCTGGCGACGATCTATCCGGCCGAGTACGATGCGCTGCTCCGGCAATGTCCGAACGAACGCGATCTGGCCTCGCTGGAGCGCCAGCACCTGCGCGCCGACCATCACGAATTCACGGCCGCCATCCTCGAGGACTGCGGCGTGCCACACGCCCTGATCGAGCCGCTCATCCATCACGAGGCCCCGGAAGCTGCCGGGTTCACCGAAGGCTCGCGGCCCTACCAGCTGGCCCATCTCTTCCATCACGGCAAGCGCATCGCCGACATGGGGCTGGCGCCCGAGGCGGAACGCAACGGCATCATTTCCGAGCTGATGCTGCTGGGCGGCAAGCAGGGCCTCGACGCCAGCGAGCAGGGCAGCCTGATCGACGGCATCGTCGGCCAGTGGCGGGAGTGGAGCGAAATGCTCAAGGTGCCGGCGGATGCCTTGCCCTCGTTCGAGGCCATGGCGGCGCCGCCGCCGCCCAAGAGCCCCGAGATGCAGGCCATTCATCCGTCGATGCGGGTGTTGCTGGTCGAGGACGATCGGGCATCGAGGCTGATGATGGAAACGGTGCTGGCCAAGATGGTCGGGCCGAACATCCATTCGGCCAGCAACGGCAGCGAGGCGCTGGCGATGGCGCTGGAAATCATGCCGCAGATCGTCGTGACCGACTGGCTGATGCCGGTCATGGATGGCATCGAGTTCTGCAAGGCGCTGCGTGCCACCGAATGGGGCCAGTCGATGTACGTGATCATGCTGACCGGCGTCGATGCCGAGGACGAAGTGACGCGGGCCTTCGAGGCCGGCGTCGACGACTACGTCACCAAGCCCCTCAACGTCCGCTCGCTGCGCGCCCGCATGCGCGCCGCGCTGCACTACGTGCAGCTGCTCGAGGCATGGGAGAGCGACCGCGCCAAGCTCAAGCAATTCACCGCCGAGCTGGCGATCAGCAACCGCAAGCTCGAGCACTATGCCATGACCGACCTGCTCACCGGCCTGCCCAACCGGCGCGCCGGCATGGACGTCCTGGGCCAGGCCTGGAGCGGCGCCAACCGGTCCGGACACGGCCTGGCGGTGATGATGATCGATATCGACCGCTTCAAGAGCGTCAACGATACGCATGGCCACGCGGTGGGCGACCGGGTGCTGACCCAGGTCGGCAAGCTCATCCGTTCCAGCGCGCGCCGCGACGATCACGTCAGCCGCATTGGCGGCGAAGAGTTCCTGGTCATCTGCCACAACGCCGATGTCCGGTCCACCGTGCATGCCGCCGAGCGCCTGCGCCACAAGGTCGGAAGCGAAGTCATCGAAGCCGACGGCGTCGGTCTGAAAACCAGCGTCAGCATTGGTGTCGCCAGCAAGGAAGACGGCATGGCCAGCGCCGACGCACTGATTGCCGCCGCCGACCGCGCCCTTTATGCCGCCAAGCAGAACGGCCGCGACCGCACCTGCCTGAATGCCGGCGGCAAGCTGTTGCTCAATCGGCCCTGATCGGGTCCGGCGCGATCAGGCGCGCCTGTTCCGTGTCGTCGAGAGTCTCGAGCCATTCGAGTTGCTGCTCGAGCACCGCCGCGGTTGCTTCCGAGGCATCGTTGCTGCGTGCGTCGAGCCGGCGCCGCAAGGCGTCCACCGGCGCGGTGCAGGCGAGGATGCCGAAAGGAACGCCGAGGCCGCCGGCGATCGCGGCGAAGGCCTGCCGTTCGTCGCGCTTCAGAAAGGCCGCATCGATGATCACCGGCCAGCCATGGCCGAGCGTGGCCCGGGCCAGTTCGGCCAGCCGGGCATAGGTGCGGGCGCTCGCGTCGGCCGCATAGATCGTGCCGCCCGAATCGGCGTCGGCAGGCAGCCCGAACAGGCGCTTGCGCTCCACGTCCGAGCGCCAGCGGATGGTCGAGGCGGTGGCGTCGGCCAGCAGCATCGCCGACGAAACGGTGGTCTTGCCCGAACCCGATGGACCGAACGTGATGGTCAAAGTCAGCCGTGGCGGCACGCCGAGCCGCTCGGCCAGCGTGAGATAGCCGGCGGCGGCTTCGGTGCGTCCCTGCAAGGCCGCCACCTTGGCGCGCACCATGGCGCGATAGACGGCGTAGAAGCGCAACACCGCCAGGGCGCCGCCGTTGCCCTGATCGCCACTCCAGACCAGCCATTCGTTGAGCAGCCAGCAGGCCAGGCCGGGCTGGCCGTGGTCGAGCAGGTCGACATAAGTGAAGGCGATTTCGCTGGCGACGTCGATCCACCGAAAATCCTCGTTGAACTCGATGCAGTCGAATGGCGTTACCCGGCCGTCGAGCAGCACCAGGTTGCCCAGATGCAGGTCGCCATGGCATTCGCGGACGAATCCGCCGGTCTTGCGCGCCGCGAAGGCGTCGCGGCATCGGGCGAACTCGGCTTCGGTCCAGGCGCGCAGCAAAGTCAGGCGCGGCGACTCGCCGGGCAGCAGCGCATCCAGTTCATCGAAGTTCTCGCGCGCCGGCGCCAGCACCTGTTCCGGCGTGCCGAAGCGCGAGGATGGCGGCGCGACGGCCGCCGCCCGATGGAAGTCGGCGACCGTGCGCGCCAGGCCGGAAAGATGCGCTGGCGTGAGCTCGCCGCGGGCGCAGACGCGGTCGAGCCGGCAGGACTCGTCGAAGCGCCGCATTTTCACCGCCGGCTCGCCATCGAAGTCCACCACGTCGAGATACAGTTCGCGGGCGTAGCGCCGGTTCAGGCGCAGTTCCGCGGCGCAGTCGGCGCGCCGCCGCTCGACGGTGCCGTAATCGACGAACGGCAGCGTCACCGGCTTCTTCAGCTTGTAGGCAAATTCGCCCGCCAGCAGCACCCAGGAGATGTGCGTTTCCACCGGGTCGACGCGCTCGACCGGATGCGAATAGCGGCCGGGATCGAGCAGCGCCTGGATCAGCGGCGGCAGGGCCGGCGGGGACGCCATGGCGAACTTGATGTCGCCCCTGAGCGGACGCCGGATCAGCCGGGGAACACCTTGCCGAGCTGATCGAATCCGGCCTGGAACACGCCGCGAATCAGCGCGACGACGTCCGCTTCGGGCGCGCCGGCCGGCTCGAACTCGCTGGCCCACTCGACCACCGACCCGGGTTGTCCGGGCCGCGCGGCCACACGCAGCGTCGCCCGGTAATTGGCCACCGGGATCGGTCCGCCGATGATCGCGTAGCCATAGGCGCGATCGCTTTCGCTGAAGGACAGCAGCCGCTCGAGCACCACCGCGCCATCGGGGAGCGTCAAATGGCGGACGCGGCCACCCTCGCTCGCGTCGCTGCGGGTGATCAGCGGGTGCCAGTCGGGCATTGCGTCGAAGCCGCCGATCAGGCGCCATACCTGGTCGGGCGCGGCATTCACTGGCGTGGACATCGAAACCTGGGTCATGGCTTGTCTCCTTCATGTGGTCATGCGGGCGCGAGGGGCCATCATACGTGAGCCCGTTCGCCCCGGTCGAGCGGCGCCGCGTCCGGCTGTGCTCGGGATCGCCGGGAACCGCCGGATTGCAATAGCATGGCGCCTCTCCTTCGGCCTTGCTCCCTTTCTCGCTCATGCCGCGACCCGCAGTTGATTCACTGGCTTTCGCCCTCGATGCCGCCGCGCGCGCCGTGGCGGCGGTCATCGGCGGGCGCAATCTCGATGCGGCGCTGGCGGCGCTCGACTTGCCGGCGGCGGCGCGACCGGCCGCGATGGATCTCGCTTACGGCACATTGCGCCGCCATGGACGCGGTGACTTTTTCTTGGCGCATCTGATGACGCGGCCGCTCGCCGATCCGGCCGCGCGCGGCCTGCTGCTGGTGGCGCTGCAGCGGCTCGAGGCGCGGCCGGAGGATGCCCATACCACGGTCGACCAGGCGGTGACGGCGGCGGCCGGGCTGGCGCGAGGTCGCTACAAGGCGTTGGTGAATGGCGTGCTGCGCAACTTCCTGCGCCGCCGCGACGAGTTGCTGGCGGTGGCCGAGCGCGACGAGACGGCGCGCTGGCAGCATCCGCGCTGGTGGCTGGCCGAGCTGCGCGCCGCCTGCCCGGATCGCTGGCGCGAAGTGGCCGAGGCCGGCAACCAGCGGCCGCCGATGACATTGCGCGTGAACCGGCGGCGTGCCGCCACCGCTGACTTCCAGCGCGCGCTTGCCGAGGCGGGCATCGAGGCGCGCGTCTTGGGCGAGACCGGCCTGCGGCTGGTCCGGCCCTTGCCGGTGGAGCGGCTGCCCGGCTTCGCCGAGGGACTGGTGTCGGTCCAGGACTGGGGTGCGCAGCAAGCCGCGCCGCTGCTCGACGCGCGGGCCGGCATGCGCGTGCTCGATGCCTGCGCCGCGCCGGGCGGCAAGACGGCGCACCTGCTGGAACGGGCCGACCTCGATCTGACGGCGCTGGAACTGGACGCGGCGCGCGCGGCGCGCATCGGCGACAACCTGCGCCGACTGGGGCTGGCGGCGGACGTGAAAGTCGCGGATTGCCGAGAAGTCGATACCTGGTGGAATGGCCGCCGCTTCGACCGCATCCTGGCGGACGTGCCCTGCTCGGCGTCGGGCGTCGCGCGCCGCCATCCCGACATCAAGTGGCTGCGCCGGCCCGGCGATCTGGCCCGTTTCGCCGCCGGCCAGCGGGAAATCCTCGATGCGCTGTGGCGGCTGCTGGCGCCGGGTGGCAAAATGCTCTATGCGACCTGTTCGCTGTTTCCGGACGAGAACGGCAGGCAGGTCGCGGCCTTCGTTGCCCGCCACGGCGATGCGCAGCGGTTGCCGATGTCTGACAACGACAAGGGATGCGAGTGGCAACTGCTGCCTGATGCCGACCACGATGGTTTCTATTACGCGCTGCTGGCCAAGGGCCCTTAGCCTGGCGCTGACGCTGCTGGCGCTGTGGGCGGCCTGCATCGTCCCGGCGCGGGCCGGCAGCATCGAGCCGATGCGCGCGCAGCTGTCGGCCGGCGAGGAAGGCCATGTGCTGTCGGCGGAGTTCGACATCGACCTCGGCGCCCAGCTCGAGGAGGCGCTGACACGCGGCGTGACGCTGCATTTCACCCTCGAATTCACGCTGTCGCGGCACCGCTGGTACTGGATCGACGAGCACATCGCCGGCCATGTCGGCCACTACGCCCTCTCCTACAACGCGCTGACCCGGCAGTACCGGCTGTCGTCGGGGGGCCTGCACCGCGGCTTTGCCACGCTGACCGAGGCGCTGCGCGTACTCGGCCGCGTTGCCGACCTGCCGGTGGCGGAAAAGTCGGTGCTCAGGCCGGGCGAACAGTACGATGCGGCGCTGCGCCTGGCGCTGGACCGCGGCCAGCTGCCCAAGCCTTTCCAGCTCGACGCCATCGCCAACAGGGAGTGGCAGGTCGATACGCGCGTGCTGCGCTGGCGTTTCGTGCCGACGGCGGCGGGACCGAAATGAACATTGCGCTGCCGATCATCGCCGCGCTGGGCGCCATCCTGCTGTTCCTGCTGGCATCGGCCAGCGCCGACACCGACCTGTTCGCCCGCCACTATCCGCTGCTGCTTGGCGTCAATGCCACGGCGGCCACGGCCCTGGCGGTGCTGGTCACCATCCAGTTGCGCCGGCTGCGTCGCGAGTACCGCCAGCGCGTGTTCGGCTCGCGCCTGAAGTACCGGCTGGTGCTGATCCTGGCCATGATGGCGCTGCTGCCCGGCGTGCTCATCTATGGCGTGTCCATGCAGTTCGCCGTCCGCAGCATCGATTCCTGGTTCGACGTCCGCGTCGACCGCGCCCTCGAGGGCGGCCTGGCGCTCGGCCGCAACGTGCTGGAGTCCCTCGAGGCGGAGCTGGCCGACAAGGCGCGCGGCCTGGCGTTCGACCTCTCGGACGCGCCGGTCGCGGGCCCGGCGCTGCTGCACCGGTTGCGCGAGCAGGCTGGCGTGCGCACGGCAACGCTCCTGAGCGGCACGGGCAACGTGCTGGCCAACAGCAGCGACCAGGCGGGCGAGTTACTGCCATCGCTGCCGTCGCCGGCACAGCTGCGCCAGGCGCGGCAAAGCCGGGGGGTCACCAGCATCGAAGGCGATGCCGCCAACGGCCTGACGCTGCGCGCCCTGGTGCCCGTCAGCAGCCACGACCTGGTCGGCGAGACGCGCGTGCTGCAATTGCTCCAGCCGGTGCCGGCGGCGGTTGCCGAGAGCGCCGAGTCGGTCGAAGCGGCGTACCGCGACTATCAGCAACTGCAGCTGGCGCGCAGCGGCCTCAAGCGCATCTACACCGTGACGCTGACCTTCACCCTGCTGGTGGCGCTGTTCGCGGCGACGGCGCTGGCCGTCTACCTCGCCGAGCGGATGGCGCGACCGCTGCTGGTGCTGGCCGAGGGCACGCAGGCGGTGGCGACGGGCGACTTCCGGCCGCTGGTGGCGCCCAAAACGCGCAACGAGCTGGGCGTGCTCACCCGCTCGTTCAACGAAATGACCCGCCAGCTCGACGAGGCGCGCAGCGAGGCCGAGCGCCATCAGGCCTATCTGGAAAGCGTGCTGGCCAACCTCTCGGCCGGCGTGCTGGCCTTCGACGCCGAGTTCCGGCTGCAGGCCTCCAACCGGGGCGCCGACACCATCCTCAATGACGACTTGGCCAAGCTGGGCGACCGGCCGCTGCCCGAATGGGATCGCCACGGCGTGCTGGCCGGCGCGATCATGGAGGGCTTCCGTGACCACGGCGCCCAATGGCAGCGCCAGCTTGAGTTCGAGGGTACCGACGGCGTCCCGAAAACGCTGCTGCTGCGCGGCTCGACGCTGCCCGAGGCAGGCGGCGGCGGCTACGTGACGGTGTTCGACGACATCAGCCAGCTGATTTCGGCGCAGCGCTCCATCGCCTGGGGCGAGGTGGCGCGCCGCCTGGCGCACGAGATCAAGAACCCACTGACGCCGATCCAGCTTTCGGCCGAGCGTCTCGAACTGAAGCTGGCCGATCGCCTCGACGATGCCGACCAGGCGATGCTCAAGCGCTCGATCGGGACGATCGTCAATCAGGTCGAGGCCATGAAGCACATGGTCAACGAGTTTCGCGACTACGCGCGGACGCCGCCGCCGATGCTGGCGCCGCTCGATGTCAACGAACTGGTGCGCGAGTTGCTGCAGCTCTACGAAGCCGATGCCACGGTCAGGGTGGATGCCGACCTCGCCGCCAACCTGCCGCCGGCCATGGCGGATGGCAGCCAGCTGCGCCAGGTGCTGCACAACCTGATCAAGAACGCCCGCGAGGCGCTGGTGGAGCACCCGCCGGCAGGGGGCGAACCGGACGTCACGGTGGCAACACGCAGCGAAGACAAGCGCGTGGTGCTGTCGGTGATCGACAACGGCCCGGGTTTTGGCGCGCAGCTGCTGACGCGCGCCTGCGAACCCTACGTCACCACCAAGGTCAAGGGCACCGGCCTGGGCCTGGCCATCGTCAAGAAGATCGTGGATGAACACAAGGGCGACATCCGGCTGGCCAACCGCGAGGGCGGCGGCGCGGAGGTCACCATCAGGCTGCCGCTGGCGGCATAGGGGAAGCACATGGCGCAAATACTGATTGTTGACGACGAAATCGGCATCCGGGAACTGCTCTCGGAAATCCTCACCGACGAGGGTCATGATGTCCGCACCGCGGAGAACGCGGCGGCGGCGCGCGAGGCGCGCGATGCGGCCCGGCCCGACCTGGTGCTGCTCGACATCTGGATGCCCGATACCGACGGCATCACGCTGCTCAAGGAGTGGTCGGCCGGCGGCCAGCTGACCATGCCGGTGATCATGATGTCCGGCCACGGCACCATCGACACCGCCGTCGAGGCGACACGCATCGGCGCCATGGAGTTTCTCGAGAAGCCGATCGGCATGCAGAAGCTGATGGCCGCCGTCGGCCGGGCGCTGGAGCGGAGCCGCAAGCGTGTCGTGGCCGGCTTGTCGCTGGCCGCGTTTCCGCGCTCGGCGCCGCTCAAGGATCTCAGGAGACGGCTGGAGCAGATGGCGGCAAAAAGCCGCGCACTGCTGCTGCGTTCGGGCGTCGGCGGCATCGTCGAGCTGGCGGCGCGCACGCTCCACCCGCCGGGCAAGCCGTGGGTCGACCTGGCCGCCAGCTCCGAGCCGCTCAACCTGGAAATGCTCGGCGCCGCATCGGGCGGCGTGCTGTATTGCGAGGATCTCGCCCGGCTGACGCGCCTGCAGCAGAAGAACGTGCTGTTCGCACTCGACCGCCTGGAGCGCCACAACCTGCATCTGGTGGTCGGCAGCGGCAGCGACCATCAAGGCCTGGTGCAGCAGGGCTGGGACGAGGCCGGGCTGCGCCGCTTGTCGGAAGTCTGGCTGGCCCTGCCGACGCTGGCCGATCTCAAGGACGAGGTGCCGGACATCGCCAGTCATCTGCTGGTGCAACTGGCCGAGTCCGGCGAGTCACCCCTGCGCCGCTTCAACTCCGGCGCGCTCAATGCCTTGCGCCAGCACGCCTGGGCCGGCGGCTACGGCGAGCTGAAGAGCGCCATACGTTCGCTGGCGCTGGCGGCGCTCGACGAGGAGATCGATGGCGAGGAGGTCGGCCGCCTGCTGTTCCCCGACGATCGGGCCGCTGAGCCCGGCCTGCCGCCGGAAGCATTGGACCTGCCGCTGCGCGAGGCGCGCGAGATGTTCGAGCGCGTCTATTTCGAGCATCATCTGAGAGCCGACGGCGGTAACATGACGCGCCTCGCGGAAAAGACCGGCCTGGAGCGGACGCACCTCTACCGCAAACTCAAGGATCTCGGCTTGCGCGGCGGCAAGGGAGAAGAATAGGCAATGCGCATCATCATTCTGGGCGCCGGCCAGGTCGGCGCCAGTGTCGCCGAGGCGCTGGCCTCGGAGGCCAACGACATCACCATCGTCGACATGGACCGCGAATCGCTGGCGCAACTGGCCGACCGCCTGGATGTGCGCACGCTGGCGGGCAACGCCGCCTATCCGTCGGTGCTGCGCGACGCCGGCATCGAGGACGCCGACATGCTGGTGGCGGTGACGCAATCCGACCAGACCAACCTGGTGGCCTGCCGGATCGCCCGCAGCCTGTTCAACGTGCCGACACGCATCGCCCGCTTGCGCTCGCCCGACTTCCTCGACAACGACCTGCTGTCCAACGACAACTTCGCCGTCGACTTCGCCATCTGCCCGGAACAGGACATCACCGACTATATCTTCAAGCTGATCCAGTTTCCCGAGGCCCTGCAGGTGCTGGAGTTCGCCGACGGCGTGGTGACGCTGGTCGGCGTGCGCGCTTATCAGGGGGGGCTACTGGTCGGCAAGCCGATCCGCGCCATGCGCGAGCACCTGCCGGCGGGCGTCGATGCGCGCATCGCCGCCATCTTCCGCGAGCATCAGCCGATCGATCCGGATGGCCAGACCATCGTCGAGCCCGGTGACGAAGTCTTCCTGCTGGCTGCCACCGCGCATATCCGCACGGTATTGAAGGAACTCCGGCGCATGCTCGAGCCGGTGCGCCGCGTCATGATCGCGGGCGGCGGCAACATCGGCTCGCGCGTTGCAGCCACCCTCGGCGACAAATACGAGGTCAAGCTGATCGAGCGCGACCGCCAGCGCGCCGATGTCGTCGCCAACAAGCTGGGCACGACCCTGGTGCTGCATGGCGAAGCCACCGACGAGAACCTGCTGGCGCAGGAGAACATCGACGAGATCGACATGTTCCTCGCCCTGACCAACGACGACGAGGACAACATCATGTCGGCGTCGCTGGCCAAGCGGCTGGGCTGCAAGCGCGTGCTGGCCCTGATCAATCGCCGCGCCTATGCCGACATGGTGCAGGGCGGCCCGATCGACATCG
>CAYXZX010000090.1:0-11061 GCA_964469455.1 uncultured Rhodocyclaceae bacterium | reverse complement strand
CAGTGTCATTCCGAAGTTTCGCGCGCAGATCGCCCGCGGCGGGCCGGTGACGGTAACGCATCCGGAGATCACCCGCTATTTCATGTCGATCCCGGAGTCCTCGCAACTGGTGTTGGAAGCGGCTGCGATGGGCAAGGGCGGCGAAATCTTCGTACTCGACATGGGCGAGCCCGTTCGCATCGCCGATCTTGCGCGAGACATGATCCGTCTTTCCGGACGCGGCGAGGACGAGATCAAGATTGTCTACACCGGCCTGCGTCCGGGCGAGAAACTGTACGAGGAATTGCTCTCGGATGACGAACATACTCGTCCGACTCATCACCCGAAACTTCGTATTGCCAAGGCGCGCATGGTGCCGGCGGGCTGGCTCGACGACCTGCTCGAATGGTTGAAGGCGCCGGCGCCGAAGTCGGATGCCGAGGTTCGCCGCGACCTCCGGCGCTGGGTTCCCGAGTATCAGCCCTCGGCGCGGCCGGATCTCAAGTCGGTGGCCATTGCCGGTCCCGCGGACAGCGCGCGCCTCTGAGCACCCCGCACAGTCCGGTAGACTGTGCCCATGGCTACATACGCGATAGGCGATCTCCAGGGCTGCTTCGACGAATTCTCCCGGCTGCTCGATTACCTCGGGTTCTCGCCGGATCGTGACCGCCTCTGGCTGGTAGGTGATCTGGTCAATCGCGGGCCGGCCTCACTGCAAGTCCTGCGTTTCGTGAAGGACCTTGGCGAATGCGCGGTCGTGGTACTGGGCAACCATGACCTGCATCTCGTCATGCAGGCCGAAGGATTCGGCAAAGTCAGTGATGAGGACACGCTGGCGGAGATATTGGCCGCGCCCGATCGCACCGAACTGATCGCCTGGTTGCGCACGATGCCCTTGTTTCACGCCGAAGATGATTACGCCATGGTTCATGCCGGTTTGCTGCCGCAATGGACCGTGGCTCAGGCCGACGATCTGTCGCGGGAAGCCGGTGTCGCGCTCACCGCGACAAGCTATCGTGACTTCCTGGCCAACATGTGGGGTTCGGAGCCGACGTCGTGGCACGACGGACTGAAAGGCTGGGACCGCTTGCGGGTCGTCGTGAATGCGATGACGCGCATGCGCTTTTGCACGGCCGAAGGCGTCATGGAGTTCCGCGCGCCGGGATCGAAAGGGCCACCTGACCGCGGCCCGGCCGGCTGCATGCCTTGGTTCCAGGTGCCGGGGCGCCGCAGCGCCGGCCATGTGCTGATCTGTGGCCATTGGTCGGCGCTCGGGTTCCGGCGCGAGAAGAACCTGCTCGCCCTCGATTCCGGCTGCCTCTGGGGCGGCAGCCTGACCGCCGTTCGCCTGGAGGATCAGCGAATATTCCAGTTGCCGTGCCGCTGTCAGGTCGAGCCCGGGGGCTGGGGATGAACCGCGCGCGCAAGCGCGTGGCTGATGGCCTGGTGACTTCGGTGGGCGAGATGGCGACGGTCGACGCCGGTGCTGTCGATCGGCGGGAGGAACACCACGTGCACGGTCAGGCCATGGGCGGCGGCGATGCTGCGGACGCATTGCCAGAGGCTGGTACCGCCGACGTAGGCTGCAGCGGTGGTCGGCCGGCCATCCGCCTCCGAGTACCGTAGCATCGCTGGCGCCACCGCCGTCCTGGCATCGATCGCCGACTGGAACAGCGCCCCGTGGAAGGGCAGCACCTGTTCACCGAAACTGGTGGCGCCCTCGGGAAACACGCCGACGCGATGCCCTCGGCGGAGTTCGTCGATCAGGCGCTGGCGGGCACGCTGGGCGGCGGAGCGCGATCCACGCTCGAGGAACAGCGTGCCGACCCGTTCGGCCAGCCAGCCAATCGCGGGCCAATCGCGCACTTCGTCCTTGGCAAGAAATGTCGTGGCTGCCGAGGCATTGATGGCGAAGATATCGACCCAGGAAACATGGTTGGCCACGAGCAGGCCTTGAGTCGGTGGCGTGCCCGAGGTCTGAAGGTCGATGCCCAGTACCTCGAGCAACTGCCGTGACCAGCGCGCGACAAGGAATGGCCGCGTCGTTCGCGACAGGCAGGGCAGGGCAGCCGCGGCGATCGCCAAACCCCACAGCAGATGGAGGGCGCATCGGCTGATGCGAGTGGCGGCGCGGATGCCGATCCGCACGCCTACAGCGGTTCGCCAAAAGCGCGCCGGAAGCGGGCGGCGATGTCTTCGCGCGATGGCTTGTGATTCTGGCCGCCGCGGTGGGCGATTTTCAGCGCCCCCATCAGCGAGGCGAGCCGGCCGGTCTTTTCCCAAGCCCAGCCTTGGGCGATACCGTAAAGGAGGCCGGCGCGATAAGCGTCGCCGCAGCCGGTCGGATCGACCACCTCTTCCGGTTCGACACTGGGGATGACGATCTTCTGGCCCTCGGCATGGATCTCCGAACCGTGGCCACCGAGCGTCACGATCAGCGCCGTCACTTCGCGGGCCAAGGCTTCAAGGCTCAGGCCGGTGCGTTCGCTAAGTAGTTTGGCCTCGTAGTCGTTCACCGTGCACCAGTCGGCCAGCCTCAGGAAATCGAGGAGTTCCTCGCCATTGAACATCGGCATGCCCTGGCCCGGATCGAAAACGAAAGGAATGCCCGCCGCGTGGAACTGCCGGGCATGACTCATCATGCCATCCCGGCCGTCCGGCGAGACGATGCCGAGCTTGACGTCGCGCGCGTCCTGAATGTCGTTCGCGTGCGAATGGTTCATCGCGCCGGGATGAAAGGCGGTGATCTGGTTGTCGTCCATGTCCGTGGTGATGAACGCCTGAGCGGTGTAGCTGCCCTCGACTTGGCGAACATGGGTGCTGTCGATGCCGAGGTGGTCGAGTCGTTGCATGTAGAGGCCGCTGTCATCGCCGACCGTGGCCATGATCACAGGCATGCCGCCGAGCAGCTTGAGGTTATAGGCGATGTTGCCCGCGCAACCACCATATTCGCGGCGCATGTCGGGCACCAGGAACGACACATTGAGGATGTGGATCTGCTCCGGCAGGATGTGGTGCTTGAATCGATCATTGAACACCATGATGGTGTCGTAGGCGAGCGAACCGCATATCAGGGTTTTCATGGCATGATCATCAAGGGTAGAAAAGGTAAAGGCGGTAGCCGACCGCAGGCATGTCCGCCACATGCAAATCGAGCTGCACAATCTGCTCGGCTCCGGCGGCAAAGCCGACAGAGTTCGGCGCCAGCGGCGCCAGATATTCTCCCGGGGCAAGGGCCCGGCGCAGCAGGGGGCGATCACCGGCGCTGGTGAGCGTCAGTTCAAGATGTGGCCATGCTTGTGCGAAGGAGGCTCTATTGCGCAGCGTTGCCGCCAGCCGCAGGCGCCCATCGGTCTGCTTGTGGGGAGCAAGGTCGGAACTTCCGATTTCGATCAGGTCGATCCGGCGCGGCAGATCGACCCCGCATCCCAGCGGTTCGCAAAGCAGCGCCAACCAAGGCCGGGACTCCGGCATCCGGGCGGCCAGGGCCGTGCGGAAGTGAACCGTGGCTTGCACGGTGAGAGCCATCAGCGCCAGCAAGCACCCGACCACCCATGGCCACTGGCGTGCCGTCGTCGCTGGCTCGTGCAGCCGTGCTTCGGCAACCGGTTCGTAATGTGACTTCACGGGTGACGCCAACGGGTCGGGCGGTTCTACGGGGGGAGGCGGTTCGAGGGGGTCGGCGGATGGCTCGATCTCCAACGATATCGTCGACATCTGTTCCCCGGATGGCGGAACAGGTGTCTGGTCGGTCACCAGCGGGAATGTCCGGAGGTCCGGCTCGATGGTCGGCTCGATGCGCTCATCAGCCGGCGCTTCAACGGTTTGAGGCGCGACCGCGAACGTACCGTCTCCACGGACCGAGGCCGCCTCATCCTCGACGACGGTGGTCTGGTTGTCGCCGGCAAGTTCATCAGCATCCTCGGCCAGCGAAGCCAGCGCATCGAATGACGTCATGCATTGGCCGCACCGTACACGTCCCTGGCGGAGCCGGAGCTGTTCGGGCGTGACCCTGAAGGCTGTGCCGCAATGCGGGCAACGGGTGATCATCATGACCGGACGCCTTCCAGCCGCGCCCACCCCTCCAGCGTGGCGCCCAGGGACAAGTCGATGTGGGGGGCATAGGCGGCGATCACTTGTTCTGCCTGGTCTTCCAGCACGCCCGATAGCGCCAACCGGCCGCCGGGCCTGATGCGAGAGGCGATCAATGGCGCCAGAACACAAAGCGGGTTGGTGAGGATGTTGGCGACGACGATGTCGAACTGCTCGGACAAGGCCTGCCGAGAATGGATGAGCCGCAGCGCAACGCGGTTGCGAGCCGCATTTCCTGCCGCCGCTTCGAGTGCTCGCTCGTCGATGTCAACACCCACCACTTCGCTGGCGCCGAGCTTCGCACCGGCCAGCGCGAGGACGCCCGAGCCGCAGCCGTAATCCATCAGCGTGTCGCCACGGCTGATTTTCGCGCAAAGCCATTCGAGGCAGAGGCGCGTGGTCGGGTGCGAACCGGTACCGAAGGCCAGCCCGGGATCGAGTTCGAGGTTGATGGCGGCGGGGTCGGGGGCGGTATGCCACGATGGCACGATCCAGAGCCGATCATTGATGCGGATGGGCTCGAACTGTGATTGGGTCAGGCGCACCCAGTCCTGCTCGGGAACCTCCGACAACTCGATCCGCAGCTGCGCGGCGAGCCCCACTTTGCGCGCAGTCGCGGCAATCCGCCCGGCTAGGTCCGCGTCCGGCTCGAATAGCGCCACGACCTTGCTGAGTCGCCACAATGGTGTTGCCGGACTGCCGGGTTCGCCGAACTGCGGCGTTTCGAACTCGGTGCCCGCTTCGGCATCCTCGACGCAGACGGAAACTGCGCCATCGTCAAGCAGCGCGTCCGAGAGTGCTTCGGCGTGCTTGGCGTCAGTGGTGATGGCGGCGCTGATCCACACGCCTAACCCTTCAACTCCTCGCGAGCGGCCAGCTTCCCTTCGAGATAGTGAATGCTCGTCCCGCCCTTGATGAATCGCTCGTCGAGCATCAACTCCTGGTGGAGCGGAATATTGGTCTTGATACCGTCGACCATCATTTCCGACAAGGCGATACGCATGCGCCGGATCGCCTGTTCGCGGGTGTCTCCGTAGGAAATCAGCTTGGCGATCATCGAGTCGTAATGCGATGGGACGGTATAGCCGGAGTAAACATGCGAGTCGACGCGGATTCCCGGTCCTCCTGGAGGGTGCCAGTTAGTGATCTTTCCTGGAGATGGTGTGAATTTGAATGGATCTTCGGCACAGATGCGGCATTCAAGCGCATGCCCTTTGACCTCGATGTCGCGCTGCTTGAACCACAGCTTTTCGCCGGCTGCCACGCGTATCTGCGTTTGAACAATGTCTATGCCGGTGACGAGCTCGGTAACGGGGTGCTCGACTTGCACCCGGGTATTCATCTCGATGAAGTAGAACTCGCCGTCTTCATAAAGGAACTCGAACGTTCCGGCACCGCGATAGCCGATCTTGCGGCATGCCTCGGCGCAACGATCACCAATCCGGTTGATCAGCCGGCGATTCACCTCGGGCGCGGGCGCCTCCTCGATCACTTTCTGATGCCGGCGCTGCATCGAGCAGTCCCGCTCCGAGAGCCAGACGGCGTTCTTGAAATTGTCGGCCATCACCTGGATTTCGATGTGGCGGGGGTTCTCCAGGAATTTCTCCATGTAAACGACGGGATTGCCGAAAGCAGCTTGCGCCTCCGCACGCGTCATGTTGACTGCGTTGATCAGGGCGGCCTCGGTGTGCACCACGCGCATGCCGCGCCCGCCACCCCCACCCGCTGCCTTGATGATGACAGGGTAGCCGATCGTGCGGGCAATTTTGACAATTTCCTTGCTATCTTCTGGTAAAGCTCCCTCAGAACCGGGAACGCACGGTACACCGGCGGCTTTCATGGCGTCTTTGGCTGACACCTTGTCGCCCATCAGGCGGATGGTTTCCGCGCGGGGACCGATGAAGGTGAACCCGGACTTCTCCACCCGCTCAGCAAAATCGGCATTCTCGGAGAGGAAGCCGTATCCCGGGTGAATCGCTTCGGAATCAGTGACTTCTGCGGCGGAGATGATGGCAGGGATATTCAGGTAGCTCTGCCCGGACGAGGCAGGACCAATACAGACGGACTCGTCGGCCAGCTTGACATACTTTGCTTCGGCGTCGGCGGTCGAATGCACGGCTACGGTCCGGATGCCGAGTTCTCGACAGGCGCGAAGGACCCTGAGCGCGATTTCACCACGGTTTGCGATTAGAACTTTCTCGAACATGAGGTTATCTTTGTCTAACTCAGCCAATAATGAACAGTGGCTGATCAAATTCGACCGGCTGGCCATTGTCCACGAGGATGGCCTTGATCGTGCCAGAAGCGTTGGCTTCGATTTCGTTCATCAGTTTCATGGCCTCGATGATGCACAAGGTATCGCCCTGCTTCACGGATTGGCCAACCTCGACAAATGCCGGAGCGCCCGGACTGCCCGCCCGATAGAACGTACCGACCATGGGCGCCTTGACCGGATGGCCCTCGGGTTCGGCAGGTGCGGTCTCCATGCTGACCGGCGTTGATGAATGCGCGGACCCCGGCGCAGGCGAGGCTGTCGGGGCCATCATCGGCCCGCCCATCATCACCGTTGTCGTTCCGGACGCCGGGGTCGCGTGTTTCGCGATCCTGATCCTCTCTTCGCCTTCGCTGATTTCCAGTTCGGAAATCCCCGAATTCTGGACGAGGTCGATCAAGGTCTTGAGTTTTCTCAGGTCCATGCTGAACTCCTGCTAAGTCTGGGGCGGAACGTGTTCCGCCGGTGGTTTCTGATTAGGTCGGTTTGATGCGGGTCAGGGCGGCGTCGAGTGCCAGTTCGTAACCCTGAATCCCGAGGCCGCAGATGACGCCAACTGCGCTGGCGGAAAAGTGCGAGTGATGCCGGAAAGCTTCACGGGCGTGAATGTTGGAGATATGTACCTCAATATAGGGAATCGCGACGCCGCGCAGCGCATCGGGAATGGCAATGCTGGTGTGGCTGTAGGCGCCCGGGTTGATGACGATGAACTCGATTCCTTCGGTGGCCGCAGACTGGATGCGGTCGATCAGTTCGCCTTCCGAGTTGCTCTGGAAACTCTCGATCTGCACGCCTCGGGCGTGTGCGCGGGATTCCATCGCCGTATGAACGTCGGCAAGCGTCGCGCTCCCGTAGATTCCCGGCTCTCGGCGACCCAGCAGATTGAGATTCGGACCGTGCAAAACCAGTATGCGAGCCCGTTGCAGCCGATGCTGGGTCTTAGGAGTCTCGCCGGATTTGTTGCCATTTAACTTGGACATGGCCGCAAGTTTGCCTCAAATGACCACAACTTGTCTACTCGTGTCTAGTCGGCGAGCAAGGCTGTAACTGCAGGAGTGTTGGCCCGACCGTGAGCCGAATTCTGCCTTTCGGCTTGATATGGATGGATGGCGAGAACGACATCCTCATCCTGCAATGTCATGCGCAGGATCGCTTCGGGGCCATCGGGAAGATGTCGGTGGCGCCTGACGTGGTCGTATGCGATACCGTGCGACAGGAGAAAGATCTCTACATCCTTGGCGCTATCGGCAAACAGTTCCAGTTCGACCTCCGCGTAGCGGCCCGCAGTTCCGTCAAGTACGGCGCCGGTCAGATAGGGGCGGAAATCCTTCAGGAACTTCATAGCCTCGACCGCGACCTCGCGCAACCGCCGAAGCCGGTCGGCATGTTCGCCCTCCTGAAACAGGGCCAGATAAGCCCTGAGTTCGGCTGCCACTTCCTCGTTGCTGGGCAAGGTTTCGTTTTCGGTGGGGCCCACCGTTCGTGCGGCCTTGCGCTTCGCCAGCCCGTAATCACCGATCCCGTCCTCTGCCATCAGGCGTGCGGCCAAACTGGCGATGGACTGGCGCCGATGCGATGTGCTTTGCGGACTGGGACTGGGCTTCCGTCTGGGCATGGCCGCCTCGCGAGTAGAATGCAAGTCCATTATCGCACGCTGGTCTTGTCACCGCCATGCACATCCATATTCTCGGCATCTGTGGCACCTTCATGGGCGGAATTGCGCTCCTGGCGCGCGCGGCTGGCCACGAGGTGACTGGCTGCGACGCCAATGTCTATCCGCCGATGAGCACGCAGCTTGAAGAGCAAGGCATCGTTCTTGCGGAAGGTTACGACGCCGCCCAGGTTGCGCTCGCGCCCGATCTGTTCGTGGTCGGCAATGCCATATCGCGTGGCAATCCCCTGCTCGAAGAGATTCTCGACCGGAATCTGCCCTACGTTTCCGGGCCGCAATGGCTGGCTGAGAATATCCTCCAGGGAAAATGGGTGCTGGGCGTCGCCGGCACCCACGGCAAGACGACCACGACAGCGATGCTGGCCTGGATACTGGAGGAGGCGGGTCTCAAGCCTTCCTTTCTGGTTGGCGGCGTGCCACAGGGCTTTGGGGTTTCCGCCCGACTGGAGGATTCACCCTTTTTCGTCATCGAGGCCGACGAATACGACACGGCCTTCTGCGACAAGCGCTCGAAATTTGTCCACTACCGGCCACGCACGGCGATTCTAAACAACCTCGAGTTCGATCATGCCGATATCTTTCAAGATCTTGCTGCGATCGAGACGCAATTCCATCATTTGGTGCGGACGTTGCCGCGCAACGGCCAGATCGTCGCCAACGGTGCCGAGGCATCGTTGGCGCGAGTGCTCAAACGCGGCTGCTGGACGCCCGTCGAGCAATTCAACACTGCCGACGGCTGGCGCGCCGGCGAGCCCGACGCAACCGGCGTTTTCAAAGTCAGCCATGGCGGCACGCCGATCGGTGCGACGAAACTGGACCTGCCGGGCGCCCACAACCGCGCCAACGCCGTCGCGGCGCTGGTGGCGGCCCGCCACGCCGGCGTGCCGGTCGAAGTTGGACTGGCTGCCATCGCCACTTTTCCGGGAGTCAAGCGGCGACTCGAGGTTCGCGGCACGGTGCGCGGAGTGACGGTCTATGACGACTTCGCCCATCACCCGACCGCGATTGCCGCCACCATCGAGGGACTGCGCAGCCGGGTTGGCAGGGCGCGCATCCTTGCTGTGCTCGAACCGCGCTCGAATACCATGAAACTCGGCACCATGAAGGCGCAACTGCCAGGCAGCCTTGGCGACGCCGATCGCGTGTTCTGCTATTCGGCCAAGCTGGGATGGGATGCCGCCGAGGCCTTGGCGCCGATTGCCGGCAAGGCGCGCACTTTCGACGACATAGAGGCGCTGGTGGCCGCCATTGCCGCCGATGCGCGCGAAGGCGACCATGTCCTGGTGATGAGCAACGGCGGCTTTGGCAGCATCCACCAGAAACTGCTCGACCGGTTGCGCGCTACGCCCTGATGGCCTGACCCTTAGACGAGGCGATCTAGGAACAGCGCCGCGAACAACAGGGTCAGGTAAATGATCGAATACCTGAAGGTGCGGCGTGCCAGGCCGTCGCTGTAACCACGGCACATCTGGAGCGCCAGCCACAGGAACCCCGCGTCGAGGCAGACGACGATCGCGCAATAAATCAAGCCACTCATGCCCAGCCAAACCGGCAGGAGACTGGCGACCGTCAGGAAGACCGTATAGAGCAGGATATGGCGGCAGGTAAAAGGCACGCCGTGCGTGACTGGCAGCATCGGCAGGCCCGCCACTGCGTACTCATCCTTTCGGTAACAGGCCAGCGCCCAGAAGTGCGGGGGTGTCCACATGAAGATGATCAGGAACAGGGCCATCGCTTCCACGCTGACCTCGCCGGTCATCGCTGCCCAGCCCAGTACGGGCGGCATGGCGCCGGAGGCGCCGCCAATGACGATGTTCATGGGTGTAGCAGGCTTGAGAATCGCCGTATAGATCACCGCATAGCCAAGGAAAGTGGCCAGTGTCAGCCACATGGTCAAGTCGTTGACAAACGCATGCAGCAGGACGAGGCCGATCCCTCCCACCGCGAGGGCGAGCAGCAACGTTTCGGCCGGCGATATCTCGCCGCGGGCCGTGGCGCGGGCGCTGGTGCGCGCCATGCGCGCGTCCACCGTTCGTTCGACCAGGCAGTTGATGGCGGCCGCCGCGCCAGCCACCAAGGCGATACCGACCGAAGCAACCAGGAAGGTGGCGAGCGGCGGGAAACCGGGCGCCGCCAGCAGCATGCCGATCATGGCGGTGAACACGATCAGCGTGTTGACGCGCGGTTTGCACAGTTCGGCAAATGCGGCAATGCGCTGAATGGCCGAGAGGGGGCGGGGAGTGGCGACGGACATGAGGCCTCCTTCCTACCGGCTCAGGCCAGCCAGATACTCGGAGACGGCGTCGATGTCCTTGTCATCGAGACGCCGGGCAATGTCACGCATGACGTGGGCCACGTCGTTGTTGCGCGAGCCGTCCCGGTAGGATTTCAACTGCTTGGCGATGTACGAGGCGTGCTGTCCACCGATGGCGGGCGCGAGCACCGTGGGCATCTTGCTCATGATCTTGGCCCAGTCCCGATTGCCGATACCGTTTGGCCCATGACAGCCGATGCAGGCGGGAACAGGATGCGGACGACCTTTGCCCTTGTGGAAAATGCTTTCTCCCTGCGCCAGCAGATCCTTGTTGCCAGCCTCGTTGGACCCGATTTTCTGGCTGGCGAAGTAGGCCGCGATATCCGCCATGTCGGCATCGCTCACGGCCTGGGCCTGGGGCGACATCTGCTCGTTGGAGCGCCGGCCGGCCTTGAAGTCGTGCAACTGCTTAAGCAAGTAGTCGGGCAGTTGTCCGGCTAGTTTGGGCCATTGTTCGGTTGGCGGCGGCAGGGGCGGGCTGTTGCCGTCGGCGCCATGGCAGGCCATGCAGGCGGCGGCCTTTTGTTGTCCCGCCTCCGGGTTTCCGGCGGCGCCAGGTGATCCCCACGCCAGCAACGATGCGCTCGCCACGATGCCTGCAAACAGTTTATTGCCCATCTTGCCAGTCCTCCCTCCGATGCGTTGTTTGTTGTCCGGGCGCTTGACTTACTGATGAATTATTATTTACATTGATGTAAATCAATTTTATTCATAACGATCGTTCGGACGCAA
>CAYXZX010000089.1:0-11081 GCA_964469455.1 uncultured Rhodocyclaceae bacterium | reverse complement strand
CCTGCGTCTGCTCGGTGATGTGCTTCATGAATTCGTCGCGGCCGAGGCGGCCGTGTTCCATTTCCTTGAGCTTCCACTCCCACAGGCCAGTCAACTCGGGCGAGCGGATTTCGTCGATGCCGAGCTTGTCGAGCGCGAACAGCAGCGAGAAGGCCTTGGCCGTCGGTTGCAGTTCGCGGCCGTTGCGATGCACGTATTCCTCGGCGATCAAACCCTCGATGGTGGCAGCCCGCGTCGCCGGCGTGCCGAGGCCGCGCTCGGACATCGCCTCGCGCAGTTCTTCGTCCTCGACCAGCTTGCCGGCGCCCTCCATGGCAGACAGCAGCGTCGCTTCGTTGAAGCGCGCCGGCGGCTGGGTCGTCTTGGCCTTCACCTCGACATCCTTGGCCCAGACCCGTTCCTTATTTTCCAGCGGCGGCAGGTTCGGGTTTTCTTCGTCGGTCTGCGCTTCCTTGCCGTAAACCGCCAGCCAGCCGGGGGTGACCAGCACCTTGCCCTCGGTCTTGAAGGCTTCCTTCTCGACGCGCGTGATGCGCGTCGTGACGTTGTACTCGGCCGCCGGGTAGAAGATGGCCAGGAAACGCCTGGTGACCAGATCGTAGATCTTCTGTTCGGGCTCGGTCAGGTGCTTCGGCTCCGCGCCCGTGGGGATGATGGCGAAGTGATCGCTTACCTTGGCGTTGTTGAAGATGCGCTTGTTGGGATGCACCCAGCCGTTCTTGGCGATCTCGGCCGCGAATCGCGCATAGGCGGCGCCCAGCGTCTTCAGCGTGTCCTTGACCGTGCCGAGGTAGTCCTCGGGCAGGTGGCGCGAATCGGTCCGCGGGTAGGTCAGCGCCTTGTGCTTCTCATAGAGGGCCTGGGCGATGGCCAGCGTATTGCGCGCCGAAAAGCCGAAACGGCCGTTGGCTTCACGCTGCAATGAGGTCAGGTCGAACAGCAGCGGCGACAGTTCGGTCTTGGGCTTGCTTTCTTCCGTGACGTCGCCGTGCTTGCCCAGGCACTTGCTGCGGATCGCTTCGGCCTTGGCCTGTTCCCAGAGCCGTTCCGCCTTGGCATGCTCATCGTCGGATTTCTTGAACTTCTCGTCGAACCAGCGGCCGCGATAGGTGCCGGCGACGGCCTGGAATTCCCCTTCGACTTCCCAGTAGTCGCGCGGCACGAAGGCCTTGATGCGGCTCTCGCGCTCGACCAGGATGGCCAGCGTCGGCGTCTGCACGCGGCCGACCGTGGTCTTGTAGAAGCCGCCTTCCTGCGAGTTGAAGGCGGTCATGGCGCGCGTGCCGTTGATGCCGACCAGCCAGTCGGCCTCCGAGCGGCAGCGCGCGGCGTCGGCCAGCGGCAGCATTTCCTTGTCGCTGCGCAGGTGGGCGAAGCCGTCGCGGATGGCGCTGGCGGTCATCGACTGCAGCCACAGGCGGCGGATCGGCTTGGCGGTCTTCTCGGTCAGCGCGTGCTGGACGACGTAGCGGAAGATCAGTTCGCCCTCGCGCCCGGCGTCGCACGCATTCACGAGGCCGGTGACGTCCTTGCGCTTGATCAGCCGCGTCAGCAGCCGCAGCCGGTCGGCGGTCTTGTCGATCGGGTTGAGCGTGAAACGCGGCGGGATCACCGGCAAGTGGGTGAAGGTCCATTTGCCGCGCTTGACCTCGTATTCCTCGGGCACCGCCAGTTCGAGCAGATGGCCTATGGCCGAGGAAAGCACGTAGTCGTCACTCTCGAAGTAGTCGCCCTCACGGGTGAACCCGCCCAGCGCCCGGGCGATGTCCTGGGCGACGGAAGGCTTCTCGGCGATGATCAGTTGTTTCGACATGGCGGGGGCGACCAAGAGGAGCGCGGCATCATAAGCGCCGTCCGCGGGTGCTGGCAAGTCAGTGCATCAGCGGCGGATCGTCCTCGTCGTCCTCGTCCAGCAGGTCGGCGAAGACCAGATTGTCCAGCGAGAGCTCGCGCCGCCACATCACCATCAGCACGATGACCTTGAACCTGGCGAGCGAAACCACCGGATTGTCGGGGCTTTCCACGGCCATGGCGCGCTCGACGATCATTTCGCGCGTTTCGGTGTCGATGGCACCGGCCTGCTCCAGCGAAACGAGGTAGCCGCGGCAGTCGACCGGGAGCCGGGCCAACTCGGCATCGGCAAAGAACCGTTGCGCGCCCGCCAGGGGGAGGCGGTGGAAAGGCTGTCCCTGATGCAGCTCGTCCAGCCCCGCCAGCCATTGCAAGGCCGCCGAAATTTCGTCTTCCTCGAAGCCGACCGCCGAGAGTTTCCGCGCCAAGGCGCCCGGCTCCGGGCAGGCGCTGGGCAGGTAGTTCTCGAACACGTAAACCAGAATATCGAACATGATCAATCTCTTGCGGTGGTTCAGGGGGCGCGTTGAGGGATGCGCTGGTAGCGGCCGCCCGGCAGCGGGGCGACATGGCCTTCCAGTTCCAACGGCAGCAGCATCGCAAGCAGTTGATCCGCCGTCAAGCGGGTTCGTTCCGCCAGGGCGTCGAGATGACAAGGGTCGTAGCCCATTGCATCCAACAGCCGTGCGGCTTCCGGGTCGGCCGGGGCCGTCGCGGCGATGGGCGCGGCAGCCACCACGGATTCCCAGCGCAGTTCCTCCAATATGTCCTCGGCGCGCTCGACCAGTTTGGCACCCTGCTTGATCAGCTTGTGGCAGCCCTTCGAGAGTGGCGAGTGGATCGAGCCGGGGATGGCGAAGACATCGCGCCCGACCTCGGCGGCCAGCCGGGCAGTGATCAGCGAACCGCTGCGCTCGGCCGCCTCGACGACCAGGCAGCCCCGGCTCATGCCGGCGATGATGCGGTTGCGGCGCGGAAAGTTGGCCGCCACGGCCGGTGTGCCGAGCGGAAATTCGCTGAGCACGACGCCCTGTTCGGCGATCGCGCGCGCCAGCGCCTCGTTGCCGGAGGGATAGATGCGGTCGGCGCCGGTACCGATGACGGCTATCGTCGAGCCGCGGCCGGTGAGGGCACCACAATGCGCGGCGGCGTCGATACCCAGCGCCAGGCCGCTGATGACGGTCAATCCGGCGGCTGACAGCGTGGCGGCAAAGGCTTCGGCATTGCCCTCGCCCTGCTTCGTGGCGTTGCGGCTGCCGACGATGGCCAGCGATGGCCGGTTGAGCAGTTCAAGCCGGCCCTTGGCGAAAGTCAGTACTGGCGGATCGCCGGTATCGAGCAATGCTTGCGGGTAGGCGGCGTCGGCCAGCGTGACGATATGGTTGCCGGGCTCGGCGGCCCACGCCATCGCGGCGTCGATGTCGCGTTCGCAATCGTGGCGGAGCAGGCGCTCGGCCAAGGTCATGCCGACCACTTCGCGCAGCGCGCCGGTACTGGCGGCAAAGATCGCTTCGGGCAGGCCGAAAACCTTGAGCAGTTGGCGCCGGCTTTCACCGCCGACACCGGGAATCAGGGTCAGGTGCAGCCAGTCGCGCAACGCGACGTCGTCAGTCACGCCCGGGAACTCAGGGCGTGCGGATCGTGTCGCTGGGATAGACCGGCCGAGAGCTTTCCATGATCAGCCCGTAGGATACACGCTCGAACACGCGGAACACGAACAGCAGACCGAAGCGCTCGTCGGGCAAGCGGATCGACTCGGGCTTGTCCGGTTCGAAACGATTGGTGACGACCGAACCCGTCCGATAGATGGCCAGCACGTGGCCTTGCTCGAGCCCGTCGCTTTTGCCACGGGAAAGGCTGACGATCGAATGACGTCCCGCTTCGCCGACGCCGCCGTAAATGTTGATGATGCGCCCTTGGATCTGCTTGTTCGGCGCGTGCGGCACGTAGCTGATGACTTCCGGGTGGGCGGCCGGCACGAGGCTGTCGCCACGGCCAATTTCGAGCTTGGCAGTGATGACCTCCAGCGTCGTCGCTTCGCCTTCGCCACCGTCCCGCACGGGACGCGCGGTGCCGAGGTAAATGGCTTCGCGCCCGAGAACTTCACCGGTGTCCGGATCCTTGAGTGGCAGGCCGGGACGGTAGATCTGCCAGAGCTTGGCGGCTGGCCGGGCGATGCCCTGGGCGTAGATATTGTTGCCCGCACCGACATTGACCCTGTTTTCCTGGGTGGCGACGATGCGCGGCGACTTGTCGAGCATGCCGTCCTCGACCACCAGCGGCTGGGTCAGGAAAGGCTCGATGACGTTCTGCGGAATTGCCGGAATCGCTTCCTTGTCGGCGTCCGAGTAAATCTTCGGCTCCGCCTTGATCAGCGTGCCGAGCTTGAGCTGGGGATCGCCGCCGCTGCGGTCCAGCACCACCACCTGGCCGGGATAGATGCGGTGCGGATTGCGGATCTGCTCGTCGTTGAGGCGCCAGATTTCCGGCCAGCGGTAGGGATCCTTGAGGAACTTGGCGGAAATGCCCCAGAGCGTATCGCCCTTGACGACGATGTGACGATCCGGCGCGTCGGCGGCCAGCTCCAGCGGCCGGGCGTCCTGCGCGAACGCCCACGTGCTTGCCATGGTTGAAATGCAGGTAAACAGCGCGGATATAATGCGTCGCATGGCCTGAATCCTTCGTTGATGCCGGCGAAACGGCTTCATCATTATCGATTCTGCCGGCGAAATCTGTAGGCAACAATCATATCAGCAGTTCTTTTATGGCCTTATTGCCCATTTTGCGCTATCCCGATCCCCGGCTCCACACCAAGGCGAAGCCGGTGGCCGTGGTGGACTATCGCATCCGCCAACTCGCCGCCGACATGGCCGAGACCATGTACGAAGCCCCTGGCATCGGTCTCGCCGCGACGCAGGTGAACGTGCACGAACAGCTGATCGTCATAGACGTCTCCGAGGACAAGTCGAAGCTGCTGACCTTGATCAATCCGCAAATCCTTGCGCGCGACGGCGAATGCGAAGGCGAGGAGGGCTGTCTTTCGGTGCCGGGCATCTACGAAACGGTCAAGCGTTCGCAGAAGGTCAAGGTGCGCGCCCTCGGCCTCGACGGCATGCCATTCGAGCTCGAGGCCGAGGACTTGCTGGCGGTCTGCGTGCAACATGAGATGGATCACCTGCAGGGCAAGGTGTTCGTCGAGTATCTCTCCATGCTCAAACAGAACCGCATCAAGGCCAAGCTGGCCAAGAAGGCGAGAATCACTGCGTGAAAGTCAGTTTCGGCGGCACGCCGGAGTTTGCAAGGCTGGCGCTACGGGCGATCATTGAGGCCGGCTTCGAAGTGCCGCTGGTACTCACGCAGCCGGACCGGCCCTCGGGACGCGGGCAGAAGCTCCAGCCCAGCCCGGTCAAGCAGCTTGCGGTCCGGCACGGCATCGCCGTGCACCAACCGGAACGGCTGAAGGATCCGGCGACGCACCAGGCCATCATCGCCGCGGCGCCCGACGTGCTGGTGATTGCCGCTTACGGCTTGATCCTGCCGCAGGCGGTGCTCGACATCCCGCGCTTGGGCTGCCTCAACATCCATGCCTCGCTGCTGCCGCGCTGGCGCGGCGCGGCGCCGATCCAGCGCGCCATCGAGGCCGGCGATGCCGAGACCGGCGTCACCATCATGGGCGTCGAGGCGGGGCTGGATTCCGGGCCCATGCTGCTTCGGGAAAGCCTGCCGATCGCGCCGGACGACAATGCCGCGAGGCTGCACGACAAGCTGGCCGCGCTCGGTGCGCGTCTGGTGGTCGATGCCCTGAAGCGCTTCGATGAATTGAAGGCCGTGCCGCAGCCGGCGGAAGGTGTCACCTACGCCAACAAGATCGACAAGGCCGAAGCCATGCTCGATTTCAATCGACCGGCCGACGAACTGGCACGACGCATCCGGGCTTTCGATCCGTTTCCCGGCGCCGCCGGGGTGGTCGATGGCGTGACCCTCAAGCTCTGGACTGCGGTTGCCGAGCCGGGAACCGGCGTGCCGGGCACGGTGGTGTCCGCCGACGGCCAGGGTATCGTCATCGCCTGCGGGGCTGGTTTCCTTCGTGTCGGCGAGGCCCAGAAGCCCGGCGGCAAGCGCCTGCCGGTGGTCGACCTGCTGCGCGGATTTTCCCTCGCGGTCGGCAGTCGATTCGACTGCGCCGCATCGTGAGCGACCCCGCATTCCAGCCAACCGGAGCCGGGGTTCTTCCTTGAGCGCCGGGAATGCCCGGGCCCGGTTCCTGGCGCTGGTGCGCTCGGAATGGCGCCAGTTCGCCACCGTCAATGCCAGTGATCGTCGCTGGCAGATGCCATTCGGCGCCGCCCTGGCCTCCGGTCTGCCGCTCATGGTCGGTGCCTGGTTCGGCCGCCTCGACTACGGCTTGATCTCGTCGCTGGGCGGGCTGGTCTTCGTCTATATGCCGCGCACGCCGTTGCATCACCGCATGGTCTGGCTCATGGCCTGCGCATTCGGCATGACCGCGTGCCATGCACTGGGGGTGATGAGCCATTTCTTTCCACCGCTGATCGTGGTCCTGCTGGCGTTCACCACCATCCTGGCGACCATGGTGTTGCGCTACTACCGGATCGGGCCGCCGGGCAGCCTGTTTTTCGTGATGGCGGCAGCGATTGCCGCCTATACACCCGGCGAGGTGCTTGAGATTCCGCTGCGGGTCGGGCTGTTCGCCATGGGCGGCTTGCTCGCCGTCCTGATCGCGTTCTTCTACAGCGTGCATATCCTGCGCCTGCAGGCGCCCCAGCCGGTGGCGGCGCCACCGGTCGCCACGTTCGACTACGTGGTGCTCGACTCCGTCGTGATCGGCGTATTGGTTGCCGTTTCGCTGGCGCTGGCGCAGGTATTGCAACTCGAGCGGCCCTACTGGGTGCCGGTGAGCTGCCTCGCGGTCATGCAGGAAATGTCGCTGCGTGCGGTCTGGAACAAGCAGCTGCAGCGCATCGCCGGCACCGCCGTCGGCCTGCTGCTGTCGCTGGGATTGCTGGCGCTGCCTCTCGGCCACTGGCATGTAGCGCTGTTGTTGACCGCGCTGACTTTCCTGATCGAAACCCTCGTGGTGCGTCACTACGGACTGGCCGTCGTCTTCATCACGCCGCTGACCTTGCTGCTGGCCGAAGCCAGCGGCATTGGCGGCAGTTCGCCGATGATCATGCTGCAGTCGCGCTTCTTTGATACCGCGCTCGGTTGCGTCGTCGGTCTGGCCGGGGGCGCCTGCATGCATAGCCCGCGTTTCCGCGAACTTTTTGGCCGCCAGCTTCGACGCCTCATTCCCCGGCGCCTGACGCCTTGAGCCGCGGATTGCGCTGCGCCATGCCGCTGCCGCGTCGCTTCAGGCCCAGCGATATCCTGGCCTTCCATCGGCGCGACCCTCAGGAAGTGGCGGAACGGGTAGCCGGCGACCGCCTGGACAAGGGCATCATCTGGAACGGCGTGCCGGCACGGCTGACTTTGCGCTTCTTGTCGAGCGCCGTCGAGGCTGAACTCGATGTCGATGGCCAGGCCGGTTCTTCGGGCGCGCCGGCGCTCGAGCGGCTGATGCGGCGGATGCTGGGCCTGGATCAGGATGTCGACGGTTTCGAAAGGAAATTCATCCACCATCCGACGGTTGGCCGCCTGATCGAGCGCCATCGCGGCCTGCGCGTGCCGGTGGCGGCGACGCCGTTCGAGGCCCTGACCTGGGCGATTACGGGCCAGCAGGTCAGCGTCAAGGCTGCGGTGGCGGTACGGCGCAAGCTGATTGCCGCCAGCGGCGCGCGGCACTCGAGCGGTTTGTGTTGCTATCCGGATGCCCGCCGGGTTGCGGCGCTGGGCGAGGAAACGCTGCGGCTGGCCGGGTATTCCGGCGCCAAGGCGGCCGCGTTGCTCGCCGTTGCGCGTCAGGCCATGGATCGGTCGCTGCCGCTCGATGACTGGCTGGAAGTTCTCCCGGCTGCGCTGGCGCGCGAGCGCTTGCTCGCCGTGCGCGGCATCGGCCCATGGACAGTCGATTACACGCTGCTCAGGGGCTTCGGCTGGCTCGACGGCTCGCTGCACGGCGACGTGGCGGTGCGACGCGGCCTGCAGGGCCTGCTCGATGTGACCGGAAAAATCGGCGAAGCCCAGGCGCGCGACTGGCTGTCGGCGTTTTCGCCGTGGCGCGCCCTGATGGCAGCCCATCTGTGGGCCGCGCAGGGCTCGTCCGACCAGTGAAGGCGTACCGGCGGGCGCTATAGCCCGGGGTCCTCGCCGCCGCCCTTCAACGTCATGTCCACGATGCGTCGGGTGAGTTGCGGGGCGAACAGTTCAATGAATTCATAGTCGAAACGGCGCAGCCAGCTGCCGCGCCGGATGCCCAGCCGCGTCGTGCTTGCCTCGAACAGGTGTTCCGAGGCGATGGCCGTCAGGCCGGCATCGCGCGCCGGATCGAAGGCCATTTCGGCGATGATGCCGATGCCCAGGCCCAGTTCGACATAGGTCTTGATCACGTCCGAATCGACGGCGGTGAGCACGATATTGGGCGCGATGCCGGCCCGTTCGAAGGCCTGGTCGATGCGGGCACGGCCGGTGAAGGTTGGGTCGTAGGTGATCAGCGGCCATTCGGCGAGCCGGGCCAGCGTGATCGGAACAGCATTGTCCAGGGGATGGCCGCGCGGCGCGACCAGGATGTGCGACCAGCGGTAGCAGGGCAGGGTGACCAGCGTGGCCGCGCCCGCCAGCGCTTCCGTGGCAATGCCGAGGTCGGCATCACCGGTGGCGACCCAGTCGGCGACCTGGTGCGGATTGCCCTGATGGAGCCGCAAGCGTACGCGCGGGTAGCGCGCCATGAAGCGCTTGACGATCGGCGGAAGCAGGTAGCGCGCCTGGGTGTGGGTCGTCGCCACGTCCAGCGTGCCGCTCGCCTCGCCGGCATATTCCTCGCCGACCCGCTTGAGGTTGCGGGCGTCGTCGAGCATGCGGTCGACGATGTCGAGTACCTGTCGCCCCGGTTCGGTGATGCCGGTAAACCGCTTGCCGCTGCGCTCGAAAATCGTCACGCCCAGTTCTTCTTCCAGCAGGCGTACCTGTTTCGAGACGCCCGGTTGCGACGTAAAAAGTGCCGCCGCCGCCTCCGAAACATTCAGGCCACGGCGGGCGATTTCGTGCAGGTAGCGCAACTGCTGAAGGTTCATATATAGCTACGGGTTATATGAATGTGACTATAAAGTATTTTTCACGCCGAAAGTCAGTCGCTACGATGCGCCGAAATCGCTCAATTTCCGGACATCAGGCTCAGCATGGATATCGCACAAATCTTTTCCGGCTTCGCGGTCGGCGCCATAGTCGGCGTTACCGGCGTGGGCGGCGGCGCGCTGATGACGCCTTTGCTGGTCCTGCTGTTCGGCGTGGCGCCAGCCACGGCCGTCGGCACCGATCTGCTCTACGCGGCGATCACCAAATCGGGCGGAACCTGGGTGCATGCCCGGCGGGGCCGCGTCGATTGGATCATCGTGCGGCGCCTCGCGGCCGGCAGCCTGCCGGCGGCCCTCCTGACGCTGCTGTTGGTCGCCAAGCTCGTGCCCGGCGGCCTCGGCGGCGCCCAGCAGACCATTGCCAGCTTTCTCGGCGTTGCGCTGTTGCTGACGGCCGGCGTGTTGCTGTTCCGGCGCCGCCTGCTCGCTTGGGCCGGCCGGCGTGCCGGGCCGACGACGGCAGCACTGGCAGCGCCGGCGGCGACCCGGGCGTGGCCGACGGTGCTGGTCGGCGCGATTCTCGGCTCGCTGGTGGCGTTGACCTCGGTCGGCGCGGGGGCGCTGGGCGTCACGGCGCTGCTGCTGCTCTATCCCGGCCTGGCGGCGATTCGCATCGTCGGCGCCGACCTAGCCCATGCCGTGCCGCTGACGCTGGTGGCCGGCCTTGGCCACTGGTGGCTGGGCAGCATCGACTGGACGTTGCTGGCGACGCTGCTGGCCGGCTCGCTGCCCGGCGTGCTGATCGGCAGCCACCTCGCGCACCGCATTCCGGAGCGGCTGTTGCGCCCAACCCTCGCCGGCATGCTGGTGCTGGCCGGCGGCAAGCTGATCGCCGCCTGAAATCCTTCGAGATCGCGAGGAACCTTGCATGTACACCTATGACGATTCAGACCGGCGCCTCGTCGCCGAGCGCGTGTCGCAATACCGCGACCAGACGCGCCGCTACCTGGCCGGCGAACTGAGCGAAGACCAGTTCCGGCCGCTGCGCCTGCAGAACGGCCTGTATTTCCAGCGTCACAATCCCATGCTGCGCATCGCCATCCCCTACGGTCAGGTCTCGGCGCGGCAGATGCGTCTTCTGGCACGGATCACCCGCACCTACGACCGTGGCGTCGGCCATTTCAGCACGCGCCACAACCTCCAACTCAACTGGGTGCGGGTGGATCAAGTGCCCGACATCCTTGCCGAACTGGCGAAGTTGGACATGCACGCCATCCAGAGTTCCGGCAGTTGCATTCGCGTCGTCACCACCGATCCGCTGGCCGGCGTCGCGTCGAACGAGGTTGCCGACCCGCGGCCGTGGGCGGAGGTCTTTCGGCAATGGTCCACCCTGCATCCCGAGTTCGTCGCCCTGCCGCGCAAGTTCAAGGTGGCGTTCGCCGGCGGGCCCGACGATGCAGCCAGCGTTCGCACCCATGATCTCGGCTTCGAACTGCTCAGGGATGATCACGACCAGCTCGGTTTTCGCGTCTGGGTGGGCGGCGGCTTGGGCCGCACGCCCCTCATCGGCCAGGTGGTCCGCGACTTCCTGCCCTGGCGGGACCTGCTGACCTATGCCGAGGCGCTGCTGCGCGTCTATAACCTGAACGGCCGCCGCGACAATCTCTACAAGTCGCGCATCAAGATCCTCGTCCAGTCGCTGGGCATCGACGAAATGGCGCGCCAGGTCGAGGCGGAGTGGCGCCACCTGCGCGGCGGCGTCCAGACGCTGACCAATGACGAGGTCGAGCGCATCGCCGCCCACTTCGCCCCGCCGGACTACGAAGCGCTGCAGCCGCTCGATGCCCGCTTCGAGTTTTCGCGCCGCTTCGACAAGGAGTTTGCCGCCTGGATCCGGACCAACACGCACGCGCATCGCCAGCCGGGCTACGCTGCCGTGACACTTTCCCTGAAAGCGCCGGGCCGGGCGCCGGGCGACGCCACGGCCGAGCAGATGGACATCGTGGCCGATCTCGCCGAGCGCTTCGCCTTCGGCGAACTGCG